>NZ_JAAOMA010000041.1:0-46541 GCF_011602385.1 Chromobacterium fluminis | reverse complement strand
CGTAAGCAATTGATTTTGCTAAGAATTGGTGGTGGAGGCGGCGGGAATCGAACCCGCGTCCGAAAGTCCTCTACAGTGAGTTCTACATACTTAGTCGTGTCATTTGGATTTAACCGCTGCCACGCCGACGGACAGGCTGGACTTTGGCGAGTTACCTATTGTTTCGCACTATGCCAAGTAACCCGACATAGCACTAGCAGATGTAAAGTGACACTACAGGGTTTTGACGCCCCCGGCCCATCTGCGAACCGTTGTAGTGTCTAGCTAGCCCTTAGGCTGCCAGAGCGTAAGTTTCGTCGTTTGCGACTAAATAAACTCAGTGTTTTACGGGGTGACTGAAATCCCGGTATGCCCTCATCTGCTTCGCAACCCTCGTCGAAACCAGGTCGCCCCCAGATAAGAATTCAGATTATATAGACAATGCGCGCCCAAGGCTAGTTCCGCGGCCTTTTTTGTACGAATTCAACCGCTGTCGGGTCAGGAGCGGACGGCGAGACCGGCGAGAGATGATGCTTGTCATATGACTCTGCTTGAAACAGATTTAGCGTTTTTCTTGAGTAAGCCGGTGCCTTAAGAACGTGTTTACGATCTCGCGAGCAAGAGCGAGACAAGGCGTTGCGGCTGAGAAAGCGGAATGGTCGAGTGGTACATGGGCATTTCGAAGCGGTACTCACCGTGTAACGCTCCACAACGCGCAGCAGATCGTAAACAGGTTCCAAGAGAGGGTGAAGTCAGGCTATCGGAAATCAAGACCGTGGTCTAGATTGGTAGTTTTATTGATGCGCAATGGAGTGGGACGTTCCGGGTTTCTATTATCCTATTTTCATGTATGAAAGGAGCTTTCCGAAAACTTTAGTGTTTAAGCGTTTTCCATCAAGCGCTGAAGACGGGGGGGCAATTTCAAAATAATGGGCTTTTTACGCGTCAATATTTGCAACTTCAGTTGGATTGACTATGTTGACTTCATGACTGGCCGCAAATGCGTACTTCTCAGCGAGGAGGAAATATGATGGATAAAGAGGCGCTCAGGCAGGAAGCCATGAGATGGCGAAACTGGTTTAGCAAAGGTCAGCGGCTTTGGAGCTTCGCCCATCATACGGCCATTTTCGGATCAATTCTTTGCAGCGTGGTGGTGGGGGGCTTGCTGCAGGTGCAAGGCTATGATCTCAAGGGTTATTCCACAGTGCTGACTTCAATCGCCGCCGCCTTGTCCAGCTTGGCTGCCGCCGGGGGCTTTGAGCGAAAGTGGAAAAGCAACCGCTTGAGCCGCAGCCGGGTGGATGGCCTGCTGATCGATATTGAGGCAGGTTCGTACAGCATGTCGGAATTGGCTTGTCAATTGAAGGAAATCATTTCCAAGCACGATCTGGACGTGACTAAAAGAGACAGCATGGAGCCCTTGCTGGTGGAGCATAAAACCAGCAGCACCGTTAAATCCCTGCTTTCCTAAGCGGCGTTCCCGTAAATGAAAAGCGTTGATGGCGGCCATGGCGCTTTGGTTTGAATGCAAAACAGTCCGTGTCGAATAAACGACAAGGACTGTTTTCTTATTGTCGGGCGAATGGCGGTGCGTTTTTGCGAGTTCTTGGAGCCTGTTTACGATCTCGCGAGCTAGAGCTAGAGCTAGAGCTAGAGCTAGAGCGAGACAAGACGAAAACGGCTGAGAAAGCGGAGTGTACACACGGTACATGAGCATTTTGAATGCGGTACTCGTCGTGTAACGTTCCACGACGCGCAGCAGATCGTAAACAGGTTCTTAGTCGGTATAGCGCTCGGCAATGGCGCGGAACGTTTCCGTTATGGTCAGGAAGGCGGCGATGATGTCCGGGTCGAAATGGCTGCCGCAGCCCTCGCGGATGATGGAGACCGCCTGTTCATGGGGGAAGGGAGGCTTGTAGACGCGGCGGGAAATCAAGGCGTCGTATACGTCCGCCACCGCCATTAGGCGGGCGGAGACGGGGATGTCGTCGCCGACAAGGCCCTGAGGGTAGCCGCTGCCGTCCCATTTCTCCTGATGGCTGTAAGCGATCTCCTTGGCGTGACGCAGAAAGCTGCTGGGAGAATTCAACAGTCTCTCCGCCGCGGCGATGGTGTCGCGCCCCAGGGTGGTGTGGGTTTTCATGATTTCGAACTCTTCCGGCGTCAACTTGCCCGGTTTGAGCAGGATATGGTCCGGAATGCCCACCTTGCCGATATCGTGCAAGGGCGCGGATTTGAACAGCTCTTGGATGGTTTCTTCTTCCAGCGCGGCTTGAAAGCGCGGGTGGCCGCGCAATTGAGTGCACAAGGCGAGAACGTAGTTTTGTGTCCGGCGCAGATGGTTGCCCGTTTCATGGTCGCGGGTTTCCGCCAGCGAAGCCAGCGCGAGGATGGTGACGTCCTGGACGACTTGCACTTCGTGGGTGCGGCGTTCCACTTCGCTTTGCAGGAAAGCGGCCTTGTCTTCCAGAAAGTCCGCGGCGGCTTTGAGCCGCAGATGGGTTTTGACCCGGGCCAGCACGATGGGGGGCGAGATGGGTTTGATGATGTAATCCACCGCGCCGGCGTCGAAGCCGGCCTGTTCATTTTCGTTTTCGCCCATCGAGGTGAGAAAGATCACCGGGATCCGCGCGGTGCGCGGATTGGCTTTGACTTGGCGGCAGGTCTCAAAGCCGCCGATGCCGGGCATCATGACATCCAGCAGCAGCAGGTCCGGCAGTGTTTCGCCCTCCAGCAGTTCCAGCGCGCGTTCGCCGCTGTTGGCGATTTGGGTTCGGTAGTGATCTTTGAGCAAACCGTAAAGCAAAGTGAGGTTTTCCGGCGTATCGTCCACGATCAGAACGGTCTGGCGCGGCGAGGCCAGGGCGGAGTCCGTCATCTTATGTCCTCCGGCAAAGGGATGCGCTGGGCGGCCGCGGCGTGGCGCAGCAGCGTCAGAGCGTTGACGAAGTCGAACTGGTTCAGTGCTTTTTCGAAATCGGCGAATTCATTCGGGGCGAGCAGGGCGCGCAGGGCCGGCGCCTGTTGCAGGAAGAGCTCCAGGGCGTCGCCGTCGCTGGCGGCCAGAAGGGCCGCCAACCGCCGCAGCAGCGCCGGATCGGCCGGGGCATCCCCATTCGGCGCGCCGGTGCCGGATAAACGATCCTCCGCCTCCAGGCCGGCGCGTAGCGCCGTCATCACCTGCTCCAACGCTTGTTCCAGCGGGGCCAGACGGACGGCGCCGCGCGCGCGCAAATCCCGCTCCAGCGCGGCGGCGGCATCCTGAAGTTGCACGCAACCCACATTGCCGCTGACGCCTTTTAGCGTATGCACGGTGCGTTCGGCCTGGACGTAGTCGCCGATTTCCAGCGCAGCGGACAGCCGCGCGGCGGCGTCGGCCTCTTCCGCGACGAATTGGCGCAGCAGGTGCAGGTATAGTTCGCGTTTTCCCGCCACGCGTTTCAAGCCGGCCTGTTGATCCAGGCCGGGGATGTCCGGCAGCGCCAGCGCGGACGAGACGGCGTGCCGGAGCTCCGCGCCCGGCGGTATCGGTTTGACCCAGCGCAGCAGGGTTTGGAACATCGCATGCGGGTCAATCGGCTTGGCGATGTAGTCGTCCATGCCGGCGTTCATGCAGTCTTCCCGCTCTTCCGACAGCGCGTCTGCCGTCATTGCCAGCACAGGCAAGGAGGAAAATCGCGGATCGGCCTTGATTTGCCGGGTAGCGGATATGCCGTCCAGCACCGGCATTTGCACATCCATCAGCACTGCGTCGAAGCCCTGCGGCCCCATCGCGGCCAGACGGGCCAGCGCTTCGCCGCCGTGATTGGCCAAAGTCACCAGCGCGCCCGCGTCGCCCAGCAGCTCCACGGCGATTTGTTGATTCACCAGGTTGTCTTCCACCAGCAGCAGGCGTACGCCGTCCAAGCGCGGCAATTCCTCGGTGAGCGCCACCATGCCGTGGTCTCGCTGCGGTCCGAACATCGCCAGTACTACGTCGTATAGAGAAGACAGGCTGACGGGCTTGATCAGGACCGCGTCGCAGCCGCTCAGCTCGCCTTGGGCGCGAACGTCGTCGCGGCCAAAGGCGGTGGCCAGGACCACCTTGATGCTGCGGCTGATGCTGCGAATCTGAGAGATGGTTTCCACCCCGTTCATGCCCGGCATCATCCAGTCCACGAAAACCGCGTCGAAAGGCCGATCCAGATTGGCCTGGGCGATCGCGGCCACGGCCTCCGGCCCGGAGGCGCAGACGTGAGCGAAAAAACCCAGCGACCGCAGTTGGTCGGACAGGATGTCCCGCGCCGACGCGTTGTCGTCCACCACCAGCACGCGCAAGCCCTTGATCTCTCTGGGCAAGCCCTGGCGGCGGGTGTCCACGGCGGAGGACACGCCCAGCCAGGCGTTGAACATGAACAGGCTGCCCCAGCCGGGCGCGGACTCTACTCGGATCGCCCCCCCCATCAGTTCCACCAGCCGCTTGGCGATGGTCAGGCCCAGGCCGGTGCCGCCAAAGCGGCGCGTGGTGGAGCCGTCCGCCTGGCTGAACGGCTGGAATAGCCGCGCAGCTTGTTCCTCGCTCATGCCGATGCCGGTGTCGTGCACGCAAAAACGCAGATGGACCTTGTCGCCCACTTGTTCCAGTCTGCTGATGATGATGGCCACTTGGCCCTTTTCCGTGAACTTGATCGCGTTGTTGCTCAAATTGATCAGCACTTGGCTGAGCCGCAAGGCGTCGCCCACCAGGCCTTTGGGCACGTCCGAGCTCACTTCGAACAGTAATTCCAGAGATTTGTCGGTCGCTTTTTGCGCCACCAGCGAGGATACCGCCTCCAACACATCGTCCAGCCAGAACGGTTCGGCTTCCATTTCCAGCTTGCCGGCTTCCACTTTGGAAAAATCCAGAATGTCGTTGATGATGCCCAGCAGAGAGGTGCCGGCGTTGTGGATTTTGCTGACGTAGTCGCGCTGCTGCCCGGTCAGCTTGGTTTTCAGCGCCAGATAGGACATGCCGATAATGGCGTTCATCGGCGTGCGGATTTCATGGCTCATATTGGCCAGGAACATCGACTTGGCTTGGGTGGCGTCCTCAGCCTGTTGCTTGGCCACGCGCAATTGCCCGGCGGTGTCCGCCAGGCGCGCGTAGAGCAGGCCGTTTTCCAGCAGCAGGATGATCAGCACAAAGCTGGCGGACAGCAGGCCGTAGCCGCGGCCGGCGTAAAAGCCCAGGTCGAAGCGGCTGGCGTTGAGCATGGCGGATAAGGCGATGTCGCACAGCCAGGCTGTCATCACGACCGCCAGCCAGACGTCCAGCAAGGTGCGCTTCCAGCGCCGCAGCAAGAGCAGCAAAGCCAGCGCGCTGAAGCCCCAAACGGCGGACACCACGCCGAACATGATGGGCGTGTAGCGGCTGCCCTGCATGATGGGGGGAAACCAAGGGTGGCCCAGCGTGGCCAGCGCGGTCAGCGCCAGCATCAGCGCCAGCGAGCCCGCGACGCAACCCAGCACCGCAGGCAGCGCGCTGGCAAAGCGCTTTGGGCCGTCGTTGCTTTGAGCCAGCAGTGAGTAAGCCAGCACCATCAGCGGAAAGCCGCCATGCCAGAACATATACATCCAGGCCGTGGTTTGCGGCCCGGCGCCCAGCAGGCCGCCCGGAGCGAACACGCCGGGAAAGGTCAGCGAATGCGCCATCGCCATCAGCGCGGTGAACAAATAGCCCGTCGCCAAGGCCAATAAGGCGCGAGCGCGCAAGATCGCGTATTGGCCGAACAACAGGGCCGCAGTGACCAGATCGCACACCGCCATCGCCGCCTGATACGCGGGAATGAAGGCGGGCACCTTGGGCAGGGGCAGTTTGGCGAAAGGCAGCGCGCAGACGAACACCAGCATAGACACCACGATGGCGGCCAGCGCCATCCGGCGCTGAGCGCGGCTGGGCGGCAGCGTGGATAGAAATTCGAATGCGTCGTTGCCGGAGGCGGGCGTTTGCTGCATGCGTCGAAGCTCCATCAATCAACGGATTTCGTGTTTATGAAGGAATCATATTTTGCTGTTTTATAGCATATGGACTCGCAAGAAGGGATGGAATGTCCGTTGCCTGGCTTCGGGTTTCCAAGCGTCGGATAATAAATCGAAGGAGGCTGCGGAGAGGGATGCGGACGCGTCTCCGAACCGACGTTGCCACGAAGCGCGGAGGGCTTGAACGGCGGATGAGGCAGGGCGCGGCGTGGACGCTCACGGCGCTAGCGGCGCTACGCCGGCGTATACCTTGAGCAGAGCGGCGCGAATGTCGCCCAGCCCTTGCTCGCCCTTGGGCGTCTTGGGGGTTCGTGCACAGAGCCGCTTGGGCGCGCCGTCCACGGTCAGAGCGTCGCAATCGGCGAGGCCGGCCGCCGTCATCGCGTCGTTGTCGCCGTATAGCAACTGGCCGCCCACCAGCACCGCGGCCACGTCGCGCAGCCTGGCGTCCAGCAGCGACTGGCCGGAGGTGGCGGCGCGGCTGGACAGGATGACGACATCGGCCTTCAGGCCGGCGCGCAGCTCGCCGATGTAGTCGTCCAAGGCCAAGGCCTGAGCCGGGTGGCTGGTGATCATGGCCACCCAGTCCCGTTCCCGGATCGCGCCCTGGAACTGCTGCTGATTGACGCGTTCCGCCACGCGCAGTTCGTCGAACAGATTATCGCTGCCGGTGGGGTTCCAATCCACGCCCAGAGAAACCGGCACGCCGTGGCGCAGGGCGAGGTCGACGCGGGTGGTGCGGCCGTACAAGGCCAGATTGCTTTGTGGGGACCAGATCAGCTTACTGCCCGCCATGCCCATCTGACGGAACTCCTCGTCGCCGAAGGCGGTGCCGTGGATGACGGCGGTGCCGGGGGCGAGCAGGCCCTTGGCTTTGAGCGTGGCGAATTCCGCCAGCGCGTCGGCGTCCACGCCTTCGGCGATGTGGATCAGGAAGGTGCTGGTCGCGTTCCAGTCGATTTTGGGCGCGCCGCCGACGTCCAGGATGAAGGTGCGGACGTGCGCGGAGGAGACGGGCAAGCCGGATTGAGGGTTCTCCGCGTTGCGAACCAATCCTTGCAGGCAGCGGCCGGCGGGCGATCCCTGGATGGTGGTGACGCCGCTGATCAGGGCCTTGGCCTCGCCGTATTTCACCATTTCGCAGATCAGGCCGCTTTTCTTCAGTTGATCGTAGGGCCGTTTGAACGCTTTGTAAGAGGCGGCGCGCTGCCATTGCCCGCGGTTTTGGTAGAGCTTGGGCGGCGCCCATTTGGGCAGGGCGTTGTAGGCCACGTGATTGTGGGCGTCGATGAAGCCGGGAAAGACGTAGCCCTCGCTCACTTCCAGCACCGTGGCCCCGGCGGGTTCGACGCAGTCCGCGCCGGCGCAGACGATGCGATCGCCGGCCAGTACCAGCCGGCCGTCGCTCTCTTGTTCCGCCAGCACCAGGCGGCCGCGGATCACCAGGTGTTCGCCGTCGCCCGGCGTCACCGTCACCCCGGCATAGGCCGGAAACAGCGCGGCGCACAGCAGCCATCCCAAGCTTTTCATTCTGTTCTTCCTTCGGCTTCAGCCCAGGTCCGCCTGTGCCGTCCACAGGATGGAGGCGTTGGCGGCCGGGGCTTTCAGTTTGGCCTGACCTTTGATCACCCGCGTGGCCATGTCGCCCTGGCCCAGCCAGGCCGGCATGCCGAAGGGCAGATCCGAGGGTGGAATCCGCGCCAGATCCTGATCGCGAAAGCCCGTGAGCTCGTAAGGCGAGGGGTCCGGCGCGACGCCGGGGTCCGGGCTCAGCAGCGGTGCCAGCGCGGCCAGTGTTTGGTTCCAGGATTTGAGCAGCGCGCTTGGCGCGCGCGCGGTGGGGTGCTGCGGCTGAAACAGCCGCTGCGCGGCTTTGAAGGAGGCGGCGCCGGGCCAATCGTCCAGCACCTTGGCCGCCGCCTTGCCAAAGCCGATCACCGCCTGCAGGCCGGGATGTTTGAGTTGGTCCAGCAGCTGATTGCGCCAGGCCCGCACCGCGGCCTGGTCCATGAAGCCGGCCATCTCCGAGTCGAACTGGCCGTAGATGCTGTACAGGCTGGCGTTGACGATCACGTAGGAGCGGTCCAGGCCCAGCTTGCGCAGAAAACCCTGTACCCGTTGGCCGGCGGTGCCGACCATGGCGCGACGCGCCAGGTTTTCGTCGGCGGACGGGTCCTGTCCCACGATCAGCACCTTGGCGCTGCCGTCCAGGCGGCCTCTGTAGTAGATGGGTCCCCATTCTAAGCGGAATTTGGCCGGGAGAGCCTGGTAGCTGGCCAGCGGAGCGCTCTCGAACAAGGTGGAGAAAGGCGGGGGCGGCCCGGGGTCCCAGAGCATGTGCTTTCCTTTGAACCAGCTGGCGGAGCCCTTGACTATAGGCCGGCTGGGAGGGCCTCGGGGCGGGGTGTTTGAGGTATATGCGATCAAGCGCGTGAATGAAATACGTAATATCCGTTAGCGGGACATTTTGGCGTCATCTTGTCGCGGCAAAATCAGCCTTTCGATCGTTATTGATAAAGCCGGAGAATGTTTATGGATCGCCGCCGTTTTTTGAAAACCTCGCTTGCCGGCGGAGGCTTGTTGTTGGCTGGGCCGGCGCTGGCCGCGCCGGCCGTGGTCACCTCGGACCGGCTGCGCCCGCTGATGAGCTCCGGCATCCAGATCGGCGACGCGGGCGCGGACCGCGCCATCGTCTGGGCGCGTTCGGACCGGACCGCGCGGCTGGTGGTGGAATGGGACCGCAGCGAGCGCTTCACCAGCCCGCGCGAGGTGCGCGGTCCATGGGCGACCGAGGCCGGCGATTTCACCGCGCGGGTGGATCTGAGCGGTTTGCCGGCCGGCGAGCAGTTGTATGTGAGGGCGCGCTTTGAAGACGCGGTCCATCCACGGGCCTGGTCCGAACCGGTGACGGGCCGCTTCCGCACCGTGGCGGAAACAGCGCGCGATCTGCGTTTCGTCTGGTCCGGCGACACCGCCGGACAGGGCTACGGCATCAATCCGGACTGGGGCGGCATGCGCATCTATGAAACCATGCGCAGGCAGCAGCCGGATTTTTTCGTGCATTGCGGCGACACCATCTACGCCGACGGCCCGATGGCGGCGGAAACCGTGGTGGAGGGGGGCAAAATCTGGCGCAATCTGTTGACGCCGGAGGTGAGTAAGGTGGCGGAGACCCTGGATGAATACCGCGGACGCTATCGCTATAACCTGATGGACGCCAATGTGCGGCGTTTTGCCGCCGAGGTGCCGCAAATCTGGCAATGGGACGACCACGAGGTGGTCAACAACTGGTCCGACGGCAAGGATTTGTCCGCCGATCCGCGCTACCGCGAGAAGAATATTGGCGTGCTGCAGGCGCGGGCCACTCGCGCCTTTCTGGAGTACGCGCCGTTGCGGTTTCACGGCAACGGCGAGGACGAGCGGGTGTATCGCCATCTGCCGCAAGGGCCGCTGCTGGATGTCTTCGTGCTGGACATGCGCAGCTATCGCGACGCCAACGGCGCCAATCTGCAGCGGGAGGGAGAGCCGGGCGCGAACTTCATGGGCCGGGCGCAGCTGCAATGGCTGTTGGAAGGCTTGCAGGCTTCCAAGGGCGTTTGGAAGGCGGTGATGGCGGACATGCCGCTGGGCCTGCAGGTGGCCGACGGCAAGAACGCGGACGGCAGCGCGCGCTGGGAGGCGATGGCCAACGGCGACCACGGCCGGCCGCTGGGGCGCGAACTGGAACTGGCCTGGTTGCTGCGCGAGATCAAGCGCCGCGATATCCGCAACGTGGTGTGGTTCACCGCCGACGTGCATTACACCGCCGCCCACCACTATCACCCGGCGCGCGCCGCCTTCGCGGATTTCGATCCGTTCTGGGAGTTTGTTTCCGGCCCGTTGAACGCTGGCACCTTCGGTCCCAATTCGCTGGACATGACCTTCGGCCCCAAGGTGGTGTACCAGAAGGCGCCGGAGACGCAGAACTTGTCGCCCTTGGCAGGCATGCAGTTTTTTGGGCAGGTGGACATAGACGCCCGCAGCCGCGCGATGACGGTAAGGCTGAAGGACGTGGCAGGCCAAACGCTGTTCACCCAAGAGCTGGCGCCGGCTTGAGCGCCTGCGTGAACGCGCGGCCTTGCCCGCCGCGCGATTGACGCCGTTTGTTCGAATTAATAAAATACATACGTATGTATTCAATTGAGGAGAGAACGAGTGGGCAAACCCAGATCGATCGATCGCGATCAAGTGCTGGACGCCGCGGAAGACATCATCGAACGCAGCGGGGCGGCCGCCCTCACCATCGATGCTGTGGCCAAGGCCGTGGGTATTAGCAAGGGCGGCGTCCAATCCTGTTTTGGCGCAAAGCACAATCTGGTCAATGCCATGTTGGAGCGTTGGGGCAAGCACTATGACGCGTGCTTCGAGAAAACGGCGGGCGTCGCTGCCGAACAGCTGTCCAGCGTCGAGCAAGTTAAAACCCATGTCCGCATCACCGCGACGGAAGAGGCCTTGATCGCCCGCGCCGCCTGCCATCTGAGCGCCATGCTGGAGTCCAAGGACCAGAAGGATTGGGTGCGGGCCTGGCATGCCGAACGCCTGGGCAAGCTGGACGTCTCCACCGAGGAGGGCCGCCGCGCGCGTATGGCCTATCTGGCTGTGGAAGGGGCTTTCATGCTGCGTTATTTCGGCCTGGCGGATATGAGCGAGCAGGAGTGGCAAGACGCGTTCCATGACATTGAGCAATGGGCGGGGAGCTGAGCGCTTGCTCGCAGTCTCGCCCTGTTTGCGAGATTTTAGACACGCGCCGAGACGGTTTGCGGAGTTTCACGGTTGAAATGGTGAAGGGCGGTTTAAAGATGCTTAGTTGGGTGTTGTTGTTGCTTGCCAGCGGACTTGAGGTGTTGTGGGCCGCGGGCTTGAAGCGTTCGGACAGCGTATTGGAGTGGTTGGCGACCATCGTCTGCATCGTCGGCAGCTTTGCCCTCCTGGTGCTGGCCACCAAAAGAATGGGCGCGTCGACCGCTTATGTGTTTTTCGTGATCTTTGGCACCGTGGGCACTTATTTGCTGGATGTCGCCCTGTTCGGCAAGCCGCTTAGCCTGGCCGCGATGCTGGCGATCGCGGCGATCTTGTTCTCAGTGGTGCAGCTCAAGCAGGTGAAAGATTGATATGGATGGGTTTTATCTGTTGGCGGCGGGCGTGCTTGAAATCCTGGTGGTGGTGGGTATCCGGGACATTGCGTTGAAGCGCTATGCCAGGGGCTGCGCGCTGTATGCGCTGGGCTTGAGCAGCTCCCTGTTTCTTCTCTATCTGGCGATGAAAACCATAGATATGTCGATTGCCTATGCCGCGTATACCGGGATTGGCGTGGTGGGCACGGTGGTGACCGGCATCTTGTTTTGGGGCGACAAAAAGAGCTACAAGAAGCTTGCCTATCTGTCGCTGCTAGTCGCGTCCATCGTCGTGCTCAAGACCGCCGGCTAGCGCACGCTCATGGTTGGGGCCCGGCGTCAGCCCGTCGTCCAGACGAGCCAGAATGCGGTAGGCTGCGCTCACTCGTTCGGCCAGCGGATAGGACTTGTTTGCCAATAGCACGATGCCCAGCCTCTTTTCCGGGATATAGGCGACGTAAGCCGAAAAGCCGTTGGTGGACCCGGTCTTGTTGATGAAGGCCCGCGCTTGCGGCGGCAGCGGCGGATCCAGGCGCTGCGCCGGCATGCCTTGATAGATGTAGGCGGGGGAATTGCCGCTCAGCAACCGGGGCAGGGCCACCGGATACGGGTATTGTTCCCAGATCAGGCTTTGGGTCAATTCCCCGGCGCGGTAGTAGCCGATATGAGTGTCCTCGAGCGCGGCCTGCAACTTGGGCGCCATGGGCAACAGGCCCATATTGGCGTTGAGGAAGCGGGCCAGGTCTGCCGCGCTGGACTTGACGCCGTAGGCTTCGTCCGCCAACACGGCCGGAGTCAGCCGCGCGGGCCGGTCGTTCTTGTCGTAGCCCTGAGCGTAGTCGCGCATTCTCTGGGAGGGAACGTTGACGAAGCTGCTGTCCATGCCCAGCTTGGCGAAAAGCCTGCCTTCCACCGCCGCCGCGTAGGGCATGCGCATGCTGGCGGCGGCGATCTGGCCCAGGACCCCGATGCCGATATTGGAATAGACCCGCTGGCTGCCCACCGGCTGTTTGGGACGCCAGCGCCGCAGGAATCGCCGCAACTGGCCGGCGTTGTCGACGTCGTCCGGCACGAACAAGGGCAGGCCGGAGGTCTGTGTGCCCAAGTTCAGTAGCGTGACGCGCTCCAGGCCGCCGCCGGCCAGCGCCGGCAGGTGCTGGGTCACGGGGTCGGCCAGCGAGAGCCTGCCTTCGGTCTGGGCGTAGCTGGCCAGCGCGGCGGTGAAGGTTTTGCTGAGCGAGCCGATCTCGAACAGTGTGGCGCGCGTCACCGGCCTATGGCCGACTTTGGATGCGACGCCGTAGTTGTAGACCTGGACGCCGCCGTCGACGGCGAGGCCCACCGCCATGCCGGGTATGCCGTTTTTATGCATCAGCGCGGGGATCTCCGCGTCCACGGCGGCCCGGGGCGAAGGCGCGGCGGCCAGAGCGTGGGCGGATAGCGCGGCGCAGAGCAGCGGCAGGACGCGGCGATTCATTAAGGGCATGGCGATGCCTCCTTGTCGATGAGGATGTGGAAGAGAAAGGGCGGCGCGCCGGGCGCGGCGGAGGTCGGGCTGCTGTCGCCGCCTCTACCGTTCCTGCTCGCCTGGACTGGGGCGTGGAGTTTGTTTACGCGCTAGCGAGCAAGGGCGAGATAAGGCGTTCGCCGACGCGCGGCGGATCGTAAACCGCTTATTAGGAGCGGTTCAGCGCCAGCAGCAATTGATTGACGCCGTCGCTCATGGCCTGGTAGCGCGTCTGTTTGCCGCGGGTCAGCGCCACCCATACCGCCGTCTGCCGTTGTGGATCGATGGCGACATAGCTGAAAAAACCGCCGCCGCCGGCGGTTTTTTGCAGGAAGGGTTGGGCCTTAGGCTGTTCGCGCAAGGCCACCCAGCCCAGGCCCAACGCGTCGGCTTTGCCGGGCACGTCCATGCCGGTAAGGCTGCGCAGATCGGCGCGCTGATAGCGCATCTGGAAGGTTTGCTGATACAGGCGTTTGCGTTGCTCGTTCTGGGGCCGCATCAGGTCTTGCAGCCAGCGTTGCATGTCGGCGGCGGTGGAGTAGACGCCGCCGCTGCCTATGGCCGCGCTGGTATTGACGCAGGGGCTGGTTTCCACGCCGCGCAGCAGACGCGCGCACTGCGCGGGGCTGGGGCTGAAGGTGGTGTCGCGCATGGCCAGCGGCCCGGTGACGGTGTCGCGCAGCAAGGTCGGATAGGGTTTGCCGGCGGCGACTGCCAGCGCGTCGGCTAGATAATCGTAAGCCAGGTTGGAGTATTGGGCGCTCTGCCCCGGCGCAAATCGGCTCTTGGTCTTGGCCAGCCAGCGCCAGCGCTGTTGTTGATTGGGCCAGGCGAACACCGGCGTGTCGCGCGGTTTGACGCCCGGCAGCTCGCGAGGAAAGCCGCTGGTGTGGGTGGCCAGGTGCAGCAAGGTGATGGGCTGGCCGCCCAAGGCCTTGGCCGGCCGGGCGCCGGCCGGGGCGAACTTTTGCAGTGGATCGTCCAGCTTGAGCCGCTGATCCAGCACCATGGCCGCCAGCACTTCGCTGGTCATCAGTTTGCTGAGGCTGGCGATGCGCAGCAGGGAGTTGGCATCCGGCGTCTGACGGCTGCCGGGGCGGGTTTCTCCGTAAAAACGTTGCAGGCTGCCTTGTTTGTCTATCACCACCATCACCATGCCCACCGCCTGGCTGTCTTTGAAGATGCGCTCGGCGTGCTGATTAAGTTGGGCGATGGGCATAGCGGCCTGGCTCGCGGCCGGCAGGGCGGCCAGGGCCAGGCTGAGGAATCCCTTTGTTCTCATTGATAATGCTTCCCTTGGGTGAGGCTGCGCATCGTCGGCGCTGTCGATGGCATGCATTCTATGGGCGGCGGAGGCCGCCGGCATAGCGCGCAATCTGTAACGGCTGTAACTGATTAAGCCGGCCTAGTCCCAAAGTACAGGCGTGTTCGGTTTTTGAGGTGCTATCAATGGCTAGTTGAAGTCCCTATCGCCGCCATTATCGGCCCCGCCTCGTCCGCGCCAAGGCGCCCGCCCCTGATTGACGACTTAGTGGCTGTTTGTTCATCCGCTTCGCCCGCGCCGCTGCGCGGGGGAGGAGAGATTCATGCGCCGTCACGCGACCATCATGTTGAACAAGGGGTAGAACCGCTGGCAAAACCCGCTTGAACGTCCAAGCCTGCAGCCCCGCTGCGGCGCGGAGCGTTGTCGTTTGCGCAGGTTTTGCCAGCTGCTGTTGCCGTATGGAAGACGCCGGCTTCGCGTCGGCGTTGGGGCAGCTGACTTACCTTTCGGAGGAAAGCGTCATGCCATCAGTCAATCAGTTTGCTTATGTGCCCAATACCAGCACCTACAAATTCGCCTATGGCGGGTCCATTCCCAATATGGCGATCGCCAATATGCCCAACGACACCAATTGGGCGCGTTGGACCATGCTCAACGACGGCGAGTACTACCGGATGTATTTCTTCAAGGGCAGCAGCGCGGATACCCTGTATCAGGCCGCGTTCAATCCGGCCACGTCCAAGTACGAGTTCGGCTTCCACTCCATCCCGGAGTTGAAGATCACCGGCGCACCGCCGGACGCGGACGCCAGCAGCGTATCCATGCTCTACGACGGCAGCACCAGCACGTATCGGCTGTATTTGCGGCGTTTGGGCGCGCCCACGGTGCTGTACCAGTTTGGCTTCAACCGTTCCACCAACCACTATGAGTACGGTTACAACTCCATTCCCACCTTGAACGTCACCGGTGCGCCCGGGGATACGGATTTCCACCGTTGGTCGATGTTGTTCGACGGCAGCACCTATCGCTTGTACGCCTTCAAGGTGGGCAGCGTGGACACCTTCTACCAGTTCGGCTACAACCCGCAGACCCAGGCGTATCAATACGGTCACGATTCCATTCCCATCCTGACCCTGGTGGGCACGCCGGCCAACAGCAATCTGACCAGCATGTCGATGTTGTTCGGCCAGGGCGATTACCGCTTCTATTTCCAGACCTTGTGAGCGGAGCGGGCAAGGGCGGCGGACGGCCGGGATGGCGGTCCGCCGGGGGGCCAACTTGTTCGAAGCCCGTGGATGTTGAACAGGTTCTTAGCTCGCGAGATCGTAAACACGTTCTCAGGCTCGCAGGTCCACGATGGGCGGCGTTTTGCTGGTGATGGGGTCCAGCCGCCATTGCTCCCGCGCCGCCGGTCTGAGCGCGAAGGAGCAGGAGTCCGTCGCCAGGCCCAGCAAGGCCGTCAGGCGCGAGCGCAAGGTGGCCTCCGCTGCGGCGTCCAGCGGTGCGGCCAGCAGCAGGGTCAGCCGCTCGCGGCCGGCTGGGTCGCGGTCCAGTTGGATCTGGAAGCCTTCCTCCGCGCCGGCCAGCCTCGCGAAATCGTCCAGTTCGTAAGTGGTTTCATTGAGGCGGAAGGAGCGGCCGTCGCGACCGCGCAATTCCAGCCAGCGTTCTCCGTCGCGCTCCACCCAGCGGCCGATGTCGCCCACGCAGTAGCGAAACACCGGAAAGCGCCGTCGCCAGGCGTTGCTGACCGCAATGCGGCCGTAACCGGCGGCGTCCGGCTGCAGGATCTCCGCCGCCACCCGCGGCAGCACCCGAAACAGGCCGGGGCGACGGCTGGCGTCGCTCCAGGCCCAGATGCCGGTTTCCGCGCCGCCGTACAGAGACCAGACCTGGCCCGCACCCAAGGCGGCGCGCAGCCGCGCCATAGTGGAGGCGTGCAGGGTTTCGCCGGCGTACAGCAGTTGCGGAATCTCCAAGCGCTGGCCCGCGGCCTCCAGATGGGCGGCGAACAGCGCCAGCCGCGACGGGGTGCCCAATACATGGCTGGGGCGGAACTGCCGCGCCGCGGCCAGGATGTCGGCGTCGGCGGCGTGGGCGCTCATCGGCAGGGTGGTGGCCTGGCAGCGCTCCAGCACATCGTCGACAATGGCGGCGGTGCGGTAGAGGTTGGCGTAGCCAAACAGGTTCAGGGCGATGCTGGCGGGGCCGAACACCCCGTCGGCGCGCAACCGGTCCGCCAGCGCCTGCCGCTGGGCCAGGTTTTCCGCGATATCCACCGGGAAGGTCAGCGCCGCCTGGGTGCTGCCGCCGGAGCGCACCAGATAGAGCCCGGAAGCCTCCCGTTCCGGCGCAAACGACGCCAACGCGGCTTGCAGAGCCGCTTTTTCCAGCGGCTGCGCGGCGTCGACGCAGTCTACGCCGCGGTAAAGCGCTTGGTAGAAGGGGTGGGCGCGGGCCAGCTCGAAACACTCTCGCAACAAGGCTTGCTGACGAGCCGACGCGGAAGGCTGGGTTAGCGGCGCGTTCATGCCGGCAACCTCGCCGCATCCGTTTGCGCTAGCCCCAGCTGGATCAGCAGCGGGCGATGGCGGGCCAGGAAGGCGCGCCGCTGCGCCGCGTCCGGCAGCGATTCCTGCGCATAATCCAGCCAGCGCTGCGCCAGCATGCGAGCCAGGCGCAGCTCGTCCGCGTCCTGGCTGCCGGCATAACGCAGCACGGTGGGTGGGGTGGCCAGCAGCCGCCAATCCCGGCACGGCCGGTGGGACAGGCTGTCCGCCAGAATGCGGAAGCGAATCAGCGGAGCGGACAGCACCCCGGCGCGTCCGCCGTGCGCGACGATCTCCTTCAGCACCCGATACCAGAAATCGATGCCCTCGTTCAAGCGCGCGCCGGCCACGTAGCGCTGCGTCAGCAGCCACTGCCGCCGCGCGGCCACATTGCTGGCCCGGCCCATGAAGAAATCAGGGTGGCCGGCGGTGCGCAGCGGGCGCGGAAGCAGGAAGACTTCGTCCTCCAGGGGCTCCCACTCGGCGCGCAGCGCGTCCGCTTGCGGGAAGCGCTCTTCCTGCGGCGAGCTGTCATAGCCCAGCACCGCCAGGTCCAGCCGGTGCTCGTTCATTTTTTGCTCCAGCAAGCGCAGGCAATCCGGACGGTAGCAGTCGTCGGCGTCCAGAAAGCTCACTAGTTCGCCGCCGGCCCGCGCCAGCCCGGCGTTGCGCGCCGCGCCGGGGCCGCTGTTGCGCGGCAGCCGCAGCAGCACGCTGCGGGTATGAGATAAATCCTGAGCGTGGTGGCGCAAGGCCTGCTCCGCCGCCTCCATGCCGTTGTCGGTGCTGGCGTCGTCGACGATGATGATCTCGTCCGGTGCTTTCTCCTGCGCCGCCAGCGAGGCGATGGTTTCGCCGATATAGGCGCGTTTGTTGTACAGCGGAATAATGACGGAATGCCGCATGAAGCCCCCTGTGCGCGAAACCGGTTCAGGCCGCCGCGGCGGCGGAGTACAGCTTGCCGCGACGTTGGTGCAGATTGATGATCAACTCGTCCGAGCCGCGAAACACTCCGGGGCCGTAGCTTTCCGCATCGCGGCACAGCTGCATGCCCACCAGCCGGATGAGCTGCCGGCTTTCCGGGTCTTCGAACTCGCTTTGTTCAATGTAGTTTTGAAACATGTACTGTGGCCATTGCCCCAGCACCAGTTCGCGCCAGGCGGCTTCGCCGCAGGCGGAGCGCACCATCGAGCCCAGACCGCGGCCGCCGCTGCTGGGCTTGGCGATGAAGTCGCCGGGGAGCGCCAACAGGGCTTCGGCCTCTTCCCGCGAAGCCGGCGCGAAGGAGGGAATCAGAAAGGGGCGAAGGGCGGCGTAATCGTCGGCGTCCAGGCAGTCCCGCATGATGTCCTCGCGGTTCAGGACCGCCAGAGAGCGCTTGTCGTGCACCAGGATCAGCGTGCGGATGTCGTTGAAATAAGCGCCGCCGTCCAGCAACTGGTCCAGCACCGCGTCCGGCAACAGCGGCAGTTCGCTACGGTCCATTTCCAGAATGCAGCGGTCCACTGCGCGGCCGTCCAGCCACAGCTTGCCGTTGCGGACGCTGAGCGCTTCCGGCCGGGCGGACAGAAAGTGAACGCCGTCGCGCCGCAGCGTTTCCGCCAGCAGAAAAATCTCGGTGCCGGGCTCGCGGGCGTGTACAAGGGCTACCACGCAGCCGGGCGGGTGCCATTGACGCAGCGTTTGCAAGAAGGCGTCGTCTCCGGCCGCCTGGCCCAGCCAGTGGCTGATCATCCAACCGTTCATTGGATAACGCGCGCCCACCTCGCAGATGCGCGGCAGGCCGCGGCGGTCGTAAATGAAGTCCGGGCGGTAAAAACCCACGCGGTAAGGCCGGCCGTGAGCGTGCAGCAGCAGCGTCTCCATTGCTTTGGGCAACTGATAAAGCGCCCGGATGCGCGGGTCCAGGAAATAGCGGCCGACGATGGCCCGGAACGCGGCGTCCAGCAGCGCGCTCAGACGGCGCAGGCGGCTCAGATAGCCGGCGGACACCTCCACGCGGGCGCGCGCCAGCTGCTCCGGGGCGAACAGCGGCGGCGTGTCCGGCGGCCAGGAGGGCGGCGCGGCGTCGGCCTGGTCCGCCAGCCGCAAGAGCGGCGGTTCGCTTCCGCTCACAACACTTCCGCCGGGACGTCCTGCGCCACCGTTTCCAGTACTGCCGCCTTTTGTTCCAGGTAAGCGCCGACGATGCCGTCCAGGCTGTAGCGTTCCAAGTCCAGCGCCATGGCCCGCGAATAGTGGCGGATAGCGTTCATGGCGTGAAAGAAGTGGTTTTTCTCGGTGGGGCCGCAGTGCACGCTGATCCAGCCCAAGGTGCGGGTGGCGTCGCGCTCGGCGAAGCCCAGGGTTTGCGTCAGCCAGCGGCGGAACAAAGGCAGGATGAACTCCACTTCGCCGTGAGTGTAGATCTCATGCGTCAGCGTGGTCAGCAGCGCAATGGCCAGGTCCGGCTCGCGCAGCGACTGATGGTCCTTCCAGCTCTTGAAGGTCTTGGCGCTGGGGTGGAGGTAGGCATGGGACAGCCACTGGTCATCTCCGACAATGCCCGTGGCCATGTTGTAGTACATCTGGGCGTGCAGAATCTTGTGCGTGACCGCCAAATCCTCGTCCACGATGCGGTTCAAGCAGACCATGGCGGCAAATAAAGCTTCGCGGTCCGCCACCGGTCGGTCGGTGTGAATCAGCAGGGTCATCCGGTTGCTGATGCCGGCCACCGTCATCGCGCTATTGTTGGTCTGGCTCCAGCTTTGAAAAAAACGGCTCAAGGTTTCGGTGCTCTGTCGCCGCGCGGTCAGGCGCGCAAAGCCGGCTTCGATTGTTTCAAAGTGGCGGCCGTGTCGTTCAAAGGCTTGCAGCAGTTCGCGTTTGAGGTGGGAGGCGGGCAAATCCCGCAATACCGGCATGATGATATGGCTGAGATGATTCATGAGCAGGACCCCTTGCTTGCATTGAGTGCGCGCCACGACGGGCCGGGCGGGGAGGCCGCCGGCCCGTTCCTTTTTTCGGTCGGGCAGAAATCAATATGGTTTAAGGATCAGACTGCCGCTATAGGTACTACCACGATATTGAAAATCCGCATGAATGAGCTAACGGTTCTTGTCGCACGAGTCATTGATTTGGCATGATTTATCTTTTCCCGCAAGCGAGGCAGCGAAAATGCAAACTCAAGTGATGACTGTCAAACAGGCAAGGTTGATTGAATGCTGCGCCGGCGTGGAAAGCCTGGATCAGGCCTTGGAACTGGTGGCGCTGTGCGCGGAGCACGACGCGCCGTGCGTGTTGCTGGCGGAGGAAGCTTTGCCGCCGGCCTTTTTTGACTTGAGCAGCCGTTTTGCCGGGGAGTTCATCCAGAAGCTGATCAACTACCGCCTAGCCGTGGCCGGCGTGTTCGCGGACAGCGCCGCCTATGGCGAGAGATTTCGCGAATACCTGAACGAAGCGCGCCGAGGCCTGCAGTTTCGCGTGTTCGATGATAGGGAGGCGGCTCTGGTCTGGCTGGCGGCGCAGTATTGAGAGCGTAGCGGCTCGGACAGTGAAGACGGGGAAGGGACGCGGAGCAGCCCCTTGCGGGGCTGCTTGCGAGCGGAAGAGCGGGATCAGACCGCGTCTTTGCCGATGCTTACCTGGAAGGAACCGGAGTTGTTGCCGTAGGTGTTGGGCACATCGTTGTAGTACAGCGTGATCTGGCCTTGGGCGTTGGCCGGCGCTTTCCAGCGGAACAGGCCGGTGTTCACCGGGATGAAGCCGCTGGCGCCGATCTTCATCACCAGCGCGCCGCAGTAGGCGTCGCCGCAGATCAGGCCCTGATTGGGGTGGCTCTTGTCGCCCTGAGGGCCCCAGTTGGGCTGCGGGCCGTAGCCTGCCCAACCCGACGCGACAATGGTGATCACATCGCCGGGATTGTAAGTGATGGTGGTGGGTTCCCCGTTGGGATTGTTCGCAGCGACAGTACCGGTCCAAGCCATGATGAATCTCCAAAATGAAAGTGAGAGAAAGCAGATTCGACGTCGCGCCGACGGCGCGAGGAATATGCTTATTTCATTAAAGTTGGCGATGGGGGTTTTAGCCGCTGATCTTTCGGCGAGGCCGGCGCTGGGAACTTCTGATAGCTTGCCGGAGCTCAGCGGCCTTTATCCAGTTCGCAGGCCAGGCCGGTGCCGGCGAAGCCGCCGTAAAGTTTCATTTGGTCAGGCTGTTTGCGGGTGATGAAGAAGCTGTCCGGCAGCGGCAAGCCGGTCTTGCCCCGTGGCCAGGTCAGTAGTCCGCGCTCATCCATATAGCCCTGGAAGCGCTGTCCGCCGCGGATCAACTCCACCGTTTGGCTCTGGCGGCTGAAGTGAAAGCGGGTGGCGTCTGCGCAGTGGTAGCTGGCCTGCATCGCTTGCGGCTTGCAGCCGGCCGTCAGGGCCAGCGCCAAGCTGGCGAAGAGGAAACGGGCAGGGAGGGTCATGGGCGGCGTTTGGGCTTAGGTCGGAAGGCCGCCAATATAGCAAGAGCGGCCGGCGACGGCTAGCCGCGCTCCAGGTGAGGCTGGTCCATTCGCGAGGCAACTGTTAACATGCCGATCGATTTTTTGGCCGTCGATCCCGATGGCGGCCGCAAGGAGGCAAGCATGTTTTCGCGAAAGTTGATGCTGACGGTTTTGGGCGCGTTGACGCCGTTTGCCGCGATGGCGGCGGATATCTATATCGGCATGTTGAGCATGAACGAGGGAGCCATGCGCTTGACTCGCTGCAGCATCGGCAAGCCGACCTATCTGCTGCTGAGCCCGGAAGGCCGGCCGTTGGTGGAATGGCCGGGGGTGTCGCCGCAGGCATTGGATGAAAAGGCCAGAACCTCGGCCCGGATCTTGGGCGAGTTTGAGGAGCGGGACGGCAAGCCGGCTTTGCGGGTGGAGGGAATCGATGCGATCCGCTCCGGCGAGTCCTGCCATCTTGACGATTGGCTGGACGAGCAAGCCGCGCCAGAGGCGGAGCCGCGGTGAAACTGAGCAAGGGCAAGGCGGCGCTGACGCTGTTGGCGTTGCTGGGCGGCGTTTACTGGGCGGTCACTCATCTGAATAGCAACTGGGGCCGCGTAGTGGGCGAGCCGGTGGATGCGTTCAACGGCGTCGCTGTGTATTACAACGGCGGCGTGCAGAACGTGGAAGGGCGCAACCTGACGCCGGACGGCTACAACCTGGGCTTGCGCTATCAGTGCGTGGAGTTCGTCAAACGCTATTACTATCAGCGCTTTGGCCACAAAATGCCGGTGGACAAAGGCCATGCCCAGGATTTCTTCCTGTCCCGGCTGGACAACGGCGCGCTTAATCCCGAACGCGGCCTGCTGCAGTACCGCAACGGCGGCGGCGACGCGCCGAGGGAAGAGGATCTTATCGTGTTCGCGCCCTGGGTTTTCAATCGTTATGGGCATGTCGCCATCGTCAGCCGGATCGGGCCGGATTTCATCGAGATTGTGCAGCAGAATCCCGGCCCGTTCGGCGATGCGCGCGAGCGGCTGCCCTTGCTCATGGAGCAGGGCGCGCCGCGGGTGGACCATACGCGGGTGCTGGGCTGGCTGCGCCGCGCGCCGGAGACTTCAGCGCCAGCGGACGAGGCCTGAGGCGCGCGGCAGCCGGCTACTTCATTTTCCAGTTGGTGGCTTTCAATACCGCGACGTCTGCGTCTTTCAGGTCGGTTTCTCCCTGGCTCAGCAGGCCGCTCCACTGTTTGACCCGGTTCTTGCCGTTGGGCGGCTGATTGTATTCATTGGTGTCCACCACCTTGCTGCGCTCGGCGTGGAAACGGGTCATGAAGGTTTTCTCGTCGCCGCCGCCGGAGCGGGACAGCAGCCCCTGCAGCGTGTCGGAGCCGCCGCTGGCGCCCTGGTTCAGCGCGGTGTCCACGAAGGATCCTATCGTCAGCGCGCTGCCGAAGCCGCGCTGGCGCGCCTGTTGCACGCTGTACTGGATGTAGACCTTGTAAAAGGTTTGCCACATCGCTTCGCGCCAGGCCGCGTTGTTTTGCAGCGCGGCTATCTTGCCGCAGAACACCTTCTCGCTGTCGCTGATCTTGAGCACCGGCCCTTGCATGCCGCCGCGCACCCCGGCGCGCGCCAGCCCGCCGGCGATGGAGGGGTTGCCGGCGCCGCTGGCGGCGTCGAACTCCTTGAACAGCGTCGGGCCGTCCGGCCCCTGGTCGCGGGGGCCGCCGGTGGTAGCGCCGAAAATGCCGATGGTGAAGCCGCGCTCGTCGTCGATGTCCTCGCAATAGCCGTAAAACTTGGGCCAGTCCAGAGAGTCCTGCTCCGGCTTGTTCACCAGTTTCATGATGTTGTTCCACTGCTCTCCGTCCAAGCCGGTGTTGGCTTTCAGGAACTTCAGCGTGCTGGGGGAGAAGTTGGCGTCCGGATTGGCCGCCTTGCTCCTGCCTGCCGGCGCGCAACGCGCTCCTACGGTCCAGGGCTGGCCGATTTCCGCCGCGCCGCTGCTGGCGTCCGGCGTATTGCCCTGGGTCCAATAAACCGCGGTGAAGTTGACGCCGTGATGACTGGCCATGCTGCCGGCCGGGTAAGGCGTGGCGGCCTTCCACGGCGCGGCGCAGACCGCAAGCCGCGCCGCCAACCGGGGGGCGCTGCCGGCGGGCGAGGCCTGCGCCCAGGAGGCGCCGGCGCAGGCCAGCCAGCCGGCGCCGGCCAGTGCCAGTATCGAGAGTGTGCGTTTCAAAGCGGTCTCCAGTAGACAGGGAAAGAAGCGGCGATAGTCGGGAAAACGGACAAAATGCCATAGGGATTTTATTGGCGAAAGAGGCGGATACTGGCAAATGGGACTGTCGGTGTGGACGTGTGTAAGTAGATGGGCTTCCTGTCGGTGTTTCCGGCGAATAGTGTGGCGCCGCGCGCAACAAGCCGCCTAAGCCGAGTCACTTTATGCGGCTCTGAGCGCGGGAAATTCAGGTTCTTAGGTTAGGAGCGGCCGCTAGGCCAGCCGCATCACACTGCTGTCCTTGTCCAGCGAGGGATAGGCCAGCGCCAGATAGTCTTGCGCAAAGCCGGCCAGCGCCTCGGCGGACGGCAGCGCGTATTCCCCGCTATTGGGATCGAAAAACCGGAATGTCCGCGCGGCATGGTCAACCCTGGCCGCCACGGCGTGGCCGACGCCTTGGGCTGGCTGGATGCCGATGTTGTACAGGCCGTCGCGCTCCAGCGCGAACTTGAAACCCGGGCTTTCGCTGTGGCTGCGAGGAATCAAACCATAGACGGCGAAGTAATCCGCGACGGCGTCGGCGTTTTGCCACACATAGCTGTTGACCGCCAGTTCCATCACCTCCTCCCGTCCGCCGGCGGTTTCGATGTCGCGGAAAAAGGCTTCGGCATCGCCGGGCCAACTGCGCTGGCTGGCCAGCCACTTCACGGCCAGCGGGAAGCACACGCCTTGCTCGCCTATCGTTGACCCCTGGATGAACTCCGCCTGCCGGAAGGCGCGTGCTTGCGCGCCGCCGTGAGCCCGCGCGCACTGGGCCCAGGCGTCGTTCGATTGGCGCGCCAGCGCGGCAAGCAGGCTTTTGACCTTGCCGGGCTTGGGCGGGGCGGCCAGATCGGTCTTGCGCAGCTTTCTTTCTGCGACGGTGATCTGTTCGGGCCGGCCGGAGGCTTGAATGCCGGACAGCAATTCGGCGTAGTTGGCTGGCGGGCGCTCGAAAACCACTCCCACCATATTGAAGCGGCGCAACAGCGCTGGTGGCATCGTTTGAGGGAAGGGGGCATCTGTCTTGACCTCGGGCGGCTGAGCGATGCCTTGTTTGGCTCGAGTCACCAGGCCTGCGTTTTGCAGCATGCTCAGCTCTTCCCGAATCACGAGGTTTTGCTGCCGCAGCAGGCTGCGCAGCAGCAAACAGGAGGCCCTGTCGCCGGCCGGCGGCGGTGAGACGAATGGTGAGGGGGCTGGCTGGCGCAGGCGCAACAGCGTGGACAAGGTGAGCGGGCGCGAGGCGGGGAGTGCTCCCCGGTCGCGGAGAAAGTCCCTGGCGCGGCGGGTCTGGTCCGGGTGCAGCAGATAGCTGCGGCCGGTGTATAGCACCAGCATGCCGTCCTTGCGCATGCCGATGCGGGTGGGTTCGTTGATATTCTGGAGGCTGGAGAGGTCGTACTGCGGCGCCCGCAACTGGATAGCGGTTTGAATGGTGCTCATGACGTTTTTCTTCCGGCGAGGTGCTGGTTTAGCGCGGCGGCGACTCGGCGCGCAATCGGAAAGGGATGGCGCCGGCCGCCCTGGGGAGCGAACCCAGGTTTGCCGCATGGTTATTTTGGTGGGCGCAGTGTGAAGGCTGAGCTGCGGGAAAGGCTTTCAGAAAACGATTCCGGCACGGGCCGATGGACGGCTGGCTCAAGTGTAAGAAAACGCCCTTGGTCCGCGACCCATTTACCAGCCTTGGCCCAGCGCGGCACCGATTCGCCTTGTCTTGTTTCGACTCCGCGCGCTTGATTCAGAGCGCGAGGGCGCGCGCCCGGCCATTCACACGAAAAAACCAGGGCTGTTATCATGCCCGCCGTCGCTGCATTGCGCGTATTGATTGGAAAAATATTGGGAATCAGAATGTTGAAAGTCATCGTCTGCGTTTTTGTCTTGTGTTCCGCCATGGCCAGCGCCTCCAGCTGGGATTTCACTTATTTCAACCCCAGCGAGGGCGGGCTGTTGATCGATACCGACAGCATCGCGCAATCGCCTCACGGCACCACCAAGTTCTGGACACTGTGCGCGCCCAGATTCGAGGCGGACAAACCGATGGCGGGCTATGCCTACAGCCAGTCTTTGTACGAGATTCATTGTCGGCAGCGCCTGATCGTGATGCCGATGACCGTGGTTTTCGATGTGAAGGGCGAACCGCGCGAAACCGAGTTTGAGCATGCCAAGATGGAGGACATCCAGCCGGACACGCAGGAGGATTTTCTGTGGACCTATATCTGCAAACCGGAAAAACGGCCGGACATGGCGGTGGCGATGCGGCAGGGCATTCAGGGGTTCTTGAGGGAGCAGCGGCGTTACGCCAGCGAACATCTGGCGTTCCAACGGGATAAGAGTCGCTGAGCGGGCCGGGAACGGTTCGAGCCCAGAAATAGCCCTGCGACGTCAGGGCTTTTTTGCGCGCGCGACCGGCGGCGTGATCATTTTAAGCAAGCTTGCGTTCTTGCGTTTAGGCATGCTGCGGCTCATTGAAAACCAATCGATCGCGCCACGGATCACGCACAGGAGCTCACGCCATGCCGATGACTTGCAAACTGGTACCCGGAAAACTGCTAGTGCCCAGGCACTGCGTCCAGCGCGAGGAGGCCCGTCTGGCGGAGGCATCCAGGTTGATCATGAGGTTGCGGCAGTTGCGGCATGATCCCGCCACCTTGTCGCGGGCGGGCTCCGTGGATTCGCTTAGCTTCGACAAGAAGGCGCTGTTCGCGCTGGCGCTGAAAAACCAGGCGGTGCAGGCCAAGACGCCGGCCGCGTCAGCCGGGGAGGGTAAGAGCCTGAACCATATCCAGCGCCTGGTGGTGATAGGCGACAGCCTGTCGGATTCCGAAGGACGCATGCTCAGCAAGAGCCTGGGGGTGATGCCGTCCTCTCGTCAGTACTACGAAGGGCGTTTCACCAATGGCTTCGCCTGGCCGGACTTCCTGGCGTCCAAGGCTTTTCTGGGCAAGCAGGTGGTCAATTACGCCGAGGGCGGCGCGGTGGCCGGCAAGTACTCCAAGTGGAACCCGGCCTTCATGTTCATCTCCCATATGGAGCGCCAGATCAATAAGCACCACTTCCAGTCGGGCGATATGGCGGTGCTGGCCCTGGGCTCCAACGACTACATGACTTTCGGCAAGACCGACGTGGACAAGGTGATCCGGACCTATGAACGGCAGATCGACAAGCTGGTGGCCAAGGGGGTGAAGGACATTCTGGTGGCCGGCGCGCCGGATTTGTCGAAAACCGTGAACGCGCGCAAGCAGCCGCCGGAGGAGGCCGCCAAGCTGAAAGACTTGTCGCAGCGGCATAACCGGCAGTTGAGCCAGGCGGTGGAGGCGCTGCAAGCCCGCTACCGCGACGCCGGGGTGACCATCCGTTTCTTCGATATCGGCGCCAAGCTGGACTATCTGATGTCGCTGGCGGAAACAGTGGATTACGACACCATGCACAATAAGCACGAGGGCTATATCGACCTGCCGCGCGTGTTCGGCTTCGCCGGCGACACGCGGCCGCTGGACAGTTCGCACCGCCACCTGTTCCACGACGAGGTGCACCCCAGCCAGGAGGTGCACCAGATCCTGGCCGCGCACATGACGGACTTTATCCGCGAGCAATACGGCAGGCCGGCCTAGCCTTAAGGCGCGGCCAGGTCCGCCAAGTAGCGCAGGCCGCCGATGCCAGGGAAGAAGCAATACGCGCCGCCGCGGGTGGTGATCATCCGCGAGAAGCCCTTCAGCACGGTGTTGTTCTTGCCCATGCGGCCGGGCGCGGCCAGCGTGAAGCTGCTGTCCGCGGCGTTGTTGACGCCTAGGAACACGTCTTCCCCGCTGATGTTGAACACGGCGTTGCCGGCGTCCGGGTTGCCCGGTTCGGTTGCGGATTTGACGAAGTCGCTGAGCAAACTCCACTGGCCGCTGAGAAATTCGAACTGATTCCTCAGGCTGGCGTTGATGAAATAGCCGATCAGCCCGCGCGCCGCCTGGGTGGGGCGGAGCGGGTCGTAAGCCGGGCCGTAAGGCATGGCCCGACGCACGATGCGGTGATGCGCGCTGTCGGTGCCCACCACCGCGCCGTTGCGCGGATTGTTGCGGCGGATATGCGAGCCTATCGGGCATTTCAGGCCCAGGGTGTCATCCTGGGACGGTTGGCTGTTGACGTAGTTGAAGTCGTTTAATTGATCGGCGGGCAAGGTGGCGCCGGCCTCATCCGGCCGCAGCGTCAGCGGGTTGCCGTTGCGCCAGCGTCCGCAGACCTTGGCCGCCAGCAGCTCGGGGTCTATGCCCGCCTTGGCCGCGTACTCGTTCAGAAACGCGTCGAAGCCGGCCACGTCCTGTTCCAGGATGCGGAAGGCGGCGTAGCTGCCGTTGCGGCTGAGCTGTTCGGGCTTGACCGTGTACACGCCGCCGCTTTGGTTGAGGTAGCCCAGCAGAAACTCCCCGGTGGCGACGACTTCCTGATCATCCGGCGCTTGGCGTTTGCGCGCCGGCGCGCCGGCGATGGTGGGCTGGGCGATGCTGTCGCGATAACCGAAGTGAACCTGGTTGTCCGGCAGCGCTTGCGCGTCGTGGGCGGACAGCTCGCTGAAACCGTCGGCGAAGCCCTGGCGCAGGCGCGCGCTGAGGCTTTCCAGCAGCGCCGGGTCCTTGGCCACCCACAGACTTAGCAAAACGTGCACCCGGCCGCCGTCGGCCAGGCCTCCTATCCACTGTGCCGGCGAGCTGTCGCCCACGTCGCCGACGGCGCTGGCGGAGGCCGCATTGGTGGCGCCCAACTGGAAGGCAGGATCGAAGCTGGCCAGCTGTTCCGCGCCGACGCCCAGCGCGGCCAGCCCGGGACAGGTGAAGCCGATGTTCAGAAAGCCGCTGGGTTTTTTCAGCCAGCGTTCCGCGGTGGTGACGCGCGGCAGGCCGTCTTGTCCGGTCACGAGTTTGCGGATGAAGCGGCCGGCGGAGGCCGGATCGCGGATGCTCAGGACGAAGTGCCGGGCCAGGTCCACGCGGTAGCCGCGCAAAATCGTGCCTTGGATATCGTCGTATTGGAGAACGGGGCTGTTCATGGTGGGCCTTTCAGCAAGGGCGGGCGTGGACCGGGCCGCCCGCGCCTGGCGAAGGTGGGTTATCCGAGCGCGGCGAGTATGGTCTGCACGGTGTACGGGTAGGCCTGGTACAAACCGTTGTCGTTCTGAGTGCCGTCGCCGTTGTTGGGCGGTTGCTGGGAGGCGTCGTTCTTGGTGACGAAGGCCTGGAAGGCCGCCACATTGTTGGCCACCGGAGTCAGCGCCTTGCCGCCCACCACGAATTGCAGCAAGGCGTCGAAGACGGTGCCCACCTGAGCGACGAAGTCGTTGATGTAGGCGTTGAAGCTGCCGTCGTATTCGGTGATCACCGCGATGACGTAGTTATCGCCGGCTTGGCCGGTGGGCTGCAAATTGGCGGCGGAGCGGTCCAGCAGCAGAGTGCGTGCGTAATGGACTGTGCCGATGGAGGTCAGCGCCTCATGCAGTTTCGGCTGGTATTCCGCCAAGGTGGCGGCGATGGCTTGCAAGCTGGTGCCGGGGACGACCGGCATCAGCAGGGTGAGCGGGCTGGCCATGAAGCTTCTCCCTAAGGGGTTTGGGAATTGAAGCCTAGCAGCGCGACTTTGACTGTCAATACGATTTTATTCGTTTTGCAAATCAAATGCCTTGATTTAGGTATTCGTACTAAGGGTTTGCCCGATGGCCGCGTCCGGCGTGGACGGAGGCGGCCGGATGCTCATTTCCGGTTGGTCAAGGACACGCCCGCCGCCGCCAGCGCGCCGCCCGCCAGCATGGACGCCAAGATGGGCTCCCCCAGCAGCCCCGCGGACAAGATCACGCCGAAGGCGGGCACCAGATTGGTGAACACGGCGGCGCGCGACGGGCCGATTTCCCGGATGCCCTGGTAATACCAGATGAAACCCACCACGGTGCCTATGGCTCCCATGTAGAGCAGGGACAGCCAGATCCGCCAGCCAAAGGAGGCCCACGGAACCGAGCCGATCTCGCCGGCCGCGCCCAGAGACAGGAAGGCCAGCCCCCATAGGGTGGCGTAGGTGGTGGCCGCTATCGGGCTCAGGGTTTCCATCGCTTTGCGAGAGCCCAGCGTATAGGCCGCCCAGCTCAGCACCGCCAGGCTCATCAGGGCTTCTCCGGCGCCGAAGGACTGGCTGAAATCGTGGACTGTGCCGGCAAGATCGCCGCGGGTGACGACCACCATGGCGCCTAGCAAGGCCACGCCGATGCCGGCCCAGCGGCGCAGGCCCAAACTCTCCCGGAAAATCAGGCTGGCGGCCAGCGCGGTCATGATGGGGTTGAGGCTGACGAACAAGGCGGTGCGGCCGGCGGGTAGGCGCGCCAGCGCGCCGAAGAAACAGACGTTGTAGAGAAAGATGCCGGTGAAGCCCAGAAACGCGGTGACGGCGATCTGCGAGCGGTTCAGCCGCGGCAGCCCGCCTTCCAGCCGACAGGCCACCAGCACCAGCAGCAGAGCGGCCACCAGAAAGCGTCCGAAGGCGGCGGTCATCAAGGGCATGGACTGCGCCAGCACTCTGCCGGCGATGAAGGTCCCGCCCCAGAACAGCGCGGTCAGCGTCAGTTTGAAAGTCAGGGCCGGCCTGAGGGCGGCGTGCGCGCGCGCCGGCTGCGCGGCGATGGCGATGGAGCTTGGGTGAGTCATGGTGGGCGCCGGGCAAGAGGTCCGGCCTCCTGATGCTGTGTGGGTGGGCATATACTATTGATTGTTTGAATTCATGTGAAAATGAGCTTTTGCTCATGGGTGGGCGAGGCGGTCATGACCTTTACGCAGTTGGAAATTTTTGCGCTGGTGGCGGAGCTGGGCGGCTTCACCGCGGCGGCGGACAAATTGGGCATTAGCCAATCCGCGGTGTCGCACGCGATCAGGCAATTGGAGAAGGAGTGGGGGCTGACGCTGCTGACGCGCGGCCAGGCCGGCATAGAAGCCACCGAAGCCGGAAACAGCCTGTTGTTGCGCGTGCGCGAGCTGCTGGGCGTGGCCGAGGCGATCCGCCAGGAGGCGTCGGCGGCGCGCGGCTTGAACCGCGGCGTGCTGCGCATCGGCTCCTTCGGTACGACGTCGTCGCTGCTGCTGTTGCCGCGCATTCTCGAACAGTTCCGCGCCGCTTATCCGGAAATCGACGTGTTCGTGGAAGAGGGCGAGGACGACGAAGTGGCGCAGTGGGTCAGCGAGCGCCGAGTGGATGTGGGCTTTGTGGTGCTGCCGGACGAGCGCTTCGACACCTTGCCGCTGGTGGAGGATCAGTTCGTGGCCCTGATTCCGGCCGGCCATCCGCTGGCCGGCCAGCCGGCGGTGGAACTGGCGGATTTGTGCGACATGCCTTTCATCATGACTTTGGCGGGCAACACCACGCTGATTGAGAGACTGTTTGAAAACGCCGGCCTGCGGCCCAGGGTCAAGCACCGCTACGCCCAGATCCTCACCATCGTCAAAATGGTGGAAAACGGGGCCGGGGTGTCCATCGTCGCCGATCTCGCGGTGCCGGCGCCCTTGCTGGCCTTGTGTCCCGGAGTGGTGAAAAAGCCGCTGGCGCCGATGGTAAGGCGCGCGGTGGGACTGGCGGTGCCCAGCCGGAAGCACGTCAGCCCGGCGGTGGCGGCTTTTCTGCATACCTCTAAAACCATGGCCAAGAGCCTGCGCGACGGTTCGCTGGGCGGTTTGTGAGCTGGTGAGAGGTAGAGCGAGAACAGGCTTTTAGAGCGTGTTTACGATCTCTCGAGCTAAGGCGAGACAAGGCGAAAACAGCTGAGAAAGCGGAGCGTGCATACGGTACATGAGCATTTCGAAGTTGCACTCGCCGAGCCACGTTTCACGACGCGCGGCAGATCGTAAACAGGTTATTAGGCCCGCGGCAGGTCAAAGCGGATGTGGCAGCGGTCCTCCAACACCTGGCCGGCGCGCAGCACGGTGCGTTCGTCAAATGGCCGGCCTATCAGTTGCGCGCCAAACGGCAGCCCGGCCCGGTCCAGCCCCACCGGCACCGTCAGCGCCGGCAGGCCCAGCACATTGGCGGGCGTGCTCAGCCGGATATAGGCGGAAACCACGCTTTCCTCGACGCCGTCCGGCCAGACGAAGCTGTCCTGTCCGTGCAGCGGCGCGGTGTGCGGCACCGTGGGAGCCAGCAGCAGGTCGATGTCGGCGAACATTCGCCGCCAAGCGGTCTGCAGCGCGATCCGTGCGTGCCGGGCCTGGACGTAATCGCCGTCCGGCACCAGCGAGCAGGCTTCCAGCAGCGTCCTCACCTCCTCGCCGTACAGCTGCGGCGCGCGGCGTAGCGCGTCCCGGTGATAGGCGGCGGCTTCCGGCGCTATCAGGCCCCATTGGGTGGGCAGGATGAGCTCGGCCAGCGGGATGTCGACATCCACCAGCACCGCGCCGGCCGCAAGCAACTCGGCCTGCTGCTCCCGCAGCGAGGCTTGGATCTCCGGCGCGATGCGATCGTAGAAATAATTGCCGGGCACGCCGACGCGCAGGCCGTCCACCCCTTGGTCCAGACCCTGGCGGTAACTGTCGGTCGACGCGGGCTGCCGGGTGGCGATGGCGTCCAAAAGCGCCGCGGCGTCCGCCACGGTGCGGGCGATGGGGCCGACATGGTCCAGCGATCCGGACAGCGGCACCACGCCTTGGCGGGGCACCAGATCGTAAGTGGGTTTGAGGCCCACCAGTCCGCACAGCGCGGCCGGCACCCGGATCGAGCCGCCGGTGTCGGTGCCCAGCGCCGCCAGCGCGCCGCCGTAGGCGACCGCGGAGGCGGAACCGCCGCTGGAGCCGCCCGGGGAGCGCTCCGGCGCCCAGGGGTTGTTGCTTTGCGGCGTGGTCAGGCCAAACGCGAACTCATGGGTGTGCGTCTTGCCGGTCAAAATCATGCCGGCTTGCCTGAGCCGGGCCGCCACCGCGCTGTCGGCGGCGGCGAGGTGATGCCGGCGCACGCGCGAACTGGCGGTGGTGGGCAGGCCGGCCGCGTCTATCAAGTCTTTCAGCGTATAGGGGATGCCGTGCAAAACGCCGCGATAGTCGCCGCGGCGTATCTCCAGCTCGGCCTGCCGCGCGTCGGCCATGGCCTGGTCCGCGGCGAGCGCGACATAGGCGGACAGTTGGTCTTCTTTCTCTTGCGCCCGTTCCAGCACCGAACGGGTCAGCTCCACCGGCGACAACTGGCCGCTCTCAATCAGCCGGGCGGCGTCCATGATGTTCAATTGATAAGCTTGCACGGCGTTGACCTCCAGTCAGGATCGAAGGGTTGGGCAAAGCGCGCGTCGGCCAGGCCGGGCTGGTCCAGCTTGGCGATTTCCGCGCGGATGAAGGCCAGGGTGGCGGCAACGGCCTCCAGGCGCTCGGGGTCAAGGCTGAGGCCGGCGGCCTGGGCCTGGGCGGCGACGGCCTCCGGCGCGAGGGTGGGAAGGGCCATGAGGAGCTCCTAGGTTGGGGGCCTGTGCAAGGCCTGGCGCAAGGCATTGAGATTAAGGATTAGAGCAGCTTGTCGTCAGCGTTTCAAAGCCGCGTGGACGGGGACGCCCCACGGAGGCGGCGGATCGTTAAGCGGCGCCTCAGAGGAAGGTCCAGCCGAAGCCGCCGTCCCGGCGCGTCACCCGGCCGGCGGAGCTGTCGGCGAAGTGGGCGCTGAACACCAGGGTGCGGCGCTCGGCGGCGAAGTTCAGCAGCCAGCGCCTCGATTTCCGCGCCTCGTCCTGCTCCCGGCAGAAGACGGAATTCCACTCCGGACGGTAGACCTGCATCGGCGTGTGCATCACATCGCCGCAGAACAGCGCCGTCTCGCCGCGGGAACTCAGCGAAATGGACATATGTCCGGCGCAATGGCCGGGCGTGGGGTGGAAGCGGAAACCGTCCTGGTAGTCGCCGCCGTCCCGGCCGATGACGCGGGCCTGACCGGAGGCGATCACCGGCGCCACGCTGTCGTCGAACACCATGCGCCGGCTGTCCGCTTCCGGCGTGGCGAAGAAATCCAGATCGCCCTGCGGCAAAGCATAGAGGGCCTTGGGAAAGGTGGGCGTCCATTGGCCCTTGATCAGCCGCGTGTTCCAGCCCACATGGTCCGCGTGCAAATGGGTCAGCAACACGTGGTCGACGTCCGCGGGCTGGATGCCCGCGTGGGCCAGGCGTTCCAGAAAGGGCGTTTGCCGCCGGTGGAACAGCGGGTTGAACGCGCGCTCCTTGTCATTGCCGATGCCGGTGTCGATCAGGAAAACCTGGCCGGCCCATTCCACCACCCAGCTGTGCACGCTCAGGGTGAGGCGTGCGCCGTCGGCGTCCAGCAGGCCGCGCAAGCCCGGCTTTTGCGCCAGCAGCGTCTCGTCCCAATCGCGGTAGAGGAAGGACGGGGCCAGGCCGTGCAGCAGGGTGTCCGTCACGCGGGTGATCTTGGCGTCGCCAAGTTGATAAGTGGGGCTGATGGTGTCCATTTGGGTCTCTGCGGCTAGGGGGGGCGCGTCGGCGTCGCCGGCTGCTTGACCGTCACTATCGCGGAAATTATCCATGCTTTCCAATGCCGAATTATTAATTCGTGATAACTTAAAGGCATAGTCAAGCCGAAAGACCCCGCATGGAATTGCGTCATCTTCGTTACTTCGTCGCCGTGGCCGAGCACCAAAGCGTGCGCCTGGCCTCAGAGCGCCTGCACATCACTCAGCCGGCGGTGTCGCGGCAGATCCAGGACCTGGAACAAGAATTGGGCTTGCCCTTGTTTGAACGTTCGTCGCGCGGCCTCAAGCTGACCGCCGCCGGCGCAAGTTATCTGCGCGAGGTGCGCAAAGCGATGGCCGCGCTGGACGACGCGGCCGAGGGCGCGCGGCGCGTGGCCGCCGGGCTGTTGGGCCGGCTGCGGCTGGGCTGCGTGGAGAACGCCGGCTGGGACGGACTGGTGCCCCAGGCGTTCAGCCGCTTCCAGGCGGAGGCGCCGGAGGTGGCGCTGGAACTGAGCGTGTTGAACACGCCGCAGCAATTGGGCGCCTTGGCGGAGGGCGCGCTGGACGGCGGCTTCATCTACCAATACGAGCCCTTGCCGGAAGGCGTCGCCGGCATCCCCTTGCTGGAGCACGACGTGGTGTTGGCGCTGCCGCGTTGCTGGGACACCGGCCACGACGAACACCTCCCCGTTGCGCTGAGCAGCCTGGCGGACCGGCCCTTCGTCACGCTGCCGCGAGAAGCGTATCCCGGCTATTACGATCGCTTGATCGGCGCGTGCCAGCAACAAGGCGTGCATCTCAAGGTGGCGCAGGAGGCGGGCACCGAGACGGCGATCCTGTCCTTGGTCTGCGCCGGCATCGGCGCCGCCATCGTCAACTCGGCCAATCTGGGCCGGCCGCCGGCTCAGGCGCGCTTCTTCCGGCTGCGGGACCTGTCCTTGCCGATGCCGCTGACCTTCGTCAGCCGCCGGGACGCGGTCAATCCGGCGCTGACGCGCTTTCTGACCGCGCTTCAAGGTGTTTGAGGCGGCCAGCTTCGATAGTGCTGAGGCCGGGGAGCGCCGGCGGCTGCCCCGCCTCGCGCTTGACCGCGCTTTCAAGGGCACGGCGTGGACCGCTTGCCGTCTCGCCATGGGGAGAGACGGCGTTCGGCATGCCCGGTCGCGTCATGCGCCTATGTCGGCCAGCGCCCCGACGGCGACGCCCAGCGCTTCTTCGAAAGCCTGGAACAGCACTTCCGCCGCGGCCTCGCCGCAATAGGCGGGGTCGCAGCTTAGCCGAAATTCGGCGATGTCCGAGCCGTCGTCCAGATGGACGGCGATATTGACGGGGTAGTGGAAGCGATCCACGCCGTCCCAGTCCCGCAAATCCGCTTCTTTCGAATCCCGCGCCCGGAAATTCGTGAAGTTGAAGGTGTAATAAAACTCCCGGCCAGGGCTGCGCGCATCGAAAATCGTGCTGTGCGGGTAGAGCGCGTATTTTTCCTGCAGCAGCACACGCTGGTGGATCGCGTCAGCTGTCTCCAGAGGGCACTCCAGGGTCTGAAACGACAGCGGCTGCAAATTCCAGAACAGGCCCACCGCCTCCAGAGGATCGCTCAGTTCCGGCACCCGGCCGTTGACCACCATTCCGATCAAGACCTGAGGGTCCTGGGTCGCGTGCGCGATCGCCTGCCCGGCGGCGGCCAAATACAAGGATCGCGTTTGGATGCGCCGCGCGCGCGCGCAATGGCCGACGCAGGCCACCAGCCGGGGCGCGATGCGTTTTTTGTGTTCCATCATCCCGATTGGAGGCGCTCTCCTTCGCTCAACCGTCTGTTTTCCGGCAAACGGCGCTCGCCGCCAGTATTCAATCGCCGCCGGGTCCATGGTCATTTGCTGCTGGAGGGCGACATATTCGGAAAACACATCCGCGCAGGCCATCGGCGCGACGGCGTCATGGCGCCGATAGCGCTGGAATACCGCATCGAAAAAGCGTTGCTGGCCCCAGCCGTCGTCTATCGCGTGGTGGATGCTCAGGAAAACGACGCAGCGGCTGTCCGTGGTTTGGAAGAAACGCAGCCGCGCCATTTCGCTAGCCGCTTCGAACGGCTTGAATGGCGCATGCAGGTCGGCGCGCGCGTACTCGGCAATCCGCGCCTGCCGCCGCGATGGGGCGTCGTGTCGGATGTCGACGGCGTCCAGACGCACCCGTTCCCTCCCCGCGTCGATGCGGAGAATCGCGTCGCCGTCGCGGACGAAGAGGGTGCGGAAGACGGGATGCCGGGAGAACTCCAAGCGGAAGGCTTCCATGAGCCGCGCGATGTCGAGCGTCCGGTCTTCGCAGTCAAACCACTGCTGCACATGATAGACGCCAAGTCCTGCGGGGGCCGCCTGATACTGCTCCAGCATGACGCGCTGCATATCGGACACGGCGTTTGCCCGTTTCGCCGGCGTCGGCGGCACACTGGTTTCGCCCCGCAGGCTGCGGTCGTTCAGATCCCGGACATTCGGCGAATGAAACACGTCTTCCACCGTGGCGGCCCAGCCGGCGCGATTCAGCGCCATGATCAGTTCCACGGCGCGGATCGAGTCCCCGCCCAAGGCGAAGAAGTCATCTTGAGGACCAAGACGCTCCACGCCGAGCACCCGGCGCCAGATCGCCGTCATGTCGGCTTCATCGGCCGAGGCCGGCGCGTCCGGCGGGCGTTCGTCGCTCAGGGCCCGCGCCATTTGCGGCAACCGGCTACGGTCGATCTTGCCGTGAGCGGTCAGCGGTAGGCTGTCGATGCAATGAAAGTGGTGCGGCATCATGAAACCGGGCAGTTTTTCCGCCAGCGCCTGGCGGAGTTCCCGCAAGCTCAGCGGCGCGGACGCGAAGCGGAGATAGGCCGACAGCAGATCGCGCCCGTCCTCGGACGAGGCCTGGACCACCGCGTTGGCGACGCCGTCCAGCTCGCAGAGCGCGGATTCGATCTCCGCCAGCGAAACCCGGAAACCGCGGATCTTCAGGTAGCCGCCCTTGCGCGCTTCGTAAACCAGCTCGCCGTGCGGATCGATCTTCGCCAGGTCCTGGGTTTTGTACATTCGCGCGCCTTCGTGGCCGGGGAAGGGGCAGGGAATGAAGGCCTCGGCGGTGAGGCCGGGCCGACCGTGATAGCCGCGCGCCAGCCCTGGGCCGGCGACATACAGCTCGCCGACATCGCCGGCCGCCACCGGCTTCAAGTCCTCGTCGAGAAGGAACAGCGACAAGTCCGGCAAGGCCGAGCCGATGCCGGCGGACTTCCGGTGTTTCGCCTCGTCGGCGTCGACCACGTGCAAGGTGACGTGCACGGTGGTTTCGGTAATGCCGTACATATTGACCAGCACCGGGCCCTCGTCGCCCATGGTTTTGAACCAGGGTTTGAGCTGGGTCAGGTCCAGCCGCTCGCCGCCAAACACCACGAAGGCCAGCGACGCCAGGGCCTCGCGCTGTTCCGGATGTTCGCTCAAATACAAGGCCAGCTGATAGAAGAAGGACGGCGTCTGATTGAGCACCGTGGCGCCATGCCGCCGCAAATACGCCAGCAGCGCGGAGGGGTCTCGAATGATGGCCAGGTCCGGGACCAGCAAGGTTCCGCCATGCAAGAGCGCGCCGAAAATTTCCCAGACCGAAAAATCGAAGGCGTAGGAATGCAGCAAGGGCCAGACGTCCTCCGGCCCAAAGTCGTAATAGGGCTGGGACTCGGTAAACAGCCGCAGCACATTGCGGTGGGTGATCAGGCTGCCTTTCGGGCCTCCGGTCGAGCCCGAGGTATAGATGACGTAAGCCAGCTTGTCGCGATTCGGCGCGCCGTCTGCGGGCGTCTCTGTGTGATCGTCGCGCGATGGGGCAAAGGCGTCCAGATCAAGCCGGGGGATGCCCTTGGCGGACGCGGCGGCGGCCAGCCTTTTCCGCGATGCCTCATCCACGACGATGAGCTTGGGCCGGGCGTCGTCGATGAGATAGTCCAGCCGCTCGGCCGGATACTCCGGGTCCAGCGGAAGGTAGGCGCCGCCGGCTTTCAGGATGGCCAGCATGGCGACGATCAGATTGGACGATCTGCACACGGACAAGCCCACCAGGGTTTCGGCGCCCACGCCCATGGCGCGGAGGCGGCGGGCCAGGGCGTCCGCCCGTTGGTCCAGTTGCCGGTAGCTGAGCGAAGCCGCCGCGCATTGCACGGCGATGCGGTCGGGAAAGCGCTGGACCGAGCGGGAGAAGGCTTCGGCAAGCGTTTGGCAGGCGCTTGGTTCTATTGGATGAGTCATCGGTTTTTCATGTCCTGTCGGCAAGGGCGCTTTGCACCCTCCGGCGGTTGGTCTGTTGTCGGCGCTTGACATGGGGTCAAGTCGCGTCCGCCGCCAAGCCGGCGTTCCCGGCGCCGGCCGGCTTGGGTTTTCTCAGCAGCTTGGGCGCGGCGCGCGGCACTTCCCCGGCGGCCGTCGCGCCGGCGGCTTGCCGCAGCGGCGCGTCGAAGCCCCGCACGCATTGGGACAGCAAGGCCGATAGTTCCGCGCCCATGGTTTCAATCGACGCTGGATCGAACATATCGGTCGCATACTCTATGCGGACGCAACTGCGGGCGAGGTTGAAGCCGAAGGCCAGGTCGAACTTGGCGATAGGGTTGCTGCCCGGCAGCAAGGTCACGGACAGGCCGTCTTGCGTCCAGCCGTCGAAGTCTTGATCGGCGGTGACCACCACCTGGAAGACCGGGTGTTGGCCGGGAACGCGCTCCACGCCAAGCTGATCGACAAGGGAGGAGAACGGCACCCGATAGCCGGCGTAACTCGCCTGGGCGGTTTGGCGGATTTTTTCGATGATGTTGCGCGGGGTGTCGGCTGTCTCTATCCGCACCGGCATGGCCAGCAAATTGACGAAATTGCCTATGGTTCCTTCAATCGCGCCTTCGCCGCGTCCGCCATGGGGGAAGCCCATGCAGACGTCGGCCTGATGGCCGCGCGCGGACAGATAGGCGGCGAGCAGGGCGGCGACGGCCATGAACGGTGAGGCGCCAAGCTGGGCGGCGCGCTGGATGTGCTCGCCCAGCAGCGCCTGGGGCAAGGCGCACTCCAAGGAGGCCCCGGCGTAGTCGCGTCTCAGCGGGCGCGGGCGGTCCGGCCTGAGATTGAGCGGGGTCGCGGTTCCCGCCAGGCGGTCTAGCCAGCGGCTCAATTCCTTTTGATAGTCGCGGCTGCGCTGCCAGGCCCGCTCCTCGGCGGCGGCCTCCCTCACCGTCATCGCGGGCCCGACGGCGGGCAAGGCGCCGCCTCGCAGCAGGGTCCGCAGATCGCGCAGCCATATCTGCGCGGAATGGCCGTCAAACGCCATGTGGTGAAACACCATCAACAATACCCAGTGTTCGCGGTCGCGGCGCACTAGGCAAAAGCGGAAGAGCCGGCCGGCGGCGAGGTCGAAGGCGGTGGAGCTGAAATCCCGTTCCAGGCTGGCGAAGCCGGCGTCGCGGCTATCCTGCGGCTGTTGGCTGAGATCCGCGGTGTCGAGCACGCGGGAGGGCTGCGCGCCGATGTCCTGACGCAGGCCGGACGGCGTTTCCACAAAGCGCGTGCACAGGGCTTCATGACGCTTCAGCAACTGCTCCAGCGCCGCCTCCAGGCGGGCGGGGTCCAGTTGGCCACGCATCTCCAGATGCAGCGGGACATTGTACAAGGCGCGGTCCGGGGCCAGTTTCTCGAAGAAATACAGGCTTTGCTGATTGCTGGACAGCAGGCCGAGCCGGTCGTCGGCCTGGGGCCGCGCCAATGCCGCGGACGCGCCGGTGTCCCGCTCTTGCCCGCTGCTGGAGAGTTCTTGCCCATCAGCCGCCGACAAGGCGTCCAGCCGGCGGGAAGGATCAGCCAGGCAATGCGCGGCGAAGCGGACCAGCCCGTTCAAGAGCCGCTGGGCGGCCGAGGCTTCGAACAAGGCGCCGGCGTACTCGAGCGCCAGCCAGAGGCCGTCGTCGCGTTCGTCCAGGACAAAGCTCAAATTGTGCTTCGCGCCTCCGGCATGCGCCGCCTGCTCGGCCAGCCGCAGGCCGGAGAGACGCCAGCGCGGGCGTTTTTGCACCCGCGCGGCGACTTGAAACCCTGGCGGCTCCAAGGCGGCGGAGGATTCAAGCGCCATGTCCCGGTTCTCGAGTCCTTGCACGGCCAGCGAGCGGACCTGGTCCAGCATTTCCCGCAGATTAGGCTTGGCGTCCAGCCTCAAGCGCAGCGGGAGCGGGGTTTCGAACAGGCCGATGATGTCATTGGTTTCCGCGTGGCGTCGTCCCGGAACGGACGCGCCGATGAGGACTTCATCCCGGCCGCTTTCCGCGCCCAGGAAAAGACCGAGCAAGGATGAGAAAACGACCAGCAAGGCGTCTCCCGTTTCTTGCTGAAGCCGGCGCAGCTGCTGTTCCTGCGTGGCGGGGAGCTTGAGCGTCAACTCCGCGCCGTCCATCGATATCTTGGCCGGAAACGGGCCGCCCGCGCTCAATAGCGAAGGCCGGGGCGCGCCGGCGCGCCATTGCTCGTGCTGCCAATGGGCGAAGTCCGCGTAATCGAGCGCATTGGGCGCGAGCTCGACGTCGCCGCCGTTCAAGGCCGCGGCATAAGCCGTTTCCAGGTCCGTCGCCAGAATGCCGGCCGACCAGGCGTCAAAAACAGCCTGATGGAACGCCATGACCAGACGCGCGTCTTCATCCGCCGGCTGAAAGAGAACAAAGCGGAATAAAGGCCCCGTTGCCAGATCGAAGGGGCGGCGGATGATTTCCCGGACGGCAGCGGCCAGGCCGGCGCTGTCTCCACTCGCCGCTTCCAGGGGCTTCAGCTGGAGCAAGGGGCCGGGCCAGGCGTGCCGCGTCGAGCAACGCAGCTCGTCGCCGTCGAAGGCCATTGTCGTGCGCAATGCCTCGTGTTTGGCCACGACCGCGGCCAGGGCCGTCTCCAATGCCGCGGCGTCCAGCGCGCCGCTTATCCGCAGCACGATGGGAATGGAACATGAGGCGGTGTCCGGCGCCAACTGGTCAAGGTAGAAAAGCTGTTCCTGATGCGAGGACGCAAGCCAGCCGTAGCCGGCATCGAGTGAAAATTTCATAAGCGAATACCTTGGGTCGGCAATCTGTCGACAAGAGAAAGCCTTTATTCAGCCCCGAGCCCCAAGCCGGCGACGGCTTCCTGGCAGCTTTTACGGCGCGCGGCAGAGATTGAACAGGCTCTCAGCAACTGAAGCTGCTGCAGCCGTACAGCCGTTCCGCGCTCAGGCCCGCGGCGCGGCAGCGCTCGAGAAACTTGTTCGACTCGACGATCTGCTTGCTGTCGGCCGAATACTCCAGGCCGGTGACGAAGCGCATCCAGGGTTCTTGCCCCATCGCGTAGACGTAGATCTTCTTACAGTCGAACTCCTCGACGATGCTCCAGGCGTGTTCGCAGTCCGAGCCGGACAAGGTGCGGGATTCGTCGTCGCGCCGGCTGAGCGGGCTGCCGGTGTACGGGCCGTACAGCCAGCTGAGCGGCGCGCCGTCGCACTCCATGCCGATGAACAGCGTGTCCGCCTTGCCCAGGCGCTCCACGATGCGGCGGTACAGGGCGCGGTCCTTGCAGTCCGAGTCCGCCAGGAACAGGAAGCGGCGGTTTTTCAGCCGCAGGAACATGCCATGCTTGCTTTCGATGTCCAGGTCGGCGTGCTCGCCGTAAAACGGCAGGCTGACGATTTCGCCGTCGTCGAAGCGCACGCTTTCCATCGGCTCGAGTTCGGACACGTTGCGGAAGCCGAGCGCGCGCAGCGTGAGCTTCATCGACGGATCGGCCAGGCTGCGGCTGTTGTGGCGCGGCACCAGGAGGCGGCCGATGCGGCCACGCAATTGCAGCAGCAGTTCCGGGCTGAAGTGGTCCTGATGGTTATGGGTGATGAACACGTAGTCGATATGGTCGGGCAGATCGTCGAAGGTCAGCCGCTGCGGTTCTCCGTCCCGGTCCCAGGTGACGAAGGGGTCGATCAGGACCGAGGTGGACGCCGTTTGCAGCAAGACGCAAGCGTGGCCGAAGTAACGGATGCGGACATCGCCGCCGTGATACTCGGGCTGGTCGCGCTGCGGCGCTTCGGTGTCGAAGAAGCCGCGGAAGCGGGCTTCCTGTTCCTCAGGCACCTTCAGCGCCTGCTTCAGCTCCGCGTAAGGGACGGCGCGTATCCGGCTGGCGGCGAGCGCTTCGTGATGAGGCGCGGCGAAGGGCAGCGGGAGCACCAGCCTGGCGTCGCCGTCCAGCCGGGGCGTGTTCAGAAAGAAATGGCGCTGTTCGTCGCGTTCGGTGCTGAAAGCCAGCGCCTGCCGGTCCGCGTCCGCGGTGTCCGGATAGCTCAGCAATGGGTCCAGCACGCGGAGGCCGGGGTGATGGTTGAGGTCGTAGCTGACTTCGACCAGGCCGGCCAGCGTGGGCGGCAACTCGGCGTAGACCGCGTCCAGGCTGTGGCCGCTGGCGGTTTGCTGCAGCTGGCGGTTGAGCTTTTGCAGATCTTCGGCGAAGCGGAGCAGCGGCGCCGCGTCCTTCAGCGTGTCCTGCAGCAGGCGGCGCACCGCGGGCAGATCGCTGGCCGGCAGTTCCAGGAAGGGGCCGCCCAGCATCTGGGGGTTCTTGGAGGCGGCGATGTGCACATTGGGGTTGGCGATGAAGGAGCGCAGCAGCGGAATCTGGCGGAAGGCCAGATTGATCGCCTGCTGGACCGGCGACACCAGATGACTCCAGGCGTACCAGCGGTGGAACAGCGGTTCCAGTTTGACGCCGCTTTTCAGGTAGACGGCCGCGTCGGGATGGGGAGTGTTCATGCTTGCTCCAATGTCGTGGAAGAGGGGGTGGAATGGCGCGAAGCCGGCGTGTCGGACGGGGCCGTCGCCTGGCTGAGTTCTGCGCGCGATGCGGCGTAGTCCGCGTAGTCGGCGTATGGCCGCGGCAGCGGCGTCCAATCGGGGGCGCCGCCGTCGGCGCGAGCGGCGTAAGCCTGGGCCAGCTCCCGCAGCAGCGGCGCGATCGGCGCGCCGGCGCCGCTGTCCGCGGCCTGGCGCAGCGCGGCGGGCAAGGCCTGGCCGTTGGCGGTGTTGATCGTTGCCCCTGTTTCGGCCGGCGCGTTCAGGGCGGCGTGACGGCGGCCCAGCTCGCGCAAGGCCTGGCGCAAGGCCGGCAGCTCCAGCTCCCCGTCGCAGCGCAGCGAGACCGGCGCGCCGTCTTGCTGGCTGACGGTCAGCCAGAACGAGCGGCCGCCGGCCGCCGACGAGGATTCGTCCGGGCGGCCAAACGCCGGGCGTCGCGCCAATTCGGCGACGCTGGGGGCGAGGAAGAGCTGTTCCATCGACAGCCTGACGCCCAGCTTGCCGCGGATGCGGGCGGCCAGCCGCATTGCCAGCAAGGAGTCGCCGCCCAGTTCGAAGAAGCCGGCGTCCAGATCCACGGCCGGCAAGCGCAGCGTTTCCGCGAACAGCTCCGCCAGCGTCTGTTCAAGCGGCGTGGCCGGCAAGCGCTGCGGCGCGGCCGCGAAGACCGGCGCCGGCAGCGCGCCGCGGTCCAGCTTGCCGTGGGCGTTCAAAGGCAGCGCGGGCAAGACCGTCACCGCGGCGGGCACCATGTAGTCGGGCAGGCCGGCGGCCAGCTCGGCGCGCAGCCGCGCGCCGTCCAGGCTGGCGCCGGCGCGCGGGACGGCATAGGCGACCAGGCGCTTGCGGCCGTCGTCGTCGACAGGCAAGACCACGGCCTGGGCCACGCCGGTTTGCGCGAGCAGCGCGGCCTCGATCTCGCCCGGCTCGATGCGATAGCCGCGAAGCTTGATCTGCTGATCGAGGCGGCCGAGGAATTCCAGCTGGCCGTCGGCCAGGCGGCGCGCCTTGTCGCCGCTGCGGTACAAGCGGCTGCCGGGCGGGCCGTAGGGATTGGCGACGAAGCGCTCGGCGCTGAGCGCGGGGCGGTTAAGATAGCCGCGCGCCAGGCCGGCGCCGGCCACGTACAGCTCGCCGGCGACGCCGACGGGCACCACTTGCAAGGCCTCGTCCAGCAGATAGACCTGGCTGTTGAGCACTGGCCGGCCTATGGGGGGCGCGCCGTTGGTCAGGTGGTCGCTCAAGGTGGCGCAGATAGTGGATTCGGTGGGGCCGTAGGCGTTGATCATTCGGCGGCCGCGCGCCCATTTGGCCACTACCTCGGCGGGGCAGGCGTCGGCGCCGACCAGCAGCGCGCCGGGCAGCAGGTCCGGCGCCGGTTCCAGCATGGCCAGCAGCGCCGGCGGCAGCAGCGCGTGGCTGACGCGGGCGGCGCGCAACGTGCCCACCAGGCTGTCGGCGTCCAGCTGTCTGGCGTTGGCGGGCACCAGGCAGGCGCCGCCGGCGAAGGCCATCAGCATTTCCAGCACCGAGGCGTCGAAGCCCGGCGAGGAGAACTGCAGCACGCGCGCGGACGCGTCCAGCGCGCAGCGCTCTTTCAGGTCCTGCGCCAGGCTGGCCAGTCCGGCGTGGCCGACCGCGACGCCTTTGGGCCGGCCGGTGGAGCCGGAGGTGTAGATCACGTAGGCCAGATCGTCCGCCGTCAGCGGCCGCAGCCTTTCTTGCTGGGCGATGTCGCCGTCCGCGAACAGCTCGTCGTCGGCCTCCGGCGCCAGCATCGGCCCGGCGGTTTGCGGCAGGCGGGCGGCGGAGCCCGCGTCGCTCAGCACCAGGGCGGGGCGGGCGTCGTCCAGCATCAGCGCCAGCCGCTCTGCCGGGTAGTTGAGGTCCAGCGGCAGATAGGCGGCGCCGGCTTTCAGCGCCGCCAATTGCGCGACGAGCAGCGCCGCCGATTTGGGCAGCGCGACCGCCACCAGCCGGCCGGGTCCGACGCCCGCGGCGATCAGCCGCCGGCCCAGCCGGTTGGCCCGGCGGTTGAGCTCGGCGTAGCTCAAGGTTTCGCCGTCGCAGTCCAGCGCCGGCGCGTCCGGCGCGCGGCGGACTTGCCGCTCGAACAGCTCGCACAGCGGCAGCGGTGCGATGTCGCGGGCGCTGGCCCGGCCATCCAGCAGCAGGCGGCGCTCGTCCTCGTCCAGCAGGTTCAGGCGGCGTACTGGGCCGTCGGGATCTCCGGCCAGCTGCGCGAGCACGGCGGCGTAGCAGCGGGCGTAGCGCCGCAACGCGTCGGCGTCGTGGGCGTCGCGGTGGGCGGTCAGGCTGCCGGCGATGCGCGCGCCGTCGGGGCGGAAATTGATCTGCAGCGCGAAGCTGTTGTCCATTGCACTATCCTGCTGGCGCCAGTCGGCCAGCGCTTCCAGCGCCTGGAAATGCGTGTAATTGAAGATGGCCTCGCCAGCGTCGCGCAGGCCGGCGTCGCGCAACATGGTGGCCAGCGGATAGCGCCGGTGCGGCAGCAACGCCCGTTCCGCGTCTATCACGCGGCCTATCAGCCGGGTCCAGGATTCGCGCTGGATGTCCATGCGCAGCGGCACCGAGTTCAGGAACAGGCCCACCATATGCTCCGCGTCCGCGATTTCCGGCCGGCCGTTGGTGACCAGCGCGGTGCAGGCGCCGCCCTTGCCGGTCAGCATGGCCAACGCCGCCAGGTGGGCGGCCAGCAGCACCGATTTCAGCGGCGCGTTCAAGCGGCGCGCCAGCGCGGTCAGCGCCGTCGAAACTGGCTCGTCTATGGCGATGTCGGCGTGGATCTGCAGCGGGCCGTCGGCCGCCACGGCGGTGTTTTCCTCCCGCGCGAGCAGCGCGGGGGCGGCTTCGTAACCGCGCAGCTGTTCCCGCCAGAAATCCCGGCTGGCCGGCGAGGCCATTGCCTGGCGCTCCAGCGCGATGTAGTCGCGGTAGCGGCTGGACAGCGCGGGCAGCCGGCAGGGCTGGTCGGCCAATTCGGCCTGGTAGAGCTGGGCCAGTTCGACGATGAAGACCGAGTCGCTCCAGCCGTCGAGGATGGCGTGGTGGATGCGCAGTGTCAGATGGAAGCGCCGCTCGTCCAGCCGGTGGGCGTGGGCGTGCAGCAGCGGCGCGGCGCCGGGATCGAAAGCTTGTTTCGACCAGGCGGCGATGAAGGCGGCAAGGGTGTCTTGCTGGGCGGCGGGCGGCAAGTGGCCGAGATCATCTTCTCCCAGTGGAATGGCGGCCGTCGCCAATACCAGTTGCAAGGGTTCGAGATAGCCATCCAGCGCGAAGCGGGTGCGCAGCAACTCGTGCCGCCGGCACAGCGCGTCCAGCGCGCGGCGCAGCGCGGCGGCGTCGTAAGGCTGGGACACCGCCAGTCCGACGATGTTGTGATACAGCGTCGAGCCGTCGCGGAAGGCGCTGTGGAACAGCATGCCCTGCTGCAATTGGCTGAGCGGGTAGGCGTCCACCGCTTCCGGCGGTAGCCGCCGGCGGTCGGCGGGGTCCAGCAGGGAGAAGGGTTCGGCCGGCGCGGCGGCGGCGGCCGCCTGTTCGGCATGGGCGGCCAGCAAGGCCACGCTGTGGTGCTCGAACAGGCTGGCCAGCTCGAAGGAGACGCCGGCTTTGAGCGCCAGGCCCTTCAGCCGCAGCGCCAGCAGCGAATCGCCGCCGAGGTTGAAGAAGCTGTCGTCCAGGCCGACGCGCTCCAGGCCCAGGGTCTGGGCGAAGGCCTCGGCCAGCAGCTTTTCTTTCTCGGTGATCGGCTCGCGGTGTTCGGCCAGCGTCAGCTCCGGCGCCGGCAAGGCGCGACGGTCCAGCTTGCCGTTGGGGGTGAGCGGCAGCGCATCCAGCACCACCCAGGCGGCGGGCACCATGTAGTCGGGCAGGCGGGTGGCCAGCGCGTCGCGCCAGCGCGCGACGTCGGCCTGGACGCCGGCGGCGGGCACCGCGTAGGCGACCAGCCGGCGCTGCCCGGGCGCGTCCTCGCGGATCAGCACCACGGCCTGGGCGACGCCGGGCTGGTCCAGCAGCGCGGCTTCGATCTCGCCCAGCTCGAT
>NZ_JAAOMA010000040.1:0-47159 GCF_011602385.1 Chromobacterium fluminis | reverse complement strand
GGACAGGCCCTGGGGAGGGCCACCGGGGCCGCGGCGGGCAATGCGCGCGCGGCGGGGGGAAGCGAGCGAATCATGAGAGCTCCTTGCTTGGGGATGGGGCGGCTTGGCGCAGTTTCTGGTAGCGCCGCCATACTTGCTCGGCGTAACGCATGCGCAAGGCGCGGCGGCTGGGCGCGGTGCCGGCGTTGTAAGCGCCCACCGCCTCCCAGGAATAACCGTAGCGTTTCATCATCTCGGCCAGGATGGAGGCGCCGACGACCACGGATAGGCAGGCGTCGCCCATCAACTGCGGTTCGGTGACGCCCAACTGGCGCAGCCGCGGCAGATGGGTGCTGTTGATCTGCATCAGGCCCAGGTCCCGGCTGCCGTCGCGGTTGCGTCCCACCGCGTCCGGTTTGAGCCCGGACTCCTGCTGGGCGATGGCGTAGAGCAAGTCCGGCGCGATATTGAACATGCGGCCGGCGCGATCCCAGCAGTCCGCCCGCGCCGCGCCGGCGCACAACAACAGTACGGACAGCAGATAGACGCGGATCACGCGGCCTCCGGCTGGCAGGGCTGGGCGTGTTCCGCCAGCTCGCTCAGACGCGGATCATGACGCCAGGCCTTGATCCACAGATAGCCTTCGGCTTGCAACTGGCGCCAATGTTGGACAGCGGCCTCCGGGCCCTGCGCGGCCAGAATCAGCGGCAGCAGGCTGGAGCGCACCTGGCGGCTGTCCACCTTGGCGAGGAAGGCGCGCAAGGCGGGCACCGCGGCGTCGCCGCGACGGCAATAGTCCACGTAGCTGTGATTGAGGGCGAGCAGGCCCGCTTCCTCGCCGGAGTCGCGCACCGCCTGCACCAACTCGTCGGCTTGCGCATGCTGGCCTTGCAGCCCCAGCAGCAGCGCCAGCACGCTTTGCAGCACCGGGTGGTTCTGGCCGTATTGGCAGAGCTGGCGCTTGCCCAGCGACACCGCGTCGTCGATGCGGTGTTCGTAATAGGTCAGCCACAGCTTGAGAATGCTGGCGGAGATGCGCGAGGGGTCGCGTTCCAGGCAGGCGTCCAGCGCTTGCTGCGCCTGGGCCAGCTTGCCTGACAGAAATAAATGCCAGGCGTGGTAGTAATGGATGTCGACGGCATCCGGCGCGAGCATCCGCGCCTGTTCGAACAGAGCCTCGGCCACTGCCTGCTCCGAGCGCATGCTGCTGAGCAGGGCCAGCAAGCCCAGCGCCTGGGGGTTGGACGCGTCCAGCTCCACCGCCTTGTTCACCGCCTGCTGCGCCTGAATCAGCGCCTGGGCCTGGTCGAACAGGCCCAACTGGGCCAGGGTCAGATAGCACTCGGCCAAACTGCAGTAAGGCAGCGCGTGGCTGGGGCCGGCGTTGACGCACTGGCGCAGCAGCATCAGCGCGCGACGCAGGCTGGACGGGGTGTGTTGCTGCAGTTCGTGGCGGCCGTTCAGATAGGTGATGGCCATGTCCAGCGAGCCCAGCTCGTTGTTTTGGCCCTGATTCCAGCGCAGGCCGGGAATGCGTTGCGGCAGCAGGCTGGCCAGCCGGGTCTGCAGCGCGGTGATTGGCTGTTCCGGGCTCAGCTCTATGCTTTCATGGTGGATCAGCTGATGGCCGGCGGCGCGCACCAACTCCACCCGCAGCTTCCAGACGCCGCCTTGTTGCAGGGTCTGGCCGGCCAGGTAGTAGTCCGGGCGCAGCTGATCAATCATCGCCACGATGTCGGTGACGTCGCGGCAGTTCTCGGTGATGGTGGCCGGCAGCACGATCAGGCCGAACGGCGAGTAGCGCGACAGGCATTGCACCAGAGCGTTGTGCAGACTGACCGCGTCCAGTTGCGGGTGGGTGCGGAAGGGCAGCACGGCCACCGAGCATTGCGCCGCCAGCGGCGTGGGTTTGGACACCATGGCCACCGGGCGGCTGAAGCGATAGCCCTTGCCGTACACCGTGTCGATATAACGGCAATCCTTGGTTTCCAGCAGGATGCGCCGCAGCGCGTAGATACAGCGGGTCAGCGACTCTTCGTTGACTTCGCCGTCCGGCCAGACGCGGTCCAGCAGCGCGTCCTTGCTGACCAGCTCTCCCGCCGCTTCCAGCAGGGCAGTCAGCACAGCCAGTTCCTTGGGCGGAATGCTGATCTGCTGCTCGCGGTGCAGCAGCATGCCGTCGAAGTGAAGGACGAAGTCGCCAAAAACAAATTGCCTGTTCATGAAGCCATCTTTATGTAACGCCATCTTCTAGTTCCTCTTGCGCGCACGGCGCAATAGCGCATGGCGGACCATGCGGATCGAGTCGACCAATGTCGCGACTTGTGTGCTATTCCCCGTAGCATCGCGGCATGTCGGCGTGTTTTTTGTTCGGTGGATCTGTTGGGTGATTTGCGCTGGTTCTTGGGGCCGGCTGCGGATTCGCATCGCGCGGCGTGTGTCCGCCGCTTCCCGCCCGCTGTCGCCTGGAATTGCCAGTGTCGTCAACTGGCGCTCAAAGCCTTTATCCGGTCATAAAAACAGAGAGAGTGGATGGTACTTTTGCCGACGAGGGCCAGCTTGCAAAAAATGTTCAGCGAATGACATGGTCTTGTTTGTCCTGTTCTTATGTCATTGGGTTGATAAGTAGGGTTTTGATTTCCTTCGCATAAATTTAGGGTATGTAGGAATACTACGTGAGGGAGTGCTTGCTACAAATGGGAAAACTCTCAAAAACGAGGGGTCGGCGAGAGCCGGGCCGCGGCCGATTTATGCAAGTTCGGACACGGGGGTTGGGGTAGTTTGACGCTGTCGCCGAGCATGCGCCGGCGGCCCCTCATCACCGTCGTTCTGGCCTCGCCGCCAAATCAGGAGCGTTTGAAATGTCTTTTAATGTTTTGTCGAAGCCGACCGCCGACCCCTCCCGTTTGGCGGGGTTGTCCGAGCCGCAGCCAAGCGCGGCGTCCGCGCCGGCGCAAAGCCCGTTCGCGGCCGCGTTGCGCGGCGGCGGCATGACGGCGCAGGCGCCGGCTGTCGAACAGAAGCCGGGATCCAGCGCCGCCGACGCCTGGCAAGCTGTGCAAGCCGGGTTGGCTCGGGACTGCGCCAAATATCGCGATTTGGCGGCACAGGGCGTGAAAGACGGCACAGTCAGCTCTGAGACGCGGGGGCAATTGCAAGGGTTGCTGCTGCGCTTGACGGAGATGGGGCGGGAGCTGCAGTCGGAAAGGCCGTCGCCGCTGGCGCTGGCCGCGAACTTGAAGGCCGGAAACGGCGAAAACTAGGCAGACGCGCGGGCCCGGCCCGGCGTTTGAGCCGCGATGCGGCGCGAGGAGGCATCCATGTTGGACACAGTTGCAAGCGGGGCGGGTACGGTGCGGTTGCAGGGCTTCCGCCGCTTATCGGAATCTTCGGCGCCACGGCCGGCGCAGGGGCTGGCCGCGGCGTTCAACGGCGCGCGCGGCGCGCCGGAACGCAGCGTGGAAGACGCGCCGCCGGCGCGGGGCAGCCAGGTGGTGCTCAGCGACGACAAGCTGCGTTTGCGGCGCGAGGACCTGGGCCAGACCTTGCTGGCGATGAAACGCGAAGCGTATCGCCAGGCGGAGCCGGAGCGCTCGCGCTGGCCGCGCTGGGTGCAGGCGCTGAACATCCTGCCGCGCAGCCACGCAGTGGCGCCCAAGACGGTGGCCATCGTGGAAAGCTTGCGGCAGACGCTGGCGGCCGGCGACGCGCGGGCGCCGCTGGACATCAAGGAATGCGCGCGGCTGTCGCTGGACATGGAGGCGCTGACGCGCGCGGCGGCGCCGGGCAGCCCGCTGGCGGAACTGGGTCAGCGGCTGGCCTTGCTGGGCCAGGCGGCCTGGGCGCAATTGGCGCGGAAGGAGGCGGAAGCGCAGCTGCTGCCGCAATTCCAGCGTTTTGATCAGCCGGGCGCCAGCCAGGAGCACAATGTCGGCGCTTCGGTCGGCGTCGGCGTCGGCCTGGGGCTGGGCGAAGCCGGCGCCGGGGCCAAGGCCACTCTCAGCGTGGGCCTGGCCTGGAGCCGCGGCATGGACAACGACGACGAAGGCTTCGTATTCCAGAACCAAGGCAAGGCGGTGTCCGCGCGCGCCGGGGTCCAGGGCGGCGTCGGCGTCGCCTCCTTATCCGGCGCGGTGGAAGGCCGCCGCCAACGCACCGTGGCGACCGAATACGCCAGCGCCACCGCCTTCGTCAAACTGAAGGCGGACCAACTGGCTCACGGCTCGCGCCGAGACACTTTGGGCCTCAGCGCCCGCACCGCGGTGGGCGCGCTGATCCGCCTGTTCCGCCCCAGCCACGGCAATGAATTGCGCCAGTACCAGCAACTGCAACAGCAGGCGGCGGATCAACAACAACGGCTGGGCGTATTGCTGGGCTGGCTGGGGCAGCGCGACAGCGCCGCCTCCCTGCCCGGCGCGCAAGCGCCCTATCTGCCGCCCAGCAAGGTGGACAGCGTCAAGGGCAGCGCTTCCGCCCGCGCCGAAGCCGTCGGCGTCGGGGCCGGCGTTGGCGCGGCGGTGGAGCGCATCGACATCCAGGCCGACGCGCTGACGCCGATCTGGCAAGGCCTGCGCCAGGAGCAGGGCGCGGCGCGCAACGCGACGATCGCGCAGCAGCGGCTGGCCGGCATCGAACAAAAAGCCGCCGCGCTGATGGGCGCGGACGCGCGCAACCATCCGTTAAGCTGGCTCAGCGGCGCGCAGAACATGACGGCGCTGCGCGAACTGGCGCCGGAAAAGCTGCGCGACGCAGCGGACGGTTTACGCGCCGAATTCGAACATTTTTGCGCCGTAGCCCAGCAACTGGACGCCGGCATCGGCAAGCGCCAGGGCGGCGCGGCGGTGGAGCGCTCGATCCAAGCCGCCTGGCGCGCGGGGAGCCGCGAGGAAACGCTGGCCAATATGGCGCTGGCCCACGCCGCGCTGACCCTGACCGCGGCGGGCAAGGGCGACGAGACCCTGTTGCAAAGCCTGGACCAGTTGGCGCCGCGTTTGTACGCGCCGCCCATCCGCCACGACGCGGCGGCGCTGGCCAAGCGCACCAGCTTTCACGACGTGCTGCGCCTGCAGATCCGCGACCGCAGCGTCGCCTTGGACCTGGGCGGCGCGCTGGGCCCGCTGGGTCTGAAAGCGGAAGCCTCGCTGACCGAGCGCACCCGCGTGCACCACAACCCGGTGCGCGCCGGCGACTACAAGGACGTGCGCTTGAGCCTGTCCGGCAATCTGAGCGGCTCTTGGCCGCTGGACGCCTTGCGCGACGCGCTGAGCGCGCAGCTGGCGCCGCACGGCCTGGCCGCCGAAGTGCCGGCGGCGCTGGCCGGCCTGCAAAGTTCCGTGGGCTTGCAAGGCGGCGGCGCGCTGACCCTGCTGCTGCGCTTTTACCGGCCGCAATACCAGACCCAGGCCGATTTCCCGGCCGAGGCCGCCGGCTTCCGGCTGCAACTGAGCCGGATCAGCGCCAGCGGCAACCTCGGTGTGTCCGCCTCCGGCGGCGTGCCGCTGCAGCCGGGGGTGTCGCTGGAACTGGGCCTTAACGCCGGCTCCTCCGCCACCGCGGTGCTGGGCGAGCGTTGGGGCGACAACAGCCTGAGCGCGCCGCTGATGCACTATCTGCACCTGAAGGCGGTGGACGAGAGCGAGCGTTGGCCGGCCATGAGAGAGGCGCAGCGCCCGGCGCTGGAAGCCCTGTGCCGCAAACTGGCCGAACCGGGCTCGGCAGCGCGGCAAGAGGCCGGCTACTACTTGAAGCGCCAGGGCGTGGACGGCGCGGATTTCTTCGCCGCGATGGCAGACTACGCCGCCAGCGGCTCCAGGCGCGCCGGGGACGCCGCGCTGGACGCGCTGGACGCGATGATGGAACGCCAGCTCCCTCTATGGCAGGCGGACAAGCAGAGTTTCGCCGGTTGGGAAGAACTGCCGCTGGCGCGCTAGCGGGCATGGACAAGGAACAAGAGGACAAATCCTGATGAGAATCACGGCAAGCGGCGCGGCCATGCCGCCGCCGCGCCCGGATGCGCCGCCGCCGGCGGCGTCCAGCCGGCTGGCGCAAGCGGTCAAGGGCGTCGACAGCGTTTGCGAACCCGCGCCGCGGCCCTTGGAGCGTTTCCGCGACGCCGCCCGCTTTGTCGCCGCGCTGATGCCCAGAGAAAGCGAAACCGGACTGGTGGACGAAGAGCTGCGTGAAGCGCGCGACCCGCGCCATCGCTACCGGGAATACGCGCAGCCGGCGCACCGGCAATGGGTGGCCAGCGGCGACAGCGCCAGGGAAAACTTCTTCGCCTGGATGGATGCCCGCCCTCAGCTGGAAATCAATTTGGCGAGGCCCGGCCAGCCGCCGCGCATGGCGCGCCTGGGCGACGCGCCGCAAGTCAGCTATCTGAGCGACGCCGCCGCGCTCAAGCCTTATTTGGCCGAAGTGGCCGACGGCGTATGGCGGCGGCCGGACGGCGCGCTCATCGACACCGCCGGATCCAAGGGCAAGCTGGGCATGCCCGGCTACGCCATCCTGGTGCTGGACCGCGACGACAGGCTGTTCGTCCACGACGCGGTGCTGGGGCGTTTGCACCATACCAGCACCAGCGCCGGCAAGCCGGTGCGGGCGGCGGCGATGATAGAGCTGCGCGACGGCAAGGCCAGATCGCTGGTGCTGTCCTCCGGCCACTATATGAGCGATCTGGACGATCTGGAGCGGCTGCTGGCCTTCCTGGACGGCAAGATGGATCTGTCGAAACTGGCGGTGCTGGCTCCGCATGAAGACCGGGCGGAACTGGCGGAGGTGATGGCGCCTTACCGCCAGGCCGGGCGTTGAAGACGGAATGTTCTCAGAGCTTGTTCAATGTCTGCTGCGCTTCGTGAAGCGTTGCAGGGTGAGTACAAACTCAACATGCTCATGTACCGCTAGACCATTCCGTTTTTTCGCTCGTTTTCGCCTTGCCTCGTCCTTGCCCGCGAGACTTTGAACAGGCTCTCACACGCAAGCGGCGCGCCAAATCGGCGCGCCGCTTTATTTTGACGGTGTTCAGCTTAGTCGTTGGCCTTCTTGTTACTGTGGTCTTTTTCTGAAAGTTTGGATTGGCGCTTGGTGGGAGATTGGCGGCTGAATTCAACCTTGAAAGGAAGCTCGCCATGTTTGTATCCAGATCAGGCGGTACGTTGAACGCGATATTCGGCATGGACGCCCAAGGCAAGCCGGAGGCGACGGCCAAAAGCGGGCCGCAGGGCGTGGCCTTGTCGGCCGCCCAGCAGCAGGCGGTCAGCAACAGCAAGTTTTTTGAAGCGGGCGCCAGCATGTCCTTGCTGGACCGGCCGGGCAAGATGGGCGATGTGTTCGACCAGCACGCACGGCAATTGGCGGGCTTGCTGCGCCACATGCTGGAGGGGCAGGGAGAAGCCGCTGGCCGCACCGTGTATTTCCAGGGCCGCGAACAGACGCTGGGCGCGGTGTTGCAAGCGGCGATCAAGCCGCTGTCGGCGGAGTCGGACCAGATTGGCCGACAGATGAATGGCGGGCAGGACTTCCAGCCTTGGCTACTGGAGACGCTGAGCACCCCGCTGCAAGGCCGCGCCGATGGTTCCGGCAAGCAGGGGCACGCCGAACTGCTGACCAAGATCCGTACCTTGAGCGCGTTCGGCACCACGGTGTGGCAACTGATGAACCCGGTGGAAAACCAGGCCAAGCCGGAACTGTTCTCCCAGCACAAACAGGCCAACGCCGACGCCTGCGGCGCCTTGTTGCGCGAGGCGGGCCTGTCCGCGCAGGCGGATGACTTCGCCGCCCGCTTCAAGGAATTCGCCGGCAAGACCCGTACGCCGGGTTTCGATAATCCATTGAGCCGCGCGCGCAGCGAGCGCATGCCTATGGTGGCGACGGAAGAAGGCGGCGCGCGCGCGGTGAACGGGGTGTACGAGGATGCCGCCAAATATGGCCTGGGCTTTGGCCAAGTGGTGCAGCGCACCGTCGATGGGGCGGACGACGCGGCTTTGCGCCAGGCCTTGGGCGACCGCAACCAGAATATCAATGCGATTCCGCGCGAAGGCGCGCCTATCGCCGATCTGAGCCGCCCGTTCACCATGTCGGAGGCGGACATGGGCGCGGTGCCGGAGGCTTATGCACAGCTAGGCATCGGCAAGATGCTGGAACAGCATGCCATGACGCACGGCACCGGTATCAACCGTTGGCAGCCCTTCGGCGCGTTTGCGATGGAGAGCAATACGCAAGGCCTGCCTTCCGCAGGCGCTCAATCCGGTGGTACCTGCGATATTTTGCTGGCGCTCAATACCCTGGGCGAGGAACGGATTTACGGCAAGCCTGAGCTGGCGTTGGCGGCTGGCCTGGGGATCGCCGCCTTCATGAATTTTGGTGGCTATCACACCTTTGCTGAAACCTTCCCCATCGCCGAGGCCGCCGCCGCCAACCGCCCCTATGTGCCGACCAATCTAGCCGCGGTGAATCAGCCTGAACTGTATCAGCGCATGCAGGCGACGGCGGAAACGCATTGCCCCGAGGGCAGCGAGCAGATGGCGCGTTTCCTGAGCGCGCATGCGGATACGCTGGCGCCGCTGCTGAGCCAGCATCCCGACTTGGATCTGAGCCCGCGCGCGCATGATGTGGAGTTCCACGGTACGCCGGCGCAGATCGAGCAGTGGCGCGCCTGAGCGGCGACTTCTGCCACCGAAAGGCCGCGGCCTCCCCGCTGTGGCTTTTTCGTGCCGCGGGCGGGGGCAACCCCGTCCAGCGTTCTTGACGCCCGCCGCCAGCCTGTTTAGGCTTTGCTCCGCGCCGTGCTCAATCACGCGGCGCAGGGTTTGCAAGCCCATAAATTAGTTCTATAGCAGACAAATCAGTTCGCTTTTGGCGCTGTTACGTCTGCTGCCACGCCGTACCCATTCGGGGCGGGCCGTGGCAGGGAGCCTCTCGGGGCTACCGGTCGTTATAGAACTAGCCGGTCTTGCAACCTTGTCATGTGCCTGCCCCAGCCTCGCCTGGGCAGGTTTCCAAAGATGACATGGAGACCGTGATGACCTTCTCTACCTTTCCTCCCGCCATGCCGCCGCCCGCCTGTCCTCATTGCGCAGGCCAACGCCCCACGCCCGCCGCTGTGCCGGTGATGGAGCAGCTACACCTTTGTTCACAGCGCTTGCCCGCCGCCGTCGGCGATGTGGCGCTGCTGGGCGAATTGGGCCGGCAACTGAGTCATTGCTACATCGAACTGGACACCGCCCTGCTGAGCGGGGTGATGGACATGCGCGCCGCCCACACCGGCTTACAAGCCTTGATCACCTTGTTGGAGCGCCGCGACGAGCCGCTGCTGTTCACCAGCGAGGACGCCTTGGCCTTGCTGGAGCCGATACAGCAGCGTTTGCAACGCGGCCTGGAGCACGTCAATGGCTTACTCTGATAAGCGGGAGGAGAACCTGGCTCTCATGAAGCTGCTGACCCAGCACAACCACGCGCTGAAGCTCGCAGCGCGCTTGATCATTGTCTATGAAGCGCATATCGGGACGGTTGCGCTGGCGAACGACCACCCGGACCACCCGGACTATCAGGCCAACACCCACGCCATCAATCAGGAGATCAAGAAGGCGCTGCTGAGTTTTTACCTTTGGGAGAAATGGCGGGGCGAGCACGCGCAAGCCCGCGCCGCCTTGCTGGCGATGTGGGCGTCCGGGGAGTGGACCAACCGCGACACCTGCGCGCGGCTGTGTTACCGGCAGGCGGGCTTCAGCAATATGGCCGTCGCCCGTCAGGCGCTGGTGGGCGCGCCAATGCCGGCCTCTGTCGCCGTCAAACGCCAACGCACCGTGTGGAAAGCACCGTAAGCGGCTGTCCGGCGGGCCTATGGCGTCGAATCTGTTTCCGCGTGGGTATCGCTTCGCTCCTCCCACCCTACGGTTGGAGCCGCGTTTGGGTAGGGTGGTGGGAACCGTCAGGCGATACCCGCCAACTCGCTGCTGTCCGGCGGCTCGGGAAGGCCCGGCTTGCTTCCGTTTACGCGCCGCCGCCGTCCGCCGCCAGCCAGCCCGCGCCGTTGCGGTCCAGTTCGCGCACCGCCTGCTCGCCTATGCACAACCCCAGCTTGCGGTAACTCTCGAACTGGGATTCGTCGAACCACTGGTTGAGCGTCGATTGGTGAGGGAAGGCCGGATGTTCGGCGCGGTATTGCAGCACGTCCACCGGCTCCATGCCATGGCCCTGCAGGCAGGGTTTCAGATAGAGCAGGTGGCCGTTGGCGCCGGAGGCGTAGCGAATATAGCCGACGGCGAAGGCGGCCCGGCTAAGACCGGTGGCCGGGTCGCGGCGGATGGCGTCCACGTCGATATGGATTTCCGCGCCCAGGTCTATCCGGCATTTGCGGATGGCGTTGCCCAGATCCTCGAAAGTCATTTGTTCGTCTTGACCGGCGTCGCTGATCACGATCAGCCGGCATTCCCGCCGCAGCAATTCATACAGGCCCAGGTTTTCGAAGTGGCCGCCGTCGCTGAGATAGACGAAGTCCGAACGGGCGTTGGTCCGGCCCAGCAATTCATTCAATAGATAGACCCAGCCCTGCGGCGGGGACATCGCCTGCAGCGCGGCGCCGGGCTTGCCCGGATTGGGGCACCAGCGACCCAGCCGCACATTGAACACCGTCAGCAGAAAGGTCACCGCCGGCGAGCTGTGATAACCCTGGTTGGGGCTGACCGCGGCGCCGGACACCGCCATCAGCGAGCCCAGCATCGGTCCCTGCTCGGCCCCGGTGGCGTCGTCGTGCATATAGGCGCGGGTGGGCACGAAGGCGTCAATGGCTTCCGGCGCGCTGTCGGGAAATTTGTAGCCGCAGTACAGCGGAGTGAAGGTGAAGGAAGCGGCCTTGCGCTGCTGCCAGGCCAGGTCGTCGCCGGCCACCAGATTGAGAGTGGTGTTGATCAGGGGGTAGGGCCGTTGCGGAGGTCCGGAAGGCGAGCCGGACAGTTCGGCCAGCGGCAGGTCGTCGTCGGCGTTGAAGCCGGTGAAGCGGTTGACCGTGTCCGCCCGCCGCGGCGCGCTGGCGCCCAGATAGCCGCGCGTCAGCCGGTTGCGGTAGAAGTTGTGCAGCGAGAACAGATTGATGTCGAAACGGGAGGAGGCGAACACGGCCAGCCCGACGAAGGCCAGGATCAGCGCCGCGTACAGCCCGCCGCCCATGCCCTGCTGTTCCGAGGCGGCGAAATGCAACGCGGTCCAATCGCTGAGACCGCAGCGCTGAAAGCCGCACAACTGCTGGCGCAACTGCCAGCCGTCGGCGCGGATCTCCAGCGCCGCCAGCAGCCAGCTGAGGCCGGCGCTGAGCAGGATCAGCAAGCCGGCGACGAAGACGTAGGGCCCGATGCGGGCGACCAGATCGCGCCAGCCGGCGGGCTGGCCGCAGCCGGTTTTGGCGGACTGGCCTTGCCAGACCGCGGCTAAGGTGGTCAGCAGCCAGGCCGGCAGGGTTAGCGCGCGCAGCCAGTCGGCGCTCACCGCCAGCAGCGGCAGCGACAGCGCCACCACGAGGAACAGCAGCACCAGCGCCAGGTCCAGCGCCAAGAGCAGGCCGCCCAGGCGCGACCACCATTCGCGCTGCAGGTCGGAGAAGCTGCGTTTGACCAGGCCGATGTGCAGCGCGGCGCTGAGGGCGAATACCGGCGGCAGCACGGCGAAGGCGCCGGCCACCACATACCAGGCCTGGGCCAGCGGCGCGCGGATGCCCAGGCCGTAATCCAGCGCCTGCAGCAAGAGCCACAACTTGCCGCCGCCGGCCAGGCCGGCCAGCAGCGCCCACAGCACGCTGCGCAGATAGCCGTTGCCGCGCAGCTGGCTGAAGCCGCGCGCGAGCAAGGCCCAGTAGCCGGCGTAGGCCAGGCTGGAGACCAGCGCCACCCGCCATAGCGGCAGCTGGTGCCAGAAGTCGGCGCGGTTTTCCTGTTGCTGGAGGGTGAATACCGCCATCGCGTAACAGAAGAGCAGCAATAGCCCTATGCTGCAGGCCGGGGCATTGGGCGAGGCGGCGGTTTTGCCGTCGCGGGTGGTGGCGCGCGCCAGCAGGGCGGACAGCACGGCGGAGGCGGCGGCCACGGCCAGCGCGGCGGCGCCCGCGTAGGGCCAGGCGGCGAGGCTGCGCGCCAGGCCCACCAGGAAATGGGGCCCTAGCAGCAGCGCCAGCAGCAGGCTTTGCAGCACGACCTGGTTGAGGATGAAGTTGCGCCAGTAGGTGATGACGGCGGACAGGGTGTCCAGGCTGAACAGGCCGGTCTTGGGGGTCAGGTAGTTGCTGTAGTCGCGCAGGAACTGGATGGCCGGCTGGCGGCCTTGATGGTCGCGCAGCGTCTGTTCCATGCCGGCGTTGCCGGCGCGGCGCTTGAGCGCGGACAGCCAGCCGCCAAGGTAGCCGCCGCCGGAGACGGTGGACAGGTAGTCGAACTCGCGCAGCCAGCGGCTGCTGGCCAGCGCTTGCAGCACGCCCAGATTGAAGGTGGCGCTGCGGATGCCGCCGCCGGAGAAGGCGAGGCCGGCTTGCGGCGCTTCGCCGCCGCCTGGACGTTCCACGCCTTCTTCCGCCCGCGCGGCGGCGAGGCCGGCGCGTTCGTCGGCGTTGACTTGGGAGAAGGGCTGGGTCGGGGTGCTCATCGGGTCCTTTCCGACGGAATGGGTCGAGGTGGCGGCGCGGGGAGATGATATGAGTTTGCTTCCCTTTCCTCTTCACGCCTAAAGGCCACTCGGCAAGGCCGGTTCGCGCCGGGACGCCATCCCGCAGCGCTTATGAGCGCTTGGCGTCTTCCAAAATCGCCTCCGCCGCCTTCTCCGCGATCATGTAGACCGCGGAGACGATGAAGAAGCCGGGAATGCGCGGAAACACCGAGGCGTCCACCACGCGCAGGCCGCTGACGCCGTGGACGCGGAAGCGGCTGTCCAGCACGCCGCCGGCTTCGCGCGCGCCGATGGCGCAGCTGCAGGAGGCATGGTGGCCCCAGGCGTTGTCGCGGACGAACTGACGCAGTTCATCGTCGCTTTGCACGGCTTCTCCGGGCAGTTCTTCTTCCGCGATCAGATTCTGTTTTTTCAAATCGGCGGTGAGGCTGCGCACGAATTTGATGCCTTCCACCACCGAGTCCAGGTCCTGATCGCCGCCGGCGCTGCCTTCCTCGAAGTAGTGGAAGTTGATGTCCGGCGGATCGCGCGGGTCGGCGGAGCGCAGCGTCACCGTGCCGGCGCGGTTATTGGTGTGCGCCTTGAGAATGGCCCAGGTCAGGTAGTTCAGGTGTTCGGGAAACAAGCGCGAGTAGCCGGGGAAATAGCCTTTGAACAGGCCCAGCAGCGCGAAGCAGAACAGGTCCGGCAGCGGCCGCTCTTGCGCCGAGCGGCGGATCACCGCCAGCACCGCGCCATTGGTGGTGTAAACGCCCTTGCGGCCTTCCGCCCATTGCTTGTATTGCGGGTCGCCGGGCGCGAATTCCGCGTCTTTCAGCACTTCCCAGTGCTTGAAGTTCATCCGGTTGACCACGCCCACTTCGTAGCGGTCCTGCAGGTTCTGGCCGACGCCGGGCAGGTCCACCCGCGGCGCGATGCCGTGCTCTTGTAGGTGGGCGGCCGGGCCGATGCCGGACAGCATCAGCAGCTGCGGGCTGTTGAAGGCGCCGCCGGCCAGGATCACTTCGCGGCTGCAGCGGATTTCGCGGCGTTCGCCGGGGGCGTCGCTGACCCGGCCGCTGGCGCGGTAAAGGCCGGCGCCCTTCAGGTATTCCACGCCCACCGCGCGCTGTCCTTCGTCGAACAGCACCCGGGTGGCCAGCGCGTCCAGCTCGACGCGCAGCCGGTCCGGGTGGCGGGCCGCCGCGTCCAGCACCCGTTCGCGGCTGCCGTTGCGCTGATGATTGCGGGTGGCCAGCGGCGGGTAGCAGACGCCGACGGCGTTGTCGCGCACCAGCCGCCAGTCGTTGGGATCGGCCTGGCCTTGCAGCAGCCAGCGCCAGCTGCGGTGCGGCACGTCCACTTCGTCAAAGACCTTGTCCACCGACACCAATAAGGTGTCCACCAGGCCGGCGTCGCCCAGCGCGGATTCCGGAATCGCCTTCTCGGTTTGCAGCCAGCCGCGCCAGCCGTGGCGGGTGGGATTGACGCCGAGCAGGCCCAGCCAGCGGTACAGCGGGCGGTGGTGGCAGTTTTCCAGCCGTTCGAAATAGCCGCGCATGTGGTCCGCGCGCCAGCTGTCGTCGCCGGTGAGTTGGGCGATGCCGTCCCAGTCTGCGTTGTGCGGGTAGACGGTGATCATGGCGTTGTGGGCGGTGCAGCCGCCCAGCGCGCCGGCGCGCGGGTAGAGCACGCCGTCCACTTTTTGGCCGTTCCATTCCGCGCGGTATTTGGGGTCGCGCTTTTGCTGGGCGTCGTCGGCGTAGTGGCGGACGAAGTAGTCCAGCTTCATCGCCTCGTTTTCCGAGGCCAGCGCGTGGAACACCGGCACGTCGTAATCGTCGGGCAGCCGTTCCGCCTGGGGCTGCCAGGCGTCGCCGCCCTTGAGCGCGCGCGGGTCGCCGCCGGCCTCCAGCAGCAAGACCCGGTGTCCGGCTTCGGCCAGCCGCGCCGCCAGCGTGCCGCCGCCGGCGCCGGAACCCACCACGATGTATTCGTATTCGTCCATGGCGCGCGCTTTAGAAGGTTTTCAAGAATTCGATCAGCGCGTATTTGTCGCTGTCGCTGAGGCCGGGCTCCTGGGTCTGGTAGCCGGTGCCGAAGTAATGGCCGCGGTTGACCACGAAGTCCGGGCAGGTGCTCAGTTCCAGCATGGGCTGCGCCAGGTTGGCGAACACCTTGCGCGCTTCTTCGTCGCTGGCCCCAGGCGGCAAGGCCTTGAGGTCGTGCTTGATCTTGAGCAGCAGCTCCAGCAATTTTTTATCGTGCTTGAGCCGTTCGCCCAGCGAGGGGTTGTCCAGCGTCACCTGCAGGTTGGCGATCAGGTTGACCGGGGTGCCGGCCGGGATAGGCCCCAGCTCCACGCCGTCCTTGCCGAACAACCAGGGCAGATAGCGTTGCAGCGGGCCTTGCAGTTCTTGCAGCGCGTCCGGCAAGTAGCCGACGGGCACGCGCAGATAGCTGCGGGCGGTGGTGCGGTCGATCACGCCGGGCACTTTGTCGCCCAGCATCTTGTCCTTCTCGCGTTTTTCCGGCCACAGCAGTTTCTGGATGGAGTCGTTGAAGGACTCCATGCGCGCCGCCACCGACGGGCTGGGGTTGAATTTGCCCAGGCTGTTGTTGAGCAGGAAGGGCGCGGTGGACCAGACGCTGATCAAAGAGGCGGGGCGGGTGTAGCCGCGGCCGCCGGCCGGCATCTTGTACTGAGAAGGCGCGCCGGTGAAGGGGTTGTGCACGGTGATCTCGCCGACCGAGGGCAGGTCTTTATAGGTTTTGGACGAGAAGTTGTCCCAGATATTGCCCTTGAGCGCGTTGGTGGCCAGCGGGCTGCAGGCATTGGTTTGCAGTAAGGTCACCGGCACCCGCAGTTCGGTGGACAGGTAGTTGTCTTTCAGGAAGTCGTCGGCCTGGACGATCTGGCGCATCTGCGATTTGAAGTCCTCGGTCTTGGTCCAGTCCCAGTATTTGTTGAAGCAGGCCAGGTAGCCCGGACCGGCGCAGCCGGCGGTGGGGTCCAGCGGCGGGACTTTGGGCGGCAGCTTGCTGGAGTGGCAGCGCGCGCAGTTTTCCGCGAACACCACCTTGCCGCGGCTGAGCTGGGCGGCGTCGCGGCTCAGGTATTGCTGGCCGCCGGGGGCGTCCTTCAGCTTGTGCGGGTCCGTGCTCTTCAGGAAGAACAGCGCCATGTTCACGGTCTGCTGCTCGGTGGATTGCCAGTACACCGAGTTCTTGCGCGCGTCCGCGATCTGGATCGGGGTGATGGTTTTGCCGCCCACCAAGGGGTTGAAGTGCAGCAGCCATTCCTCGCTGAACAGGCCGATGTTCAGATAGACGCGGTTCAACGCGCCCAGCGCGCCCACCGAGTCCGAGCCGTCCTTCAACACCCGCGGCGTCCATACGGTTTTGGGCGGCTGGAAGAACTGGGTCAACGGGCCGTCTTTGACGAAGTCGTTGAACTGCTTGTTGTTGAGTCCGCCACCGGCCAGGGTTTCCTTGCCCCAGCGCTTGGCGATGTCCAGCCGAGGCCCCAGGCCGTACACCGCGTTCATGGTGCGCGGGTTGTTGATGGAGTCGGTGGAGATCAGCGAGGTGTCCAACGCGCCGGGGCGCGAGGTGTGGAACAGCTGGAAGGGGAAGCTGCTGGGGTCCGCCTGCCAGGAGAAGATGCGGTCCACCCAGAAATACTGGGCGCCGACGTTGGAGCTCAGGTTTTCCCACTTCGGATGTTCCGGGTCCGCCGGCGGTTTCACCGGGTTGGGGCCGACGTGGCAGAACGCACAGGACATGCCCACGCGGTAGGGGCGGATCAGGTCTTTGTCGTTGTAATACGCCGGGTCTTCGTAATAGCGCTTGGCGTCCCATTTCTTGGCGGCGGCTTCGTCGAAGGCCGGGTTGGGGAACAGGCGCAGGCCCACCACGCCGGTGGCGTAGCCGTAGAAGGAGCCGACGGGCAGGTTCTTGCCGCGCGCGCCGATGATCACGCCGGGGTATCTCTTCTCATTCTCGAACGGGTCTTTCGGGCAATCGGCGCGGCGCTGGTCCAGCCACAGGCCGAAGCGCTTGTCGTCCGGGCCGGCGGCCTTGTCGAAACAGGGTTCGTTGACCAGGCCCAGGTAGTTCCAGCGGTTGTCGCGGCTGAACTTGAGGCCGGGATGGGAGGACAGGGTTTTGAGCAAGTCCAGGTTGCCGACGCTGACAGTGGCGAGCTTATCCCACAGCCTGTCGTTGCCGCCGGTCCACACCAGCCAGGTGTTGCGCCCCTTGACCTCGTCGGCGTTCAGCGCCACCGCGCTGTCCATGTCCTTGAAATAGTCCTCGCTGGCGGCGGGGAAGGATTCCACCGTGCGCTGAGCCAGTTTGGCCTCGTCCTGCACGGTGCCGGGCTTGGGCTGATCGTCCCGGCAGCCGGCCAGGCTCAACAGCAATAGCAGCGCCGCTCCCCGGCGCAAGGTGAGGTTCATCCTAGCCATCGCATTTTCTCCAGTGGGCATCGCGGCGTTTTTGATTTTAAGAATTCATTTGGCATTTAAGGGCCTATCTCTGCCTATAGCACGGCGGCGGCGGCGGCGGCGTCTGCGTAGCTTTGCTGAGCGTTATTACTGATGGCGAAAAGCGGCGGGCATGGTCGATAGTTGAAAGTTGCCCGCGGCGGGGAAAGAGATAATCGCGACGCTGATTGAGCCCGCGCGGAACGCGTGAGCGAGACCGTAGCGGCTTTTGTCGCGCGGGCGCCGCAGCGGGGGGCCTGTTCTTTGTGTCTGGCGGGCGTTGGAGCGAAAACTCGGGTTCCCATCAGATTTGCATCAGGATTCGCCCGCGGCGCTGGGGGACACTTTCCCAGTCCAAGCACGAGCCCGGCAGGGCGTTTGACCGATGACCGATAACGATGTGTTGCACCCGCTGGAGACTTTGGAGGCCGCCGCCAAGCGCTGCGCGCCGGCCCAGGACGTCTGGTTGCTGCCGCCGCGCCGGGAAGAGGCGCGGCTGGAACTGAGCTGGGAAGAGGGCGCGGAAACGCTGACCCTGGCGGCGGATTGGCAGGGCCTGCTGTTGCTGGACCGCGTGGAAGTGAGCGTGGTTGCCGGCGCGCTGCCGTTTCAGCCGGTCCGGCTGGAGGCGTTCAGCAAGCTGCTGGCCTTCGTCGACGAAGCCAAGACCGACGAGGCCCGAGACGCGGACGCGCCGGCAAGCGAGGCGCGCTGCGCGCAATTGCCGTTGGCCGATCTGACGGCCTGGCAGGACCGCAAGCGTTGCGAGTACTGGTTCTTGCTGCAGGTGTTGGCGCCGTCGCCGGCCTTCGCCGCGTTGCTGACGCTGCTGCGTCGCAGCGAGAGTTATTGGCTGGTGCGCTTCCTGCTGGCCCAGTCCGCCTGCGGCGACAAGTTGCAGGCGCTGGGAGAGCGCTACGGCGTGTCCTACTCCCACTTCCGCCGCTTGTGCCGCCACGCGCTGGGCAACGCGGCCAAGACCGAGCTGCGCGACTGGCGCATGGCCCGTTCGCTGCTGGACGTGGCGGAGGGGCGGGAAAACCTGACCCAGGTGGCGCTCAAGCACGGCTACGCCTCGTCGTCGCATTTTTCCAACGAAATCAAGGGACTGATCGGCGTTTCGCCGCGCGGTCTGTCCAACATTATTCAACTGGCCACCAAATGAATCGAAGCTTTTTATCCGCCGCGCTGCTGGCCGCGGCGCTGCTCGCGGCCGTGCCGGCCGCCGCCGCGCCGGAACCGGCGCGCGCCGCCGACTCCGCCGGCTACGTCGCCAAGAAGGAGGGCCTGCGTTCGTTCTTCGACGCGATTTCCTCGCGGCTGAAAAAGCCGGTGATCGTCAGCAAGCAGGCGGCGCGCAAGCAGATCAGCGGCGATTTCGACCTGGCCAACCCGCAGGCGCTGCTGGACAAGATGACTCAGCAGCTGGGCCTGATCTGGTATCACGACGGCCAGGCCATCTATGTCTACGACGCCAGCGAAACCCGCAACGCGGTGGTGTCGCTGCGCAATGTGTCGCTCTCCGCCTTCAACGACTTCCTGCGCAAGTCCGGCCTCTACGACAAACGCTATCCGCTACGCGGCGACAACCGTAGCGGAACCTTCTACGTGTCCGGGCCGCCGGTCTTCGTGGATCTGGTGGTCAACGCCGCCGGCTTCATGGACAAGCAGAGCGACGGCATTGAACTGGGCCGGCAGAAGATAGGCGTGGTGCGGCTCAACAACACCTTCGTCAGCGACCGCAGCTATGAGCTGCGCGACCAGAAAATCGTCATCCCCGGCATGGCCACGGTGATAGAGAAGCTGCTGCAGGGCGAAGACAAGCCCTTGCAGACCGCCGGCGTCAATCCGGCGCGGCCGCCGGCGCGGGGCAGCGACATCCCGGCGATGCCGGACTTTCCCGCCGGCGGGGAGCTCAAGGCGCCGGCCTACCAGGCCGGCTTAAGCCTGCCCGACGCGCTGAAGCAGGACGCGGCGGCCGGCGACATCAAGGTGATCGCCTACCCGGACACCAACAGCCTGCTGATCAAGGGCACCGCCGAGCAGGTGCGTTTCATCGAGAACCTGGCGCTGGCGCTGGACGTGGCCAAGCGCCACGTGGAGCTGTCGCTGTGGATCATAGACCTGGACAAGGGCGACCTGGATCAACTGGGCGTCAACTGGAGCGGCAGCGCCACCGTGGGCAACAAGCTGGGCGTGACGCTGAACCAACCCTCCTCGCTCAGCACCCTGGACGGCACCCGCTTCATCGCTTCGGTGATGGCCTTGTCGCAGAAGAACAAGGCGAATGTGGTGTCGCGCCCGGTGGTGCTGACCCAGGAAAACGTGCCGGCCATCTTCGACAACAGCCGCACCTTCTACGCCAAGCTGGTGGGCGAACGCAATTCCAGCCTGCAACACGTGACCTACGGCACCCTGGTCAGCGTGCTGCCGCGCTTCTCCGCCGATGGCCAGATCGAGATGTCGCTGAACATCGAGGACGGCCGCGAGGCCAAGACGCCGGATTACGACAAGGACCCGCAGGACGCCTTGCCCGAGGTGGGCCGCACCCGCATCAGCACCGTGGCGCGGGTGCCGCAGGGCAAGAGCTTGCTGATAGGCGGTTACACCCGCGACGCCAATATCGAACAGAACAACAAGGTGCCGTTCTTGGGCAGCCTGCCCTTGGTGGGCGGCCTGTTCCGCTACCGCAGCCAGAACCAGAGCAATACCGTGCGCGTGTTCCTGATTCAGCCGCGTGAGATCGACGACCCGCTGACGCCGGACGCCAGCGATCTATCGGCGGCGGTGGCCAAGGAGGGCGGCATCTCCAGCGATCCGCTGCAGCAATGGGTGCGCGACTACCTGGACCGCGAACAGCGCGCCGACGGCGCGGCCAAGGGCGCGACGCGTGGACATTAGCGGCCGTCCGCCGCCGGTCTTCGGCGTCCGCTCGCCCAAGCACCAGGGCAAGCTGGACGCCCAGCGCGACGCCCAGCGCCAGGGCGAGGCGCGGCAGGCGGACGCGCAGCAGGTGGAGGACGCCAGCCCGGCGGCCGAGGTGCAGCGCTTCGTCCAGTCCACCGATGAAATGTCGGCGGCGCTGACCCAGTTCCGCAACCGCCGCGATTACGACAAGAAGCTGGGCCATCTGGCCGACAGCTTCGAGCGGGTGCTGGACGAGGAAGCCCAGCCCAAGGCGCAGCAGATCGTGAACGTGGCCAAGTCCCACGGGATCAGCGCCGAGGAGTTGTTGCGTCAGGCGCGTTCCTTGTTCCCGGACGACAGCGATCTGGTGCTGGTGTTGCGCGAACTGCTGCGCCGCCGTCAGTTGGACGAGGTGGTGCGCAAGCGCCTGCAGGCGCTGCTCAAGCAGGTGGAGGAGCAAGCCGAGGCCAAGCCTTTGAAGGCCGGCATCAATTGCGCGCTGAAGGCGAGGCTGTTCGGCAAGGCGCTGTCGCTGAGCCCCGGCCTGCTGCGCGCCAGCTACCGCCAGTTTCTGGAGAGCGAGGCGGCGGAAGTGGAGATTTACGCCGACTGGGTGGGCAGCTACGGCTACCAACGCCGGGCGGTGGTGTTGGATTTCATCGAAGGCGCGCTGCTGGCCGACATCGATTCGCTGGACGCCAGCTGTTCGCGGCTGGAGTTCGGCAACCTCCTGGGCCGGCTGAGCCAGCTCAAGCTGCTGCGCTCCGCCGACGCGCTCTTCGTCGGCCGCATGTTGGGCAATCCGCAGGTATGCGCCTTCAATCCCAGCGAGGCGGACTGGTTGTTGTTCCTGCTGTCGTTGCTGCAACAGCCGCAGCAGCTGGACGGCCTGTTGGCGGAGACGGTGGGCGACACCGCCTTGCTCAGCCGCCACAGCGAGCATTCCACCTTGCTGCAGGCGCTGTACCAGGCATGCAAGGCGCTGCCGCCGCAGTTGTTCGTCGACGAACGCTGGCTGGACGCCTTGCAAGAGGAATTCCGCCATCTGGCCGCCATCGCTTATCGCCACGAGCTGGCCGAACGCCGGCGCGAGGCCGAGGGCGGCGCGGAGTAAACGAGAACCGCCAGGCAAGGTGGGGGGACGCGTCCCGTCTTGCCTGGCTGTTTTTTCCGGCGGGCCGCGGTCCGCCGCCACTATCGAATCGCTTGGATGACTAACGGTGTTTAACTCCCTGCTCAACGGCGCGCGCTCGCGGCCGGAATTGCTGATCCTGCTGTTGATGGTGATGATCATCGCGATGCTGATCATCCCCTTGCCCACCTATTTGGTGGACTTCCTGATCGGCCTCAACATCGTGATCGCCGTGCTGGTGTTCATGGGCTCGTTCTACATCGACCGCATCCTCAGCTTTTCCACCTTCCCCTCGGTGCTGTTGATCACCACGCTGTTCCGGCTGGCGCTGTCCATCAGCACCAGCCGCCTGATCCTGATCGAGGCCGACGCGGGCGAGATCATCAACACCTTCGGCCAGTTCGTCATCGGCGACAGCCTGGCGGTGGGCTTCGTGGTGTTTTCCATCGTCACCGTGGTGCAGTTCATCGTCATCACCAAGGGTTCGGAACGAGTGGCCGAGGTGGCGGCGCGCTTCTCGCTGGACGGCATGCCCGGCAAGCAGATGAGCATCGACGCCGACCTCAAGGCCGGCATCGTGGATGCCGACGGCGCGCGCGAGCGCCGCAGCGTGCTGGAGCGCGAGAGCCAGCTTTACGGCTCCTTCGACGGCGCGATGAAGTTCATCAAGGGCGACGCCATCGCCGGCATCATCATCATCTTCGTCAACTTCATTGGCGGCATCTCCGTGGGCATGACCCAGCACGGCATGGACCTGTCCACCGCGCTGTCCACCTACACCATGCTCACCATCGGCGACGGCCTGGTGGCGCAGATTCCCGCGCTGCTGATCGCCATCAGCGCCGGCTTCATCGTCACCCGCGTCAACGGCGACGGCGACAATATGGGCCGCAACATCATGAGCCAGTTGCTGGGCAACCCGTTCGTGCTGGTGGTGACCGCGGTGCTGGCCTTGGCGGTGGGCATGCTGCCCGGCTTCCCGCTGATCGTGTTCCTGATCCTGGCCGCGGCTTTGGGCGGCCTGTTCTATTACAAGCGCCGCCTGGCCGGCAAAGGCGCGCCGGGCGCGGCCCAGACTCCCGCGAGCGCGGCCGCCGGCGCGACGCCGGCCGGAGGCAAGGACAGCACCCTGGGCCTGATCGGCAACCTGGACAAGGTGGCGGCGGAGACCGTGCCGCTGATCCTGCTGGTGCCCAAGGCGCGCCGCGCCGCGCTGGAACAGGCTCAGTTGGCCGAGCGGCTGCGCAGCCAGTTTTTCATCGACTACGGCGTGCGGCTGCCTGACATGCTGCTGCGCGACGGCGAAGGCCTGCCGGACAACCGGGCGGCGGTGCTGATCAACGAGATCCGCGCCGACGAGTTCGAACTGCATTTCGATCTGGTGCGCGTGGTCAATTACTCGGACGAGGCCGCCGCGCTCGGGGTGCAGCCGGTGTTCAGCGCCCAGGGCGCCAGCCAGTGCGCCTGGGTGCGCCCGGCCGACGGCGACAAGTTGGCCAAGCTGGGCTACCAGTTGCGCCCGGCGCTGGACGAGCTCTATCACTGCCTGGCCGCGCTGCTGGCGCGTCACGTCAACGAATACTTCGGCGTCCAGGAAACCAAGCACATGCTGGACCAGCTGGAGGCCAAATACCCGGACCTGCTCAAGGAAGTGCTGCGCCACGCCACGGTGCAGCGCATCGCCGAAGTGCTGCAGCGCCTGCTGGCCGAACGGATCTCGGTGCGCAATATGAAGCTGATCATGGAGGCGCTGGCGCTGTGGGCGCCGCGCGAGAAGGACGTGATCAATCTGGTCGAGCACGTGCGCGGCGCGCTGGCGCGCTACATCTGCCACAAGTTCGCCAGCGGCGGCGAGTTGCGCGCGGTGATGATGTCCGCCGAGGTGGAGGACATGGTGCGCAAGGGCATACGCCAGACCTCCGCCGGCGCCTTCCTCAACCTGGAGCCGGCGGCCTCGGACGAACTGATGGACCTGTTCGCGCTTGGCCTGGACGGCATGGGCATCGCGCACAAGGACCTGGTGCTGCTGGCCTCGGTGGACGTGCGGCGCTTCATCAAGAAACTGGTCGAAACCCGCTTCCGCGATCTGGAAGTGGTGTCCTTCGGCGAAATCGCCGACAGCGTGTCGGTGAACGTGATCAAAACCATTTAAAAAAGGATTCCGCCTATGTTCGCCATGGATATCGCCCAACTGGTCCGCGCCGCTTTGGAAGAGAGCGGGTGCGATCCCGCCCTGCTGGGCGAGCTGGACAGCCACTCCACCATCGCTCTGGATCTGCACGATCTGCCCAGCATCCACGTCAGCGCCCAGGACGGCGAGGTGTGGTTGTGGTCGCGCTTGGGCGAGCACAACGAGGCGGTGCTGGCCCAGCGCGCCGCCCAGCTCTTGCAGGACCTCATGCAGGGCTGCCATTTCGCCCGCGGCGGCCAACTGCAACTGGCCACCAATGACGGCTATCTGGAACTGAAAGCGATGGCGCACCCGGATTATCTGACCGACGGCAAGCGCTTCTCCGAAGCGCTGAACGGCTTTTTCGACGCGCTGGAGCGCTTCAGCGAGTCGCTGCTGCGATGAAAGCGCCGCGCCTGCTGCGCCGGCTGGCGTATCCGCAACGCCTGTCCGGCCCCATTCTGGAAGCCGCGCTGCCCGAGGTGGCGATAGGCGAGCTGTGCGACATCCGCCGCAGCTGGCAGGACCGCGACGTGGTGGCCCGCGCCCAGGTGGTGGGCTTTCAAGGCCCGCGCGCGGTGCTCAGCCTGATCGGCAACGCGCGCGGCCTGTCGCGCGAGGCGGTGTTGCAGCCTACCGGCCGCGCCTTGGCCGCCTGGATAGGCGAGTCGGCGCTGGGGGCGGTGCTGGACCCCACCGGCAGCATCGTCGAGCGCTTCGCGCCCGAGGCCGGGGTGGGCGGCGAGGAGCGCGGCATCGACGCCGACCCGCCGCCGTACTCTCGGCGCGTGGGCATACGCGAGCCGCTGGCCACCGGGGTGCGCGCCATCGACGGCCTGCTGACCTGCGGCGTGGGCCAGCGCGTCGGCATCTTTGCTTCCGCCGGCTGCGGCAAGACCATGTTGATGCACATGCTGATCGAGCAGAGCGACGCCGACGTCTTCGTCATCGGCCTGATCGGCGAGCGCGGCCGCGAAGTGACCGAATTCGCCGAATCGCTGCGGGCCTCGCCCAAGCGCGAGCGCTGCGCGCTGGTGTTCGCCACCTCGGACTTCTCCTCGGTGGACCGTTGCAACGCGGCGCTGCTGGCCACCACGGTGGCCGAATACTTCCGCGACCAGGGCAAGAAAGTAGTGCTCTTCGTCGATTCCATGACCCGTTACGCCCGCGCGCTGCGCGACGTGGCGCTGGCCGCCGGAGAACCGCCGGCGCGGCGCGGCTACCCGGCCTCGGTGTTCGACAGCCTGCCTCGGCTGCTGGAGCGCCCCGGCGCCACCCGCGGCGGCAGCATTACCGCCTTCTACACCGTGCTGCTGGAAAGCGACGACGAGCCGGACCCGATGGCGGACGAGATCCGCTCCATCCTGGACGGCCACATCTATCTGAGCCGCAAGCTGGCCGGTCAGGGCCATTACCCGGCCATCGACGTGCTCAAGAGCGCCAGCCGCGTGGCCGGCCAGGTGTGCGACGGCGGCCATTTGCAGGCGGCCTCGGCGCTGCGCGCCTTGATGGCGCGGCTGGAGGAGCTGCAAGTCTTCATCGACCTGGGCGAATACCGCCCCGGCGAGAACGCGGACAACGACCGGGCGATGAACGCGCGCGAGGCGCTGCGCCGCTGGCTGCGCCAACCGGTGGACGAGGGCGCGGGTTTCGCCGACACCCTGCGCAGCCTGCATGAGCTTGTTGCCTAAACTGGGCGCGCTGCTGCGCCGTTGTCAGGCGGCGCAATCGCGTTGCGAGGCGGAACTGGCTCAGCTGGCGCGCCAGGACGGCGCGCTGGCGGCGGAGCAAGAGGCGTTGGCCTCGCAGGGCCAGGGCCTGCGCCAATTGCTGCTGGCGCAACGGCCGGCCGGGGCGATGAGCCGCGGCCAACTGTTCGCGCTGCAGCGCAAGCAGGCGGTGCTGCGCCGCCAGTTGCAGAACCTGGATCTGCAAAACGGCCAGCTGGAAGAACAGCGCCAAGGCCTGGCCGGCCGACGCGAGGAACAACAGGTCTTGCGCCGGCAATGGCTGCGCAAGGAAGACAAGTATCAACGCTGGGCCAAGTTGCAGCGCCGTCAGGAACGCATGCGGCGTTTGCGGCTGGACGAGGCCGAGCAGGAAGAGAGGACGATATGGAAGCGATGACGCCCATTCCCGCGCCGAGCGCGGACACCCGGCCGGCAAGCGCGGCCGATGCGGACGGCGCCGCCGAGGCCTTTGCCCGCGAAGCCCAAAGACAGCGGCAAGACGCCGCCGATCCGGACCGCGACGGCGAGGACGAGGCCGGCGAGCGCGAGCAGGACCGCTCCCGCCTGCCGGCAGGAGCGCTGTGGCAGCCGCCGCTGCCGCCGCACTGGAACGCGGCGCGGCTGAACGCCGGCGGCCGACGCGCAGCGGAAGCCGCCGTGTCCGCGCCGGACAAGCGGGGGCAGGCGCCTTTGGGCGATGGCGAACGGCCGACCGCCGACGCGCGCGGCAAGACCGCCGTCGGGCCGCAGGGCCTGCGCGCCGCCGCGGCGGCGCTGGCGGCTGAGCACGCCGCCAGCCTGACGCCGGCGGCCGACGCGCCGGTCAAAGTTGGGGCGCAGACGCTGGGGGTGCTGTTCAAGGCCGAGCCGGCGCCGCGCAAAGCCGAGCACGCGCCGGCCAAGGGCGAGGCCGCGCTGCCTGGGGCCGCCGCGCGCGTAGAAACGTCTATCGCCATGCCGACGGCTACGCCGACGCCGCATGGACGGAGCGCGCCGAAAGCAGACGCCGCCGCGCCGGCTCCCGCGCCGACGCCGGCCGTCACGCGCGAAGGCGGCGAGGCGCGCAAGAACGAGACCGCGCCGGCGGCCGCCGCGCCGGTTGTGCCCCAGCAGGCCCAAGCGTCCGCGCCGGCAACGCCGGCGCGCGACACCGCGCCGCCGGCGCGCCCGCGGCAGGACCCGGCCCAGGCTCAGGCCCAAACGGCGTTGTCCGCGGCCAGCGCGCCGGAACCGGCCCAGCCGGGCCTGACCTACCGCTTCCAGCGCTGGGGCGGCGAACACGCGGTGAACGTGCAAAGCCAGCCCGGCGGCGTGCTCAGCCTGCAGCCGTCGGACAGCCTGGTGCAACAGCGTTTGGGCGAGCAATGGCAGTCCGGCAACCCGCAGCAATGGCAGATGGCCCGCGACGACGGCCGCGAGCAGGGCCGGCAGCAGCCACAGCGGGATGAGGAGGAGGACGCTTGATGCTGGCGCTCAGACAAATCGACGCGCGCGAGCGCGCCTTGCAGCGCGCCGCCGCGGCTTGGCGGCGCCAGGGTTGGGACGCGACGCTGGAAACGCCGCCGCGCGGCGGCCTGTGGTTGTCGGTGGCCGACGCCGAACAACGCTGGCAGGGCTGGCTGCAAGCGCGCGCCTGGCTGGAGAGCGCCGCGCCGGAGTTGGCGCGGCTGGCGCTGTCCTCCGGCGTGGAGGCGCAGGCGGCGCAATGGCTGGCGGCGGCGGAACGGCCGTTGACGCCGCCGATGCCGGAGCTGGCCTATCAGCGCTTGAGCCTGGGCGAAGCGGGGCCGGGCGACGCTTTGCCGCGTCAAGCGCTGCTGCGGGTGATGTGCGCGGAGGGGCCGCTGTGGCTGGAGCGCGCGCCGGAGTTCGAGGCGGGAGACGCGCTGGACCCGGCGCCCTTGCTGAGCTGGCCGCTGCGCTTCGTCATCGGCGACAGCCGCCTCAGCCTGGGTCTGCTGCGCGGCGTGACGCGCGGCGACGTGTTGCTGATCCGCGAGCCGACGGCGGCGGTGCGCTGCCACGACCGCGCGCTGGGCACTTATCAATCGTATGAGGAAGGAATCGTCATGGAATGGGATGAATCGCAACAGGCGACGGAGCAGGAAGCGCCGGCGCGAGACATGGGGCAGCTGCCGGTGGAACTGGAGTTCGTGCTGCATCGCGGCCGGATGACGCTGGCGGAATTGCAGGACTTGTGTCGTGGCCAGTTGTTGAACCTGCCGGCCGACGTTGAGCGGCGGGTGGAAGTGCGCGCCAACGGCGCGCTGCTGGGGCGAGGCGAACTGGTGCAGCTGGCCGGCCATCTGGGGGTGGAAGTGACAGAGTGGCTGGGCGGAGCCGCCGATGTCGAATGATATTTCGCTGATCGCGCTGCTGGCTTTCGCCACGCTGCTGCCTTTCCTGATCGCTTCGGGCACTTGCTTCATCAAGTTCTCCATCGTGTTCGTGATGGTGCGCAACGCGCTGGGCCTGCAGCAGGTGCCGTCCAATATGACGCTCAACGGCATCGCGCTGATGCTGTCGATGTTCGTGATGCTGCCGATCGCGCAGCAGGCCTATAGCCACTACCAGGAAGAGCAGGTCAGCTTCAACAGCGTGGAGTCCGTGAGCAACTTCGTTGAGAACGGCCTGGACGGCTATCGCGGCTATTTGCAGAAGTATTCCGATCCGGAACTGGTGAGCTTTTTTGAAAAAGCCCAGGCGCAGCGCACCGAACGCGAAACCGGCAATGCGGCCGAGGACGAACAGCCGTCCCTCTTCGCCTTGCTGCCGGCTTACGCGCTCAGCGAGATCAAGAGCGCGTTCAAGATCGGCTTTTATCTCTACCTGCCCTTCGTGGTGGTGGATTTGGTGATCTCCAGCATCTTGCTGGCGCTGGGGATGATGATGATGAGCCCGGTGACGATTTCGGTGCCGATCAAGCTGGTGCTGTTCGTGGCGTTGGACGGCTGGACTTTGCTGTCCAAGGGGCTGGTGTTGCAGTACCTGGATTTGGCTTCGTAGCGGGCAAAACCGCCGATGCTGCGTTGCGCCTCCTTGTCGTACGACGGGTACTGCCTGCGTCGGCGCGCCTTGCCTCGGCCGCTGCGCTCGGTTTTGCTTCCCGAGTCCTGGAGAGCTGAATGGCTTTCATGGAGCGGGCGGAGTGCCGCGCTTTCCATGCCGCCCGCCTCAATTTTGGAGTTTTGCTATGAATGATCTGGTGTTCGCCGGCAATAAGGCGTTGTACCTGGTGTTGCTGATGTCGGCCTGGCCCATCATCGTCGCCACCGCCATCGGCCTGCTGGTGGGCCTGTTCCAGACCGTGACCCAGTTGCAGGAGCAGACGCTGCCCTTCGGCATCAAGTTGTTCGGCGTCAGCCTGTGCCTGTTCCTGCTGTCCGGCTGGTACGGCGAAACCCTGCTCGGCTTTGGCCGGGAGGTGATGCGCCTGGCGCTGGCCCGAGGCTGAGACGAATGCAGTTCGGCCTGTTCTTCGAAATCCACGGCTGGGTGGCCTCGGCCGCGCTCGGCTTCGCCCGCGTGGCGCCGGTGTTTTTCATCCTGCCCTTCCTGAACAGCAATGTGCTCAGCGGCGTGGTGCGCACCTCGGCCACCATGCTGGTGGCGCTGGGGCTGTGGCCGCATCCGGTGGAGGCGCTGCCGGCCTTTCAGGCGCTGCCCTTTATCGCGATGATCGCGCGCGAGGCCGCGGTGGGCCTGCTGCTGGGCTGCTTGCTGGCCTGGCCGTTCTGGGTGTTCCACGCGCTGGGCAGCATCATAGACAACCAGCGCGGCGCCACCTTGAGCAGCAGCATAGACCCGGCCAACGGGGTGGACACTTCGGAACTGGCCAATATGTTCAATCTGTTCGCCGCCGCGGTGTATCTGCAGGGCGGCGGCATGAGCCTGATGCTGGATCTGTTCCGTCAGAGCTATCAGCTGTGCGACCCGCTGGGCGCGTGCACGCCGGCGCTGCAGCCTACGCTGAGCCTGCTCAATCAGGTGATCAGCAAGGCGGTAGTGCTGGCCAGCCCGGTGGTGGCGGCCTTGCTGTTGTCCGAGGTGGTGCTGGGCCTGCTGTCGCGCTTCGCGCCGCAGATGAACGCCTTCGCGGTGTCGCTGACGGTGAAGAGCGCGGCGGCGCTGCTGATCATGTTGATGTATTTCGGCCCGGTGTTGCCCGACACGGTGATGCGGCTGGCCTTCCCGCCGACGGCGCTGCCTGGCTGGCTGAGCGCGCCGGTGCGCTGAGATGTCGAACAAGACCGAACAACCCACGCGCAAGCGCTTGCAGGACGCGGCCAAGAAAGGCCAGTCCTTCAAGAGCCGCGATCTGGTGGTGGCCTGCCTGACCCTGTGCGGCGTCGCCTATCTGGTGTCCTTTGGCTCGCTGGTGGAGCTGATGGGCGCTTTCCGCCAGGTGATCGCCGGCGGCTTCCAGCAGGACATGCAGGGCTACGCCCAGGCGGTGGCCTGGCTGGGCATCAAGCTCTTGCTGCCCATCTTCTTGCTGTGCATCGTCGCCTCCGCCTTGCCGTCCTTGCTGCAAAGCGGCTTCGTGCTGGCCAGCGAGGCCTTGAAGCTCAATCTGGAGGCTTTGAACCCGGTCAACGGCTTCAAGAAGCTGTTCAGCCTGCGCACGGTGAAGGAGGCGGTGAAGGCCTTGCTTTACCTGGCCAGTTTCGTGGTGGCGGTGCTGGTGCTGTGGCACAAGCACAAGGCCCTGCTGTTCGCTCAGCTCAACGGCGATCCGATGGGCATGGCGGCGATCTGGCGCGAACTGCTGCTGGCGCTGGTGCTGACCTGCCTGGGCTGCATCGTGGCGGTGCTGGTGCTGGACGCGATCGCCGAGTACTTCCTGTTCATGAAGGACATGAAGATGGATAAGCAGGAGGTCAAGCGCGAGATGAAGGAGCAGGAGGGCAATCCGGAGATCAAGTCTCGCCGCCGCGAGGCGCATATGGAGATCCTGTCCGAGCAGGTGAAGTCCGACATCGAAAACTCGCGCCTGATCGTGGCCAACCCCACCCATATCGCCGTCGGCATCTATTTCAAGCCCGAGTTGCTGCCCATCCCCTTCATCTCGGTGATGGAGACCAATCAGCGCGCGCTGGCGGTGCGGGCCTATGCGGAGAAGGTGGGCGTGCCGGTGGTGCGCGACATTCCGTTGGCGCGGCGCATTTTCGCCAGCCACCGCCGTTACTCCCTGGTTAGCCTGGACGAGGTGGAGGAAGTGCTGCGCTTGCTGATGTGGCTGGAGCAGGTGGAAAACGCCGGAGCGGAGGCGTCTGAGCCTGCACCGGAGCCGCCGCCGCAGGCGGAGCAGGGGAACGACGCGAACGCCGCCGGGCCTGTTGTGGATAAATCCGCCGCCAAGCCCGCCTCTGTGGATAAGCGAGACGATCAGGAGGGCTGAGCGCATAGACGCGCCCCAAGAGCCTTCCCGCCCGCCGGGAGGGGCCGGCAACGCCAATCTTCCCCCGCGCGGCGGCGGCCTCAAAACCCGCAAGGCCGTATTGAACACGCCCGGATAGCCGATGCGCCGTTGCCATGAGCGATTCCTGAATGTTTCCCCCCGCCGACCGCTGTTAAATGACAGCGACGACGGTCATTTCACACCCAAGACAACCGTCGTCTCTAGCCAGCTCTGCCGGGTTGGTGACAGCGACTAGGAGAAGTTTGATGAACCCTGAAGACAGTGTCAGCGACGACCGCCTGGCAGAGATGGTCTGGGAAGCGGTAAGCGAGGGCGCCACCCTGAAAGACGTGCACGGCATTCCGCCGGACATGATGGAAGGCTTGTACGCCCACGCTTACGATTTTTACAACAAGGGAAGGCTCGACGAGGCGGAAACCTTCTTCCGCTTTCTGTGCATCTACGACTTCTACAACCCCGACTACATCATGGGGCTGGCCGCCGTGTGCCAGCTCAAGAAACAGTTCCAGAAGGCCGCCGATCTGTACGCGGTGGCCTTCGCCCTGAGCAAGAACGACTACCGGCCGGTGTTCTTCACCGGACAGTGCCAGTTGTTCATGCGCAAGGCGGCCAAGGCCAGGCAATGTTTCGAGCTGGTGTGCGAGCAAAGCGACGACGAGTCGCTGCGCGCCAAGGCCCAAGTGTATCTGGATAGTTTGCAGGAGACGGAGGCCGAGCAATCCCGTCAGCAGGAAAAGGAGCAAGCATGAGCGGTAACACTATCGGTCAAGGCTTCAATCTTGGCAGTGCCGAGCTGGCGAAAGCGCTTTCGGGCAATACCCAGGCGAGCGAGAAATTCGTCGACGCCGCGCAGAAGTCGGCGCAAGCGCTGTTCACGATGCGCGTCAGCGATGACGCCGGCGCCGCCAAGCCGCGCGGCGACCTGAACACGCCGCCGCTGACCCAGCCCACGGCCAAGGCAAAGGAAGAGCTGGACGGCGCGGGCAAGCTGACGCTGCTGCTGGGACAGTTGATGTCCTTGCTGGGCAACGTTTCGCTATCGCAGCTGGAAAGCCGCATCGCCACCTGGCGCGCAATGATGGACGCGCAAGCGGCGATGGGCCAGAAGCTGTCGGACGAATTGCAGCAGGCGATAGGCGAGGCGGAACAAGCCACCGAAGCCTACCAGACGGCACTGGGCGATTTGAAAACGGCCAAAGAAACGTTGGAAGCGGCCAAGCAGAAACTGGCCCAGGCCCAGGCCAAGCTGGATGGCCTGACACCGGAAGACGCCGGCTACCAGCAGGCGCTGGCGGCGCGGGACCAAGCCTCCAATGAAGCTCAGGCCGCCAAGCTCAAGGCCGACAAGGCGGAACAGGCCGCCACCGACGCGCACAACTTCGCCAAGGACAAGACCGCCAAGGCCGACTCGTTGTTGACCCAGGCCCAAGGCCTCAATACCAAGGGCGGCGGGGTACAGCAAGGCGCGGAAGACCATCTGACCGGCGTGGCCAAGCTGACCATGTTGATGGCGATGTTCGTCGAGATGGTGGGCAAGAACAGCGAAGAAAGCCTGAAAAACGATCTGGCATTGTTCCAGGCCATGCAGGAAGGCCGCCAGAAGGAAATGGACAAAAAATCCGCCGAGTACCAGGAAGAAGTGCGTAAGGCGGAAGAACTCAATCGCACCATGGGGTGCATTGGCAAGATTCTAGGCGCGGTGCTGACAGTGATCAGCGTCGTGGCCGCAGTATTCACCGGCGGCGCCAGCCTGGCGCTGGCCGCGGTGGGCCTCGCGCTGATGGTGGCGGATGAGGTGGTCAAGGCCACCACCGGGGTGTCCTTCATGGAAAAGGCCATGAAGCCGATCATGGACGCCGTCATGGCGATGTTGAAGCCGCTGATGGACCTGGTGGGCAAGATCGTCAGTGAAACGCTAAAGGCATTCGGCGTGGATAAAAACCTTGCGGATACCATCGGCTCCATCGCCGGCATGATTTACGCCGCGGTTGCCATGGTCTTTGCGGTGGTGGCGATCTCCATGGTGGGCAAGGGTGTCGCTAGCAAGCTGGGCGGCGCTCTGAGCAAGATGATGGGCGATTCGATGCGCAAGATGGTGCCCACCCTGCTCAAGGAAATGGCCAAGAACGGCAGCAAGGTGTTGACCCAGGGCTTCCAGCGCCTGGCCAACAGCCTGGGCCTGCCCAAGGACGCCGCGGCCAAGCAACTGATGGCCAACACCCTCAACCGCGTGGTGGTGGGCGGGGAAGTGGCGCAAGCCGCCACCCAGGCCGGCGGCAATGTGGCGCAGGGCGTGTTCATGAAGAACGCCAGCGACATGTTGGCTGACTTCACCCTGGCGCGCGCCGCGATGGAGCAGATCGAACAATGGCTGAAGCAGGCGGTGGAAGTTTTCGCCAGCACCCAGAAAGTCACCCAGGACCTGACCACGATGATGTCTTCCGCGCTGCAGCAGAACGCTGAAGCCGGCCGCTTCGTCCTGCGTCAGAGTCACGCTTGAGTTAGGAGAGAATATTATGGCAACTATTATCGGCAGTGTTTCCACCCACAATCCGTTTCCCGCGGCGCTTGAGTCCGGCGCCGCTGAAAAATCCCCTGTCGCCAAGTCCCTGGTGGACATCAAGGACATCCTGCCCATCCTGAACAGCGCCGGCCGCGACGGCAAGGCGCTGGCCGAAGTGATGAGCGGCCCGCAACTGCGCCCGCCGTCCGCCGAGGTGAGCAAGCAAGTGACCGACGCGCTGAAGAGCTATTTGAGCGAAAAAGCCCAGGACCCGGCTTTTGTTCAGGACCTGAGCGCGGTGTATCAGAAGGTTGAGTCCGGCGTCAGCAAGCTGGTGGACGACAAGATCAAGGAGCAGGCCGAACAGGGCAAGCCCTTCGACATCAGCGGCATGGCGCCCAACGGCGCGGCCTTGATGGTGGCCGCCATTGTGCTGATGTCGGCGCTGCGCACCGCCGACAACACGCTGAGCAGCAAGCTGTCGCTGGTGGGCTTCGACGCCACCAAGGCCACCGCCGCCTCCATGGTGCGCGAAGGCGTGGCCAATCTGTCCAGCAGTGTTGTCCAGAGCGTCGGTCAGATGGCCATTACCGGCGTTGGCGCCAAGAAGAGCCTGAACGGCATCAACGCCGAGCGCGGCGCATTGAAGAACAACGCGCCCAAGCTGGCCAAGTTGGGCGACGAGGGCCGCAACATCCAGTCCACGCTGGGTCGCCAGAATACGGTCAAGCTGGGCACCGACGCCGACGGCCTGAAGCAGGTGGGCTTGAAGCCGCAGCAGCCGGGCGCGGCCAAGCTGGGCGCGGGCGAGCCGGGCACGCAGTCCAACGCCGCTGGCAGCGTGGCGGACGGCATGGCCGGCGACAAGATCGGTTTGAAGTCCAGCAACCAGAATCTGGGCAAGCCGCATGAAACCGCCTTGGGCAGCGCCGGCGAGGACTTGTCGGTGAAGAGCCAGATCGAGAAGCAAACGATGGACGACACCAAGCTCAAGGCTCAGGCCAAGCAAACCACCGGCAAGGCGATCATGGACAGCTCGTCCGCGGCCAGCAATATCGCCGGCGGTTCCGGCCGCTACGCCGCCACGCTGGAGCAGTCCGAGCAGCAGATCAGTCAGGCTTCCAGCCGCGTGGCCAATACCGCCTCCGAGGAAACCCGCGAGAGCAGCCGCAAATCCGACAGCTTCATTCAGGAGCTGCTACGCACCTTGGACAGCATCAGCCAATCCAAGAACGCGGCCATGGGCGCGGTGGCCGGCAACATTCGCGCCTGATCCGCTAGCCTGGAACCGGACGGGACCATCCCAGGCGCCGTCCGCCGGCCCGGCTACTCCGGTCGGGTCGGCCTTCCATACCATTCATCCCGCCAGCGCCTGGGCGCCTGCCTCGGCGCTGGCCATGCAGGGGAATTCCCATGAACGGCATTCAAACCACATCCTCCTTGCCGCTGACGCGGCCGCAAACGATGGAAACCCCGGCGGCCGCGCCGCGAGCCGATGTCGCCGGCGTCGCCGTTGAAACCCGCGCCGCCGCGCCGCAAGGGCCGGAGCTGTCCGCGCTCAACACCGCTCAGAACAAGGCCGACGCGTTGCGCCAGGCCAACGAGGCCGCCCGCCGTACCGTCGAAGGGCAGACCACCTATGAAAGCAAGCTGGCGGACCTGCGCTGGCAGGCGGCGATTGCCGGCGGCGAGCAGCCGGCGGCCGAGCGGCTTAATTTCCAGCGCGGCGCGCTGACGCGGGCGCTGGACCAGGCCCGAGACATGCAGACGCTGAATACTCAGCAACTCAAAAGCGGTCTGGGCGCTTTGGCGCAAAGCGGTTACGTGATGTCCGCCGAGCAACAGTCGAAGCTGCAGGCGGATATCGCCGACGTGTTCGCCGACGCTCCGCCCATGGCGCGGGAATTTGCCGCGCCGACGTTGTACACGGCCCCGGCGCCGGGCGCGGCCAAGGACATGATCTCCGACCGCGAACTGTGGGACTTGATCAGCGAATCCATCGGCAATATCAAGGACGGCTACTTGGGCGTGTATGAGAACGTGGTGGGCAAATACATCGAGTTCTACCAAGAGTTCAGCGACATCCTGTCCCAGATGGCCGGTTGGATCTCATCCAACGACAAGGGCGACAAAGTCACCCTGAGTGTGGGCGAGCTGTATGACGCGCTGAAGCAATTGAAGGCGAAATACGAAAACACGGTGTTATTCCCCACCAGCGGCACCACGAGCAAGGCCGAGGCGGACAAATGGGCTGCGGAATTGGGTTTGCCCAAGGAGTGTGTGAAGGAAAAACCGGCGGGTTCGGGCAAGTACGTGGTCGTTATCGACACCGGCCCGGTGCAGAAAATGATGACGGCGCTGGAAGGGTTGGCGGGCGGCGTGCCGGAGAAAGGCAAGAAGGTGGAAATGGACAACGCCAAGTTCCAGTCCTGGCAGTCCGGTTTCAAGGCGCAGGAAGAAAACCTGAAAAACACCCTGCAGACGCTGACCCAGAAATACAGCAACGCCAACTCGCTGTACGACAACCTGGTCAAGGTGCTCAGCAGCACCATCAGCAGCTGCACGGAAACCGCCAAGTCCTTCCTGCAAGGTTAAGCAGGCGGTTTGACGCCTGAGAACCTGTTCAATGTCTGCTGCGCTTCGTGAAACGTCGCACGGTGAGTGCAAGCTCAAAATGCTTATGTACCACGAGTACATTCCGCTTTTTCGCTCGTTTTCGCCTTGTCTCGCCCTTGCTCGCGAGACTTTGAACAGGCTCTGAGGCCGGGCGCACCGTCGCCGGCCTCAGGCTCTCGTCAACCGTCATCAACATTTTAGAACCTGCTCACGAACTGCTGGGCTGCGGCGATACGGCGTTAAAAACAAGCTCGAAATGCTCATGTACCCCTCGTACATTCCGCTTTTTCGCTCGTTTTCGCCTTGTCTCGCTCTTGCTCGCAAGATCGTGAACAGGTTCTTAGGAGAGCAACATGCCGGGACTTTCCGGATTATCACGCGCCCATTCCTGCCCGGACCTGTCCGCGCTGTTGAATGGACCGGCGCGGCCGGCCAGCGCCTTGGTGCGGCAGCTGAGCGAGGCGCGCAGCAGCGACGCCGCGCCGCCGCGCCGCCACTCGCTGGCCGATCTGGCCAGCTACAAGGCGGACTACAGCCGCGATAGCGTGGGAGCCTTGTTCGCCGCCTCGTCGCAGTCTCAGCGTCTGGGCGAGTTGTATCAGGGGTCGCCCAACCGCTACGCCAAGCTGGAAATCGCCGAATTCGCCAAGGTTTATAGCCAGTTGAGCCAGCAGGAGGGCCTGAACGAACAGGCGCGCCAGGCGCTGGACGGGCTGGCGCAGCAGTACACCGAGAAGATCTTGAAGGACGGCCTGGGCGAAAAATCCGTTTTTGGCCCGTGGACGCCGAGAACCGACAAGCACTATCAGCAGCGCAGCAAGCTGGAGCACAAGCTGGCCGTTATGATGGAGCGGCAATGTCCGGGCGGCGTGTTGCAGCTGGGCAATGACTTCATGCGTCGCGAGGTGGTGCCTTTCATCCTGTCCCGCGTCGAGTCCCACTTGGGGCGTCAGCTGGACGAGAACACCTGTCAGCGTCTAACCGAACTGGTGGACAGCGCGGCGATGAAGGCTTTTGAAGAACTGCGGCTGCGGCGCGGGGAGTTGATAGAGCAGCGCGGCGTCAGCGTGGGCACGCTGGCGCGCGACCTCGACACCGTCGCCATCCTGCCGCAGCTGCTGCGCAGCCTGCTGGAGGGACAGGGCCAGGGCTCGAAAGACCCGGAACAGCCGGAGCCGGTCCGCGCCGATCAGCCCGATCCCGGTCCGGGCTCTCAGCCGAACCCGGACCCCGGTCCGGCGGGACCGGGCGAAACGCCGCGGCCGCAGGAAGTGCATTACCACTTCAACTTTAACGACAACAGCCAGGACAATCGTCAGGACAACCGGCGTTGGGACAAGCGCGGCGACACCTATCTGGGCGATGTGAACAAGGGCAACCGCCATCACGGCGGAGCGCCCTCGCGGCTGGTGACATTCTTGCGCATGCCGGCGCCGCAAGTCGCCCGCAGCCAGGATTTGCCCAAGCCGCAGCAGGCCACCGTGTCCGAGCTGATGAACACGGCGCTGGGCGAGGAGATGCTGACGGCGCCTACGCCCGGCGCGGCGCAGGCCGGCAAGTTGGAGGCGACCGTGCGGCAGGCTCGGCTCAGCCCGCCAGCCATGCCGCAATCGGCGACCCTCGGCGGCGCGTCGTCCGGGGTGGAGCAGGGCACGCAGACCGATGCCGGCCAGGCCTTGCGCGACGCGGCCAGCCAGGTGACGGGAGCCTTGTCCGAGTTGATGAACACGGTGCAGGGCACGCAGACCGATGCCGGCCAGGCCTTGCGCGACGCGGCCAGCCAGGTAACGGGGGCCTTGTCCGAGTTGATGGACACGGCGCAGGGCACGCAGACCGATGCCGGCCAGGCCTTGCGCTACGCGGCCAGCCAGGTAACGGGAGCTTTGTCCGAGTTGATGAACACGGCGCAAGGCGCGCAGACCGATGCCGGCCCGAGGCTGCGCGACGCGGCCCGCCAAGTGAGCGGGGCTTTGTCCGAACTGATGAACACGGCGCTGGGCGAGGAGACGCTGACGGTGCCCACGCCCGGCGTGGCGCAGGCGGGCAAGCTGGAAGCGACGGCGCGGCAGGCGCGGCTCGACCTGCCGGCCACGCCGCAGTCTGCGATCCTCGGCGGCGTGCCGTCCGGAGTGGAGCAGGGCACGCAGACCGATGCCGGCCAGACCTTGCACGACGCGGCGGGCCAGGTTGCGAGGGAATTGTCTGGCCTGGTGAACTCAGCGTTAGCCGGGCATGCCAGGCAGGGCTTTCAGCCGCACAATGCCACTGTGGTAGATACTGGCTTGCGTCTGAATCAGGCCGAGCGCAAGGTGGCAGATGGTTTGTCCAAGGTCTTGAATTCTGCAGCCGGCCTGCGGGTGGAGGGACGGAAGGTGACTGACGTCGCCGCAGTGCGGAGCGCGGCCAGCCAACTGGTGAGCAATGGGGCCATGCCACAAATCATCCAGCCGCTGACGGCGCGAGCGAAGGCTGAGATGCCGCCCGCGGTGGCCGTTGGCGGCGAGGGGCCGGCCGCGTTGTCGCCGCGTTTCGAACCCAACACGACGGATCAGCGGCGCCGCGCGTTCCTGCAAGGGATGCTGAACGGCGCCACCGCCGCGACAGCGGCCCAAGACGTGGAGTCGCTTCAGTCCGCAAGGCCTGATCTGGAAGCTGCCGAGCCGACCACGGCGTATTTTCAGCCGGTGAACATGAGCGAACCGACCGTCAAAAAGGCCGAGCTGCGGCAGAACGAGGCCTTGGCGCAATTGTCCGTCAACCCATCCTTGATGGATGGACTGCGCGCAGCCTCGAAGCCCGCGGATAGCGTGCCGGCCGAGTTGACCTCAATGCGTTTCCAGCCGGTGACCATGAGCAAACTGGGCGTCAAAGTGGCCGAGCTGAAGCAGAACAAGGCCTTGGGTCAACTGTCCGCCAGCCAGGCCTTGATGGAGGGATTGCGCACGGCCTTGCAGCCTGCGGACAGCACGCAGGGCGAGCATTGGGAAGCGATACTCGACACCGTTTTGCCGGACGACGTCTTGGCTCAACAGGCCGTGTTGAAGCAAGCGTCCCTGCCGGAACCGATTGACACCTTGCGCCAAGTGCTGAATACCCATCCGCAGCGCCTGGTATTGGCTGAGTTCGCCAAGAGGTTACGAGACCAGACGAATCTGTGTCCGTCTGTTTCTGGGGGGCCTTATCCCTTGGTGGGGGCTTTGTTGGAGGGGCTGGGCGTTAGTGCCAAAGCGCCGTCCCGCGTTATCACTACCGTGGATGGTAAGTATTTTGATGCCAGCGGTGTGAAGGGAGCGGCGCAGTGAGCTCCGAACTTGAGCAGCAAGTGGTGGCGGTAATGGCCTGTTGCCTGTCGGTGGATGAGTCCAAGCTGCTGCCGCAGGCGCGGTTGGTGGACGAGTTGTACGCGGACTCGATGGAGCTGCTGGACATGGTGCTGTTGCTGAACGACGAGTTCGGCATCGAGATCGGCGTCGACGACATCGTCGACATCAAGACCGTGGCCCATGTCTGCCAGGTGGTGGAGCGGCAGCTGGCGGGGCGCCTCGCTCAGTCGCCGCTCGGCTCCGCTTGCGGCAGCGCCGCCTCCAGCGCCTGAAGCAGATCCCGCAGCCGGGCGGCGTCCGGCTGCGGCAGGCGCAGCGCGGTTTGCATTTCCGCCGCCAGCGCCGGCAAGCGCGGCAGGCCGGCGCTGAGGGCCACGCCGTGCAGGCGGTGCGCGTAGTGTTCCGCCTGCGGCCAGTCCCGCGCCTGCAAGGCCTGGCGCAGCGCGGCGGCGTCGGCGTCGCAGCTGTGGCTTAGCAACTGCGTCAGCTCGCCGTCGGACGGGGCCGGCGCGGCGGGCGCCGGGCCGGGGCGGTGGTCCAGCCACAGCGTCATGATCTGTTCCAGCTGGGCCAGCCTCAATGGCTTGGTCAGGCAGCTGTCTATGCCGCTGTCCAGGCAGCGCTGCTGGTGTTCTATGCCGGTAGTGGCCGAGATGGCGATGATGGGCAGATAGGGCTGCCACTGCAGCGCCGGGTGGCGGCGCAGCCGCAGCGCCAGCTGATAGCCGCTGATGCCGGGCAGGTTGCAGTCCAGCAGCGCCATCGCAAAGCGCTGGCCCTGATCCAGCAAGGCCAGCGCGGCGGCGCCGTTGTCCGCCGTCACCGCGCGGTAACCCAGTTGCAACAACTGTTGGGCGATGATGAAGCGGTTGGCCGGCTGGTCCTCCACCACCAGGATGGGGTCGCAGGTTTCCTTGAGCGCCGCCGGCGCGCTGACGGCGTCCAGTTCCGCGTCCGCGGCGGCTTCGGCCGGCGAATGGCGCACCGGCAGCCACAGCGTGACCGTGGTGCCGCGCTCCGGCTGGCTGTCCAGCGCGATGCGGCCGGACATCAACTCAACCAGTTGCCGGCAAATCAGTAAGCCCAGCCCGGTGCCTCCGTAGCGTTGCTGGGTATGGTCCGCCTGAGCGTACTCTTGAAACAAGCGGGCTTGTTGTTCCGGCGCGATGCCGATGCCGGTGTCGCTGACCTGGATGCACAGCAGCGCCCGTTCCTTTTCTATTTCCTGCAGTTCCAGCCGCAGGCTCACCTCGCCCTGACGTGTGAACTTGACCGCGTTGCTGAGCAGATTGCTCAGAATCTGGCGCAAGCGCACCGGGTCCACCACCAGCAGGCGGCTGCACAAACCCAACATTTCCAGCTGTAGTTCCAGCCCTTTCTTTTCCGCGCAGGCGCGATAGATCGCCGCCACGCCGCTGGCCAGCGCCGCCGCGTCGGTGGCCAGCGGCTCCAGGCGCAGCCGCTGGGCGTTGAGCTTGGACACGTCCAGCACATTGTCCAACAGCTCCAGCAAATTCACCGCCGAGGCGTTGGCCAACGCCGCCAGCTCGCGTTCGCGCGGCGGCAGCTCGGCCTGGCGCAGCAGCTCCACCGAGGCCAGCACCGCGTTCATCGGCGTGCGGATTTCATGGCTCATCACCGCCAGGAAGGTGGATTTATCCGCCTCGCTGCGCTGGGCGGCGCGGCGCGCGGTGTGGGCGCGCTGAGCGAACACCAGCAGCAAGAGCAAGACCAGGCCGACGCCAGTCAGCTCCAGCGCGTAGTAGCGGGCGATGGAGCGCCAGGAGGGCGCGCCGTAATCGGTGGTTTGCAGCCAGTCTTCCAGCATGTGCTGGGTATCGTCCGCGGTGAGCTGCGCCAGCGAATCATTGATGATGGACAGCAACTGCGGCTGGTCCTTGTTGACCGCCATTGATACCAGTCTGGGCATTTCGCTGACGCTGCCGGCAATGCGCAGCGAGCCGTAATAGCGGCGGCGGATCACGGACTGCATCACCGCGTCCAGCCCCACCGCGGCGTAGGCCTTGCCGTCCGCCACCGCGTCCAGCGCCGCCAGCGGCGTGGGCTTGGCCACAATGTCCACGGCGGGAAAATTCTCGCGCAGGAAGTATTCGTAAGGGTCGCCGCTTTCCACCGCGATGGTCTTGTTGGACAGCTTGGAGGTGCTGAATACGATGGGCTTGTCCGGTTGGGTGACCAGCACGGTGCTGCCGGAAAAGTAGGGATCGCTGAAGCGGATGCGCCGTCCCGCTTCCGGCGGGATCAAGCCGGAGGATAGCGCGGTGAGCAGGTCGATGCGGCCGCTCAGCATCATGTCCACCGCTTGCTGGCGGTTGGCCACCGGCACCAGCTCGAAGTGCAGGCCGCTGATATCGGAAATGCGGCTCAGATACGCCTGGGTCAGGCCGCGGTGCTCGCCGTCCTCCATGTATTCGATAGGCCAGCCGTGAGGGTCTATCGCGTAACGCACCACCGGGTGCTTGGCCAGCCAGGCGCGTTCCGTCGTATTGAGGCCGGCGCGGCTGAAGCTGGCCGGGAAGCAGAACGCCAGCAGCAGACAGGAGAACAGCAAGAGGCGCGCGCGCATGGCTTTAGTGGCTGGCCAGCCGGCTTTGCAGCTTGAACAGCTCGTTGTCGCTGCGCAGGCCCAGCTTTTTCAGCGCCGATTGCTTCTGGTTGCTGATGGTTTTGATGCTGCGGGAGAACTTGACGGCGATGTCGCTGACCGTCATGCCGTCCAGACAGCAGCGCAGCACTTCGCGTTCGCGGGGGGATAGCTCCGGGTGATCCAGCAGGCTGCGCAGCATGGCTTTCTGCGGCGCCGGCAGGTTGACGCAGCTTTCATTCAGCGCGGCGCTCATGGCCGGGCTTAGATAGTTGTGGCCGTCGGCCAGCAGGCGGATAGCCGCCACTAGCTCGTCCAGGCTTTGTTCCTTGCCGATGAAACCGTGCGCGCCGCAGCGCAGCGCCAGCGCCACCGTGGCCGGGGTGTAATAGGCCGACATCACCAGGATGCGCACTCGGGCGAAGCGCCGGCGCAGTCCGCGGATCAGGCTGAAGCCGTCGATGTCGCCGGGGCTGAGCGCGTAATCGGTAACCACGACGTCGACGCCGTCGTGCTGCTTCAGATGCTGGATCAGCGGCGCGCTGCTGGTGAATTGTCCGGCCACGTTCAGGTCCGTTTCATCGGCCAGGCGGCCGGCCAGGCTGTTCAGCACCATCAGGTGATCATCCAGCAAGGTGATCTGTATCGGCTGGCTCCGCAATGATTTGGCATCAGGCATATGAGTATCCCAACAGATGGCGGCGCGGCTGCGCCTTGCGCCATGGTTATGTCTCTGAACCTGTGTACTCTGTTGCGCGGGCGGCGGCTCCGGTTTCGCTCCGGCATCAGGCTTGGTATAGGCCATTACGCAAAGGTTTGGCGGCAGGGAACGCTTGCGCCGCCGGTCTGGCCGGTTGAGGGAACGGAGAGTGGAATGGCGGGACGGGCCAGGCGCTGCGGCGCGGCCGGCGTTGCCTGCGGCGGGGCCGGAGGCGAAAGCGTGCGCATTCGTGATCTCGTTCCCCGGATTGTTAAAGACGGCCAGCAGGCCATTATTCCGCGCCGGCTGCGCCTTGTGAAGCGATTTCGCAAGCCTATTCGCCGGGCATTGCGGCGGCGAAAACGTAGTGAGCGGCGCTGGCGCGAGGCCAACGCCGCCCGGCGCAGGGTGGACGGAGGTTTTAGAGCCGGTTCACCATCTCGCTCTTGCTCACGAGATCGTAAACAGCCTATAAGGCATCCAGCGTGTACAACTGGCCGGGCAGCCCCAAATCTTTGATCAGTTGCTGCGCCGCCGTGATTTCATTGTTCTTGTTGCCATCACGCCAGATAAAAGGATGGCGAGAGTCAGCATGGCATATCGTAAATAGATATTGATCGCTTAGTCGTCTATGAGTTCAGCGTTGAATGGCTTGGAGCTAGATTGAGGGTGATCTTTCTGGTAGTTATCAATCATGGATTGCTTGAGTTCTCCAGCCGCTTCTTCATCCATCATGATTTCACCATAGTAGGCCGGTAGCGACTTTATATTTGACGGATTTTCCTCCCCAAATACCCCAATGATTGCATAGTTGGGAATATGGGTGATGTTTACCTCGTTAGAGCCATCGTAATTCAATCGGTTGTTGACAGTATTGCTTTCCATGTCAAAAGCTTTGTGGTGGCTTGGCAGGAGCTTGGTGTCGATGACGTAATGGATGTTGCCATAGTTTTTGCAGTGGTCAAAGTCTTTGGCGGTGGATACTCCGCTTTGGCCCGTAGCTCCTACGCCCATGGTTTGGCCTGTTTGAGGATTATTAATGCCAATTCCCGTGCTTTCCCGATAGTGTTGTGGATTGGATAGGTCATTTTTTGATTCAAATCCATTGCTTAAGATTTCCGGTCGAAAACTTAATTCACTACGGTAAACCAAGCCCTTGTATTGGTATAATTCATGGCCATCGAGGGTGGAGTCGTACTCAGTGTGTCCCTCCGCGATATTGCCTTGGCAAAGTTTTTGAATAAGACCTTCTTTGAAGGTAGGGTCAGAATTCAATTTTTCAGGATTGAAAGAGGGTGTATGGGTTTCTGTTGTGCTGGAGAGGCTGCGGCCAGTCAATGCCGAGGTGTTGATAGATAGAGATATCATATGTTTCCTTTGTCGTGGGGGCCGTTAATCGGCAAGATTCTAGCAATGGCAGCCTCCGATTCATTCGGGTGGAATCTTTAAATCGACGGTGGCGCTGCAACAATAACCGCTAACAAAACTTATCCAAACACTTGAGGTAAGGTGCGCCGAAGCACACGGTACAAGTAGTATGATAAGTTGGTGAAACACCGGGTCAGGAGTTTTGTTAGTAGTGTTAAGACTTATGACATGTTGCCAGTGATAGGGTGTTTCGTCTTGCAAAAATAAATCATGCTATTTGCAATTGCACGCTAGGTTGGAGTTAATTCAGGATGCTGAGATCTGCTTTTGGTTGCGGTAGGTATGCTTTTTCTTAGAATCTGTTCAAAGTCTCGGGAGCAAGAGCGAGACAAGGCGAAAACGGCTGAAAAAGCGGAATGGTCATAGGGTATATGAGCATTTCGAAGCGGCGCTTCGAAGCGCCGCTCACCGTGTGAGTTCTCACGACGCACAGCAGATTGTGAACAGCTTGTTAGAAACCCGAGAGCACGATCTTGCCCTTGGCCCGCTTGCTCTCCAGCAAGGCGTGGGCGCGTTTCAGGTTGGCGGCGTCGATGCGGCCGAAGCGTTCGGCCACCGTGCTGCGGATCAGGCCGGCGTCCACCAGCTCGGCCAGCCGGTTCAAGAGCAGATGTTGTTGAATCTGGTCGTCGGTGCCGAATAGCGAACGGGTGTACATGAACTCCCAATGCAGCGACACGCTCTTGCGCTTGAGTTCGCGCACGTCCAGGGAGGCCGGATCGTCGATCAGCGCCAGCTTGCCCTGCGGCGCTATCGCGGCGGCGATCTCTTTGAAGTGGGCGTCGGTCTGATTCAGGCTGGCCACGTAATCGACGCTGGCGTAACCGATGCGCTTGAGTTCCTCGCTCAGCGGGAGGCGGTGGTCGATCACATGGTGAGCGCCCAGCTCCTTGACCCAGGCCTGGGTTTCCGGCCGCGAGGCGGTGCCGATCACGGTCAGCCCGGTCAGCCGGCGCGCCAGCTGCACCAGGATGGAGCCGACGCCGCCGGCCGCGCCCACCACCAGCAAGCTCCGGCCGCTGGGCGCGCGGTTGTCCAGCACTTGCAGCCGGTCGAACAACAGTTCCCAGGCGGTGATGGCGGTCAACGGCAAGGCGGCGGCCTGTTCGAAGTCCAGGCTGTGCGGCATGCGGCCGACGATGCGCTCGTCCACCGCGTGCCGCTCGCTATTGGCGCCGGGGCGGTGCAGCGCGCCGGCGTACCACACCTTGTCGCCGGGCTGAAACAGGCTGACCTTGCCACCCACCGCGCGCACCACGCCGGCGGCGTCCCAGCCCAGCACCTTGGCTTGGCCGGCCTCCGGCGCCGCGCCGGCGCGGACCTTGGCGTCCACCGGATTGACCGAGACGGCTTTGACCTCCACCAGCAGATCCTGCTCGCCGATGACGGGTTCCGGCAATTGCACGTCCTGTAGCGATTCCGGATGCTCGATCGGCAGGTTCTGGTAATAGGCGACGGCTTTCATATTGGCGTTCTCCATAGTGTGCGGGCCGATAGGGCCCGGTCTTGATGGACAGATGTTATTCCTGTTTTTCCGGGTGAAAAACCGGCTAAAATTCGATTCAGTTTCAAAGAAATTTTGATAATCATGGTCCGTTTCGAAGATTTGCAGGTATTCGTCCGCGCCGCGGACAACGGCAGCCTGTCCGCCGCCGCGCGCCAGCTGGACCTGAGCCCGGCGGTGGCCAGCGCGGCGTTGAAGCGGCTGGAAAAAACCGTGGGCGCGCAATTGCTGGCGCGTTCCACCCGCAGCCTGCGGCTGACCCTGGCCGGAGAGCGCTATCTGGCCCATGCGCGCGCCGCGCTGGAAGCGGTGGAGGCCGGCGGCCAGGCGTTGGCCTTGCAGCGGCAGGCGCTGAGCGGGGAGCTGTCGCTGTCCATGCCGTCGGACCTGGGGCGCAGCCGGCTGCGCGGCTGGCTGGACGCCTTTCTGGAGCGGCACGCCGGCCTGAGCCTGCAATTGCGGATCAGCGACAGGGTGGCGGATTTGTATCGGCAACCGGTGGACGTGGCCCTGCGCTACGGCGTGCCGGAAGACTCCAGCCTGGTGGCCCTGCCGCTGGCGCCGGACAACCGCCGGGTGTTGTGCGCATCGCCGGACTATCTGGCGCGCCACGGCGGGCCGCAGTCGCCGCAGGAACTACGCCGCCATCAATGCCTGCGGCTGGTGCTGGGCGCGGCCTTGCACGAGCGTTGGAGTTTCAGCCAGGGCCCGCTGCGGGAGCAGGTGACGGTGGACGGCCGCCGCCAGAGCGACGACGGCGAAGTGGTGCGGCGTTGGGCGTTGGAGGGTTTGGGCATCGCCTATAAATCGCGGCTGGACGCGCTGGACGACTTGCGCGCCGGCCGTTTGCTGCCTTTGCTGGAAGACTGGCAGACCGAAGCCGCGCCGCTGTGTCTGGTGATCCCGCATCGTCTGATGCTGTCGCCGGCGGTGGCGGCGCTGCGCGAGCATTTGCAGGCTTGCCTGGAGGATTACCTGGCTGCGCCTTGAGCGTTGGTTTTCGGTGGGGGTTGGTGGGTATCGCCTACGGCTCCACCCACCCAACTAAGAACCTGTTTACGATCTGCTGCGCTGCGGCGATACGGCGTTGGAAAAGACCTCAGAATGCTCATGTACCGTATGTACATTCCGCTTCTTCGGTCGTTTCCGCCTTGTCTCGCTCTTGCTCGCGAGAGCGTAAACACGTTCTATGCCACCCACCCGCTTAGGTCAGCGATTGCGCAGGCGGATGCGGCGGAAGCGCGCTTCCAGGCTGAAGCGCTGTCCGAGTGCCAGGTAGATCTGATGTTGGCTATCGACATGGCGATAGACCCGGACCCGGTCCGCGCCCAGCAGCATCATGATTTCCAGATAGTTGAAGAAGCCCATCCACTGACCGCGACCATCGCGGTCGTCAAAATCGATGTCGCGCGCCACGCGGCTGAGCAGGCCTTTGCCGACGTATTCGCGGTTGTCCTTCATCCATTGCAGCAAATGGGCCGCGCATTCGCGGCCGTAGGTGACATTGGAGGGGTAGTCCTTGCTGGGTGTGGGCATTTGCCAGTAATGCCGATAGGTGCGGCCGGGGCAGAAGCGAACAAAGGGAAGCAAGGCTTCCTGTTGCTCCAGCGAGTGCAGTTTGTAGCGACGACGACGGGGAAAGTTTTGAGAGTGTTGCATGGTGTTTCTCCTGCTGTGACACAAGATAAACCACCTGCCGGGGAAGCTGAGGTATTAGGCAGGCGCGTGGCAGGATTGGCGTACCGGTCCGAAGTCTAGCCGGCGAGTGCATAGCACTCTCCCACCATGCGCCTGCCAAAATGGCATTGCCATGGATAAAGCAGCCAACGCAGCACGCTGCGTTGGCCTGTCGACTTCGGAAACGAGACGCCAATCCCGTGTGCCGCGTGTGGGCGGCAACGGGGGGATTGTTGCCGAGGGGGCGCTTGGGGTCAAGGTGGGGTGGTTGGTGTGGCTAGGTGTGTGGGTTTTGTATCCGCTGCGCGGATGATGTTTTTGGTGCCGGTTTCCACGCAGACCGAGCGAGGCA
>NZ_JAAOMA010000003.1:0-257072 GCF_011602385.1 Chromobacterium fluminis | reverse complement strand
GCCCTGCCCGACCCCGCGCTGCCTGCCCGCTACTGCATTTTCGAAGGGTCCAAGATTCTGCTGTTGGATCAGGCCTTGCCGGATGAGCGCGCGCGCGGCTGGTCTTTGTCCCAGCAGCTGTTCATCGGCGTACATGACGGTCACAATCTTTACTTGGCGGAACTGGTGGGCGCGCCGCCGTCCGGCAGCGACTGGCTGGCCCTGCGGCCGGCCTTGCTCAGTCTGCCTTCCGGGCTGACGCCCGCCATCGCCCGCGCCGCGCAAATCCGCCAGTTTCAACGCACTCATCGCTATTGCGGCCGCTGCGCCGGGCCGCTGCTTCAGCGGCCGGACGATAGCGGCAAACGCTGTTCCAGCTGCGGCCAGCTCTACTATCCCAAGCTGTCGCCGGCGATGATGGTGGTGATCCATCGCGGCCGGCAATTGTTGCTGGCGCGCAGCCCTCACTTCGTCCCCGGCGTTTACAGCGCGCTGGCCGGTTTTGTCGAGCCCGGCGAAACACTGGAGGAATGCGTGCACCGCGAGGCGTTTGAAGAGGTGGGCGTGCGCATCAAGAATCTGCGCTACGTCTGCTCGCAATCCTGGCCCTTTCCCCACTCGCTGATGCTGGGTTTTACCGCCGAGTACGACTGCGGGGACATCCAGCCTCAGGAGGGCGAAATCGAAGACGCCGGCTGGTTCGACATCGACGCCCTGCCGCAAACGCCTACGCCCATCTCCATTGCCTATCAATTGCTGAACCACACCGTGGCTTGGCTGCGCGCGCGGGACGAGGGGCGGGCCTAGCCGCTTAGCCGCATGGCGGACGGCCTCCGTCTCGCCCACGCGCCACCCCAATCTCCATCTTTCCATCACAAGCAGGCCGGCGCGCCTGCTTGATCCTCCACATCGTTTTGACGCTGTCCCCGTCTACTTCCTCCGCGCTCTCCCGCCATCGCCCATCGCCAAATGTTCAAGGGATCTTCGCTCTTTCATATAAGTTTTTCTACTCATATCTATAAATACAAAAAGTAATGCTGATATAAGCGCGGTGATAAGCTTTAGTCATAGCCAAAGCGACGCGACTCCCGCCTGCAAGGGGAAATATCGTCGAATTCAATGAAATACGGCGGCGATGACGCAGGCCGGCCTCCCTCCTCAGGCCAAATCACCGCGCCGCACAAGGAGCGCAAAATGAAAATCCGCATGCTTGCCTTATCCCTCTTGCTGGCCTGCGCCGCCAACGCTTCCCTGGCCAGCCCAACTCAATGCGAAAACAAAGACTACGCCTTGCAATTGCTGGGCTCGGGCGGGCCGATCTCCGACGACGGCCGCGCTTCGTCCGCCTCGCTGATCTGGTGGAAGGGCAAGCCGGTGGCGCTGATAGACGCCGGCGGCGGCGCCTTTCTGCGCTTCGGCCAATCCGGCGCGCGGCTGGAAGACGTCGGCTTTATCGGCCTCACTCACTTTCACACCGACCATGTATCGGACTTGCCCGCGCTGCTTAAGGGCAGCTACTTTTTCAGCTCGCCCCGCGCCATTCAGATGTCCGGCCCAACGGGCAGCGCCGGCTTTCCCAGCCTGAGCGGCTTCATGAACGCCCAATTCAACGCCAAAAGCGGTGCTTACGCCTATCTGTCCGGCCTCTACTCCGGCCAGGGCGACATCCCGCTCAAGGTCTCGCTGTCCAATGTGGACTACCGCAAGACCACGCCGACCACGGTGTATGAAAAAGACGGCGTCCGCATCAGCGCGCTCGGCATTCCTCATGGCGACGTGCCCTGCCTCGCTTATCGGATCGACACCAAGGACGGCAGCATCGTCGTCTCCGCCGATCAGAACGGCGGCAACCCTCGCTTTATCGATTTTGCCAAGAACGCGGACATTCTGGTGATGCCGCTCGCCATCGACGAGCAGGCGGACCCCGCCTCCGCCTTCCTGCACGCCAAGCCGTCCGTCGTCGGCCGCATCGCCGCCGCGGCGAAGCCCAAGCAGCTGGTGCTCAACCATTTCATGGGCAAGGGCCTGCGGCTCAAGGAGCAATCGATCTCCATCGTCCGCCGTTATTACCCAGGCCCGATCCACGCCAGCCGCGACCTTTCATGCTTCCCGGCGCATTGAGCGCCGCCATCCCAAAGGAGAACCGACATGAAAAAACAGATCATTCTTTCCATCGCCATGACATCCTTGCTCGGCCTGAGCGCCGAAGCCGCATTGGCGGCGGAAGCCAGCCAGCCGGCGCAAGCGGTGAAAAGCCAAAGCGGCCATGGCGGCAAATGCGCCAGCGGCAAGTGCGGCACGGTGAAGTTGTATGAAAAAGCCGACATCAAGCACAACCCGCAAGATCAATTGGTGCGCGCCCGCGACGGCAAGTGCGGCAAGACCGGCCAAGGCGTCCACTCCGACCAAACCGGCAAGGGAAAAATGGTGGAGGGCGTATGCGGGCAATAAATCAACAGGCCGTCGGCGTGGGGCTGCGCGCCGAACATGCCCAATGGCTGGCCGATCACCCCCCGCAGCCTGAAATCGACTTCCTGGAAATCACGCTGGAAAACTGGATGGACATCGGCGGCCGCAAACGCGAGCAGCTGGACCGCCTGGCGGAGAAATACCCGTTGATCTCGCATGGGCTCAGCCTGTCGATAGGCGACGAGCTGCCGCTGGACGCGGACTATCTCCAGCGCGCCAAGCGCTTTCTCGACCGCTATCGCATCCGCCTGCACGGCGACCACCTCAGTTACTCCCGCGATCGGCAAGGTTATTTGTACGAACTGTTGCCGATTCCGCGCGACGAGACGGCCGTGGCGCGCATCGCAACCAAGATCCGCCAAGCCCAAGACACCCTGGAGCGGCCGCTGATTCTGGAAAACATCAGCTATTACCACAATCACCCCGGCCAGATGGCGGAAGCGGATTTCATCCGCGCCGTCGTGGAGCAGAGCGGCTGTCAATTGTTGCTGGACATCAACAACGTCTACGTCAACGCCTGCAACCACGGCTACGAACCGCGACGCTTCATCGCCGATCTGCCGTCCCAGGCCATCCGCTACTTCCACATCGCCGGCCACTGGCGCCGCGACGACGGCATGTTGATCGACACCCATGGCGCGGCCGTATGCGAGGAAGTTCTGGAGCTTGCCCGATACGCCGTAGCGCAGCATGGCTCTCGTCCCTTGCTGCTGGAGCGAGACAACAGCATGCCGCCGTGGTGCGAGTTATGCGCTGAAGCGGCCAAACTGCGGCAGCGCCTCCACCAAGCCGCGGCCCAGGCCGCCTGAGCGCGGCAAAGGAGACATCATGAACGCGATATCGGACATCGAAACCTTCAGCCAGCGGCTGCGGGGCGGCCCGGAGGCCTTGGGCGAGCGTTCCGTCGAGCTTTACCGCCAGTTTCTGCGCGGCAATATCGAGGAAGTGCTGAGCCATGTTTTCCCCTTGTTCTGCGCCAGGCTGTCGGCTGAGCAGCTGCGCGGCAGCATCGACGACTTTTTGGCGGGTCACGCCTCGTCCAGCCCCGAGTTCCACCACATCGCCACCGAGTTTCTCTGTTTTTCCCAAGCCGGCCTGCCCGCGGATCTGCGGCAATGTCTGGAATACGAGTGGCTGCTGTTCAGCGTGGAAATCGACGAAGCTCTCGTGACGCCGCCATCCACAAGCGAAGTGACAGAACGCTCAGTCTTCTCGCTTAATCCCACGCTGGCCTGCATTGATATCCAACTGGACTTCGCCGGCCTTGCCGGCCCTTACGCCATCTTCCGCGACGCCCGTCATCAGGTGATCCGGAAACCGCTGAGCTCTTTAGATCGCTGGCTGCTTGAGGCCTTGCGGACGCCTTGCACCTATCCGGATCTGTCGGCTGAAGTTCCGCTCGACGCGCTCTGGACCTGGCTCAAGGAAGCGCTCGCCATCGGCTTGATACAGAGGCGCGACATGCCCGCGCCGGCGTCCGACGCCGGCCGCCCAATATGAGGAATACGAAAATGATTGCCAAGATAATGAATGGCTTCGACCGAGCGCTTGCAGCATGCAAACAATACGACTTCATCGCCCTGCTGGGCGTCCGCCTCTATCTGCTCCCGGTGATCTACGTCGGCGCCCACTCCAAGGTGGTCGGCTTCAGCGCGGCGGTGAGCTGGTTCGGCGCTCCGGCCAGCGAAGGCGGCCTGGGCCTGCCCTTCCCCGTGCTGTTCGCCTTTCTGGCGGCGGCCACCGAGGTCTTAGGCCTGGTCTGCATTGCGCTCGGCTTGTTCACCCGGGTGATGGCCATCCCCATGATGGTGCTGATGAGCGCGGCCAGCGCCATGGTGCACCTGCCGCGCGGCTGGCTGGCCATTGCCGCCAAGGACATGGAGTCCAGCCAGCGCTTGGCCGGCTTCCTGTCCTGGCTGGCAGAGAACTTCCCCGGCCGTTACAACTACATCACTGAACTGGGCGACCCGGTCATCCTGAACAACGGGATGGAGTTCGCCGCCACCTACTTCGTCATGCTGTTGGTGCTGTTCTTTTACGGCGGTGGCCGCTACGTCAGCTTGGACTACTGGCTGCGCAAGCGTTTTGCCGCTTAAAAAGCGTTTCAAAACCTATTGCAGCTAATGAAATGTGACGCGGGGAGCTCCGCTTCAGAGCTCGCCTGTCGGCCATGGTGGGACGCCAGCCTTTTGGTCAGTTCGAACCAACATGCCGACCGCCTATAACAGGCAGTAGCTGGCATCCTCATGTCGGCCTCCTGTTATGACCATGAGCCCCAGCCAATTTGGCTGGGGTCTTTTTATGTCCTCGAATTAGCCATGGCGACTACGAGAACGCATACATCGCCATGTCAAAACAAGGTTTCCAGACTAGGGTTGTTGTTGCTGGGCCCATAAAGCCAGGCCCTGATTGAACTCATCCTTGGTCAGGATATTGTAGTTGAGAGCGCGCTCATCGAAACCAGGCGCGTTTTTGATGTCGTCTATATGACTTTGACCCACTTTCCACACGCCGACGGAATGACCTGCGGCCTGGGCTGAAGCCGCCATTGCCGCCGAACGCTGCTTATTGAGGGAGGCGGAACTGTCCAGTGCTTTATCCGCCTTGACATCTCTGCAGAATAACTTCTCCGCTACAGCCCAATCCTGCAGCAAAGCCTTGGCTTGGGTCTGAACATCTTGCGCATTGAGCGCGCCGGGCGTCTGGTATTTATGGCTCAGTTGTTCGATATGCTGATGCAAGGATTGAAGTTGATCGATAGATTGCTTGTCGTCTATGGCCAGGAGTTCGTGCATGGTCAGCAAAAGCTGCTTGGACTCCGTCTTGAATGCGCTTTCCACGAAACTATTCCATGCCTGCTCCAGCGGATAGCCAGCAACCCCCAGCGCCGGCGGATTGTTTCCCGCGGCGAACTGCTCAGCCAAGGGAATGAACTTCTCTTTGACATCGGCAAGCCGCATTTCCAAGCGCAGCATGACGGAGTCGCCAAATTGTTCGGTGGTTTTGGTCAGGAAGGACTTGCCAAACAGCTTAAAGCCGCCGCTGGTCTGGCTATATTGAAACTGATCTTCTTTCCAGTACTGAGCGTTCTGCATGCCCAGTGATTGAATGTACGCCTTCTCTTCCTGGCGGCGCGGTCCGGATTCAGGGTGGGACTCGCCGACAATATTCAGCCGGTGTGGATCCAGCGATTTCACCAACTGAGAACTCGGACCTGGAAGGCTTGCACTGCTTATGCCAGTCAAATGGCCTGTCTGATAATTGCTCCTTGCGGAGTTCGATGCGGAGCCGTTTACGTGTTGTGCCCCTACAGAGCCAATTCCGTTTAGCATGTCATGCTCCAATAATTTGAAGAGTCTGGCTGATTTTATACAGCTGAGTGGTAAACCCAAGAAGCGCCGGCTTTAGGCCGTGATCATGCTGCAGCTGTTCCAGATTAATCAGCGCTTTCAGTTCATAGCCATTTTCGCCGTTTCCAAGAGTTAATTGTCCGGTTTCAACTCCTTCGACCGGATCAATCAAAATTGCCAAAACTTCCGCTGCATGGGAGAGCAACTGATTTTCATCGTGGATGGGTAGTAAGCTCCATATCCATAATCTATCATCGCTCACAGAAAGCAATACGTCCGGCAGATTGTGCACCTGAAGCGCAATGGAATTTTCCTGTTCGATAGACTGAATCTGATTTGCCGGCAAGCCAAACTGCGCAGCCACTTCAACAATGACTTGATCAAGTCTTAGGGATATCTGATGCGAAAAGGAGAGCGGGTTCATTTTGATCTCAGCTCTGGGTGGTTGATGGTGAAGGCGTTTATCCGGCAGGTACGCCAAGCAACATGCTATAGGCCTAGTAAGGCGAGGACTTTTAGAAATCGCTCATTGCAAAAACAAGGCTACCGGTAGCCGATCCGCATTGACAGCGTCAGCGCAGATCAGCATTGCGGCCTCGATGCTGAGCCACAAGTACTTGGCCATGTCTGCGCTTGTGAACGTCCTGCGCGGCATGCTCTCAGCCCTGCACTCAACTCGCTCCGCGAGTGCCGGGCACTGGCTCGACGCCGCTTTCTTGCCACAGACCAAGATCAAGAGGCCACGACTACAGCCAGGACACGCGACATTTCAACTTATAGAGACTAGCAATAGAAGCTTCGCGAACCGAAGCGCGCGAAGCCCTTGTTTCAGATTAAGAGTTTGACAATTACAAATTGCTGCATTGTCCCGTCACACCGCTTCGCCAAGATTTGCCACCGGCATTCTTGCAGTTGTGCGCATGCTGGTGATTTCCAATTACCTTCCCTGTGCAGTTCTTTGCGGAGAAGCACTGACCTGGTTTTCTTGGTTGAATTTGATCCATTAGCGCATTTAATGTTGCAGATGGATTGCTAGCATTCTGGATAGCTTGCTGTGTGGCGGAAGTCGCTTCGTTAACTTGAGTGGGTCCGATGGATGACGCGCTAACGATGGAGGAAGCCACCAAAAGGACGGCGGCAAAAGGAATGGTTAGAGAGTTGATGGTCTTCATGACTCAAATCCTTTAATGTGCAAGAAAAATGCAGCAAAACCGCAAATTTCTATAGTGACAATAAAATTCAGGCAATAGGAGTAACTAAAGGCTCTCGCCTCGATGCTCATAAAAGCCTTGATTAAAACAGTCAAAATGCAACTAATATTAACGACAAAGTTAATATCAATGCGGCCGCACACTGTAGGGACTTAATGATGCAATTTCAGTTCATGGCTTTTGTTGGTTATTATTCACATTCTTTCGCAAGGTTTGAGGCAGGCAATCTTACTAATTGGTAAATATTAAAAAGCATATTCTGGCTATTTGACTGTGTGCAGGCTCATTTTCCCGTATTCAAAACAACGCGCACTCTGAGGATGGCTCGTAGTGGCCAGCCTCCCCCTCTTCCAGATGTTGTTGGCTACGCCAGCTCTGGACGATCCATGACCAGAAGGGCCAAGTGAGCCCGATGGAAAACCGGCTCGCCATAGATAGTGTCAACGAACAGTGTTAGGGTGCGCGGCGACAGCTTGGGATTGAATGTGTGATCGTGATTATTGAATTTGTACAAATTCTAGATAAGCCATGGCATACGGAGATATTAAAACCGCTTTTCAGTATGCCGATTGCAATAAAAATGAATAGAGATGGCCGGTAGCGCTCAGGATATGGGCGGGAAAATAAAATGACCGAATGGGTGATTTGGTGCGCTTTGAGCACGATACCAAGCGGGTATTTGGGAGGGATTGGGCAGGAAATTTTAGACGATGCTGTCTTAATCCTGTCTAAAACGCACCAAGGGCTTATAGAGAAAACTCTATAAGCCCTTGATTTTATTGGTGCCGGCGGCAGGAATCGAACTCGCGACCCCCTGATTACAAGTCAGGTGCTCTACCAACTGAGCTACACCGGCGAAGAGAGGCGTATTATGTCTTGCCTCAATGGCTTTGGCAAGCCGTCAGCGCGTCTTTTTCTGGACTTTTTTATGCGTCTTTTTGGCGCTCTTGCTAACTGTTTTGTTTTTGCTGGTTTTTTTAACCGAGGCCTTGTGCGGCGATCTCTTTGCGGCTTTGGCTGCGTGACGCGGCTTTTTGACGGTCGATTTCTTAACCGTCGATTTTTTTGCCGCTGACTTGACCGGCGCCTTGCCGTGGCGCACTTGTTTGGCGCTGATAGCCTTGGCTTGACGTTTGCTCTGCTTGGCGGATTTCGCCTTGGGCTTGCCTTTGGCCTGGCGCGCCGGCTTGGCTTGTTGACTGGAGCGCACGGGTTCAGCGGTTTGAACGGTTTTAGCGGGGGGGGCCTTGCGCGCGGGTTTGCTCGCCGGGGCCATCTGCACATCGCCCGGCAGCGGCATGTCTTCTGGTTCGGCCAGGCTGGCCGGGCTGATCAGCGCCAGGCCCAAGGCCAGCGCAATGGTGTGCGTCGCAAATTTCATGATAAGGGGTCTAATGCTCTCTGGGATGAAACGGGCCGCGCGTTGCGCCGCCAAAACCCGCATACTAGCACGGTGTTTCCCGCGCTTAGACGGAAATTGATCGCGGCGGGCAACACTCAACCCACGGAGCGGACTGATTTTTATTGCCGCAACGCGCCATCGCCTCCCCCGTATGCTATACCCACAGTGCAATGCCAATGTAATTGGCGCTGTACTCGTTTTCTCCGCTCGCTTTCCTTTTCCTGACACGCAATGGAAAACAGCATGCCTCAGCCCAAAATCTTGTTGGTGGATGATAGCGCCACCAATAGCCTGATGGTCCGTACCTTTGTTGAAGACTTGGGGTATCAATGCGATCTTGCCTGCAATGGCCGGGAAGCCGTTGCCATATGCAAGGAAGTCGACTACGACTTGATCCTGATGGACATCATCATGCCGGTGATGAACGGGCTGCAAGCCACGATGGAGTTGCGGACATTGTTCGGCGAACACTGGGTACCCATCATTTTTCTGACGGGCCTGAGCCAACAAAAAGATCTGATAGAGGGACTCAAAGCCGGCGGCGACGACTATCTGACCAAACCGGTTAGTCCGGACTTATTAACGGCCAAGATCCAGGTATTCTTGCGCATCGCCCAAATGCAGCGACAGATCAACCAGGATGCGGTGCGCCTGGAACGCTACTTCCTCAACAATGAACGAGAACAAAGTTACGCGCTGGAGCTGATTGAGCGCCTAAACCGGCAGCAATTGGAGCTGCCCTCGCATGTTTGGCGCCATTTGCGCCCCGCCTCGCAGTTCAACGGCGATCTGGTCTGCTATGCGCGTTCCGGCGGACGAGAATACTTGATGCTGGCCGATTGCACCGGCCACGGTCTGACCGCCGCGATCAGCGCCATTCCTGCAGTGGAGTGCTTTTACGACCTGGCTCAGAAGCAGGCCGCACTGGGCGACATCGCGGCGGCGATCAACGACAAGCTGCACCGCCTGCTGCCTTTTGGCCGCTTCGTGGCCGGCATCATCATTGCGATCGACGCAGCCGCCAAATGCCTGCAGGTCTGGAACGGCGGCATTCCCTGCGCGCTGATGTTCGATCCGCAGGGCCGCAAGATCAAGCAGTTCCGCTCCGAACACCCTCCTTTGGGGATTTTGGCGGCGAGGCAGTTCGACCGCTCGCTGGAAACCAGCGTGTTGCGCCCGGAGCATGCGTTGGTCGTTTGCTCGGATGGAATTACCGAGGCCCAGGCTGACAATGGCCGGATGTTCGGCCTGGACGGCGTGATAAAGGCGGTTGAGGCAGGCTGGCCGGGCCGGATCGGCAATACCGTACTGCAAGCGCTGCAGCGGCATCGTCAAAACGAAGCCATGTTGGACGACGCGTCGTTATTGGTGGTGCGTTCGCCTGCGCATGCCAGCAAGCCGGAGGGAGATGCCGGACGCGAGACGCAGGGCCGCCCGCGCTGGCACGACGCCTAAGAGCCCCTTCCCCGCCTTGATCCGATGGCCATATGGCAACATAATTCGCCTTTTTCATAATCGGCAACCCATTTAAATGACTATCGCATTTGAGCGCCAGCCACTGCCCTTGCCGGGCGGCCATGAAAAAGTGCTGCTGCACTCCTGCTGCGCGCCCTGCTCAGGCGAGGTGATGGAGGCCATGCAAGTTTCCGGCATCGACTTCACTATTTTTTTCTACAACCCCAACATCCATCCGCTGAAAGAGTACGAACTGCGCAAGAACGAGAACATCCGCTTTGCCGAGCAGTTCGGCATTCCCTTCGTGGATGCGGACTATGACCGCGACAACTGGTTTGAGCGCGCCAAGGGCATGGAAAACGAACCGGAGCGGGGCGTTCGCTGCACCATGTGCTTCGACATGCGCTTTGAACGTACCGCTCTGTACGCGCATGAACACGGTTTTCCGGTGATCACCAGCTCTCTGGGGATTTCACGCTGGAAGAATATGCAGCAGATCAACGACTGCGGCGTGAGAGCGGCCGCGCGCTACCCCGGTCTGATCTATTGGGAATACAACTGGCGCAAGGGCGGCGGTTCCGCGCGCATGATAGAGATCAGCAAACGCGAACAGTTCTACCAACAGGAGTACTGCGGCTGCGCCTATTCCCTGCGCGACAGCAACCGTCAGCGCCGCGAAGCCGGCCGCGCGCCCATTCGTCTAGGCGTCAAATACTATGGCGATGAAGACGGCCAGGCTTGAAGCGCCGCTGTCTCACTCCTCAATTTCGCGCGCATAGCGCACCAGCGCCTGCAGGAGCTGGGCGAAGCGGTGCGCGGCCAGATTTCCGTCCGAAGGCGTGAGCCAGGTACTGCTGATTTCCAGTTGGATGGCCGGCACGCCCAGCCGGGAAGCGAACTTGGCGATGGTCTGGTTCTTGGAGGCGGCAAAGTAATTGTCCGAGACATTCAACACGCCCTGTTGTCGCAGGCTTAGCTCCAGTCGTTGTTGCAATTCCGGCTTGCCCAGCAGCGAGGCTCCGTTCAAAGTGCCGAAGTCCACGTCGTAAGGCCGATATGGATGGCTGCCGTGCAGGTCCAGCACCAGCAGCGGGCGTCGATCGGCAATCAACGCCGCCAGCTTGCGCTTGAAGGCGTTGTCGTCGTCGTAATTGGGATCGGCCGGCGCGGCGCGGGTGGTGTAGATCGCGGTGGCGCCGGCCAGTTGATGCAGCATCGCCGCCAAGGCCGCGGTGCCGCCGCCGTCGGAGAAGCGGTATTGTCCTTCGCGGAACGGGCTGGTGGCGTGCGGCGCGGTCACAATGATGGGGCGCGCGCCTTCCCGCACCGCAAACCAAGGCTCGCCGTTTTGCGGCGGTTTGTCCTTGGCGGCGTCCGTCTCCTCTTGCAACTTGATGGCCTCTACAACGTGAGCGGGTTCGATGATGGCCCGCGCCGGCGGCGATTTACCGACGGCAGACGCCATCGACAACGTCAGGACCAGAACCCCTAGTAGCAACTTGACTCTCACCTCGCCCCTCCCCGTGAACACGGGCCGCATGCTCGATCTTTGCTGGACCAAGCCGGCGCCGCTTGGTTCTGCGCGCCGGCCCGGAAAAACCGCGCTAGAGCGCCGGCTTTCGCGCGGTTAGCAGCAACAGGGCCGGACGGCGCGTGTGTGGGCGCAAACCGTCCTGACGCGCCAGTGTCTGCTCGTCCGGCACGGGCTCGCCCAGATGAAGCAATTGGAAGCCGGCGCCCAGCAAGCCGGCCACATAGCTTTCCACCGTGCGGTGCTGCTTGATCACGCCGTCGACGAACCAGCGGGTTTCACGCGCGCCCTGCTGAAAGTAGGCGTCCAGCGTCCAGTGCGATGGCTCGCCCGCCGCGTCCAGCGCCCAGCCCTGAGGGCTGGCCGTGCAAATCGGGTGCTCCACCGTCAGCGCGAACACGCCGCCGGGCCGCAAAGCGGCGAACACGCGCGCCGCCACGGCGGCGTAATCCGCCACGTAATGCAAGGCTAGCGACGACACCGCCAGATCATAAGCGCCTGCCGGCGATTGAAAGTCCTCGATGCCGGCGAGCCGGTATTGAATGTCGGAATCGCAAGTGCGCGCTCGCGCCTGTTCCAGCATCCGTTCGGACAAGTCCACCGCGGTGACGCTGGCCGCGCCTTGGGCGCGCGCCCAACGGGCGAAATCGCCGAAGCCGCAGCCCAGATCCAGTACGTCGGCGCCGGACAGCGGCGGCAGCGCATCGCGCAAGGCGGGCTGCTCCAAGGCGCCGTTCAAGCCCGTGTCGCTGTCGCGCAAGGCTTGGTATTGGGAGAAAAAGACCGGATGGTCGTAGATGTTTTGCTGCATGTGGAGGCTCCGTAAAGACTTAAGGGAAGCGCTCCAGGGCGGCGCGCGGCCATGCCGACGCGCAAAAGCGCGCCAGGCCGCTCACGGCTTGGCGCGCGTCTTCTCTCATCCGGACTCTCACCGTCGGCTTCGGCTTCGCACCGAATCTGCTGACCCGCGCATCGTGGAAACGATAGCGCGGCGCTCGCGGGCTCGCCGCCGGCATTCGCCGCGGCTTACCGCCGGTGGGGAATTTCACCCCGCCCTGAAGACCGGCACAGCATAAAGGCGGCACAAAACTTGGACAAGCCCCGGCGCATCGCGCATAGTCGGCGCATTCCGATTGCAATGGAGCGAAGCATGACCCCGAAGCTGCCGATCTGGCTGTTTTTTTGTTTGAGCACCGGCACAGCCATCGCCGCGCCCACCCCGACCGCCAAGAACGAGATCAACCATCTATTGGACTATCTGGCCCAGTCCGGCTGTGAATTCAATCGCAACGGCAGTTGGTACGGCTCCAAAGAGGCCCGCGATCATCTGAACGACAAGTACCAGTATCTGTTGAAGAAGGACTGGGTCAGCAACGCGGAAAGCTTCATCGAGCGCGGGGCCACCCAGAGCAGCATCAGCGGCAAGGCCTACCAAGTGCGCTGCGGCGCGGCGCAGCCGGTGGCCAGCGCCGCCTGGCTCAAAGCGGAGCTGAGCCGCTATCGCCAGCGCAAATAAGCCGGTCGGTCGGGAATCCCGGCCTGCCGGACCGCCACGCAGCTGTTATAATCGCCGCTTTCCTGTAATCCAGTGTTCTTTCCCCGATGACTGCTGCCCAGCTGCTGGCCCAACTCAAGGCCGACCTGCCCTCCTGCCTGATCCGCGACCGCCACACCTTGCGCCGCAAACTGAGCGACGCCGCCGAGCGGCTGAAGAAAAACCAGCCTGCGGACAAGCAACTGGCCGACATTCAGGCTCAGATCGAACGTTCCGCCGCCAAGGTGGCCGCGCGCCGCGCCCATCTGCCCAAGCCCGACTTCGACGACGCCTTGCCGGTCAATCAAAAACTGGCCGACATCAAAACCGCGATCGAGCGCCACCAGGTGGTGATCATCTGCGGCGAAACGGGCTCCGGTAAAACCACCCAGCTGCCCAAAATCTGTCTGGAGCTGGGCCGCGGCGTTCACGGACTAATCGGCCATACCCAGCCACGCCGCCTGGCCGCGCGTTCAGTAGCCAGCCGCATCGCCCAAGAGCTGAAATCCACGCTGGGCGAGCACGTCGGCTTCAAGGTGCGCTTCACCGACAAGCTGTCGGAAAAATCCGTGATCAAGCTGATGACCGACGGCATTATGCTGGCGGAAACCCAGACCGACCGTTATCTGGAAGCCTACGACACCATCATCATCGACGAGGCGCACGAACGCAGCCTCAACATCGACTTCCTGCTGGGTTATCTGAAACAGTTGCTGCCGCGCCGGCCGGACCTGAAAGTGATCATCACCTCCGCCACCATCGACGCCGACCGCTTCTCCCGCCATTTCGACGGCGCGCCGGTGATCGAAGTCTCCGGCCGCACCTATCCGGTGGAAGTGCGTTACCGCCCGTTGGCGCAGCGCGACGAAGACGAGCGCGAAGTGGAGATGGAAGGCGCCATCGTCGACGCCGTCGACGAGCTGTCGCGCCAGGGCCCGGGCGATATGCTGGTCTTCCTGCCCGGCGAGCGCGAGATCCGCGAAACCGCGGAAAAGCTGCGCAAGGCCGGCATTCGCGGCTACGAGATCCTGCCCTTGTTCGCGCGGCTGTCTAACGAGGACCAGCAGAAGATATTCAAGCCCACCGGCGGACGCCGCATCGTGCTGGCCACCAATGTGGCCGAAACCTCGCTGACGGTGCCGGGCATCAAATACGTGATCGACACCGGACAAGCGCGCATCAACCGCTACAGCCCGCGCGCCAAGGTGGAGCAGCTGCAGGTGGAGAAAATCTCCCAGGCGGCGGCGCGACAGCGCGCCGGCCGTTGCGGCCGCGTCGAGGCCGGCATCTGCGTGCGCCTGTACGGCGAGGACGACTTCAATCAGCGCCCGGCGTTCACTGATCCGGAAATCGTCCGTTCCAACCTGGCCGCGGTCATCCTGCGCATGGCGGCGTTGCGGCTGGGCAAGGTGGACGCCTTCCCCTTCCTCGAAGCGCCCAGCAGCCGGTTGATCGCCGACGGCTACCAAGTGCTGACCGAGCTGGGCGCGGTGGACGACAAGGGGGAATTGACCAGCGTGGGCAAGGAGTTGGCGCGGATCCCGGTGGACCCCAAGGTGGGCCGCCTGTTGCTGGCCGGCCGCGACTTCGGCTGCGTGCGCGAAGTGCTGATCATCGCCGCCGCCTTGAGCGTGCAAGACCCGCGCGAACGCCCGTTCGAGGCGCGCGAGGCGGCCGAACGCGCGCAGGCGCGCTTCAACGACGAGAAGTCCGACTTCCTGTCCTTCCTGCACCTGTGGGACTTCTTCTCCGACGCGCTCAAGCACAAGAAATCCAACCGCCTGCTGATCAACACCTGCCACGAGCACTTCCTGTCCCATCTGCGCTTGCGCGAATGGCGCGAACTGCACGCGCAGCTGGCGGACATCGCCGGCGAGCTGGGCCTGATCAAGCGCGAACAGGCGCACGCCGACGCCGAGCAGCCGGACGCGCAGATGACGCAGAAAAAGCGCCAGCAGCTGGAAGCTGTCGCTTATGAAAACCTGCACAAGGCGCTGGTGACCGGCTTGATCGGCAACCTGGGCATGAAAAACCAGGAAAGCGATGATTACCAAGGCACCCGCGGCGTCAATTTCCACGTCTTTCCCGGCTCCGGCCTGAAAAAGGCCAAGCCCAAATGGCTGGTGGCGGCGGAACTGGTGGAAACCACCCGCCTCTACGCCCGCTGCGTGGCCAAGATCGAGCCGGAATGGGTGGAAAAGCTGGCACCGCACCTGGTCAAATACCATTACTTCGACCCGCACTGGGAAAAGAGCCGCGGCGAAGTGGTGGCCAGCGAGCGGGTCACCCTGTACGGCCTGACCCTGGTGCCGCGCCGGCCGGTCAGCTATGGCCGCATCGCGCCGGAAGAAGCGCGCGAGCTGTTCATCCGCGGCGCGCTGGTGAATATGGACTACGTCAGCAACGCGCCCTTCTTCCAGCGAAATCAGCAATTGATCCGCGAAGTGGAGCAGCTGGAGCACAAGGCGCGGCGTCAGGACGTGCTGGTGGACGAAGAGGCGCTGTTCGCCTTCTACAGCGAACGGATTCCGGCCGAGGTGGTAGACGCGGCCAGCTTCGAGGCCTGGCGCAAGGAGGCGGAAAAGACCGAAGCCAAGCTCTTGCATCTGACGCGCGAAGAACTGATGCGCCACGCCGCGCAGCATGTCACCGAAAACCAATTCCCGGAATGGCTGGAGCTGGAAGACGGCCGCCTCAAGCTGCGCTACCGCTTCGAACCCAATCACCCGCTGGACGGCGTCACCCTGGACGTGCCCCTGGCCATCCTCAACCGCTTGCAACCGGCGGCTTTTGAATGGCTGGTGCCCGGCATGGTGCGCGAAAAGCTGCAACAGCTGATCAAAGGCCTGCCCAAGCAAATCCGCCGTTGCTGCGTGCCGGTGCCGGACTTCGTCACCCGCTTCCTCAGCACTAACCCGGACCAGCAGCAGCCTATCGCGCCGCAGCTGGCGCGCTTCATCCTGCGCGAGACCGGCGGCGTCAAGGTGGACATCGATGACTTCCGCGCCCAGGACTTGCCGGCCCACCTGCTGTTCAACTTCCGCGTCATCGACGACGGCAAGCAGGAAATCGGCCTGGGCCGCGACCTGCTGGCGCTGCAAAAGCAGTTCGGCCAGGCTGCCCAGCTGACCTTCCGCGATACGAGCGCGGAGTTCGAGCGCGACGAAGTCAGCAGCTGGGATTTCGGCGAGCTGCCGGAAAGCATACAGTTCGCGCGCGGCCGTCAGCAGCTGACCGGCTACCCGGCGCTGACGCTGGAGCAAGACAAGGTGGCGATCCGCCTGTTCGACACCCAGTTGATGGCCGAGCGCCATCACCGTCAGGGCGTGATCCGACTGCTGCAGCTGCAGCTCAAGGAACAGATGAAGCAGCTGTCCAAGGGCCTGCCCGGCATGACCCAGCTGGGTCTGCAACTGCGCGCGGTGGCCAATGTCGATGAATTATTGGCCGACGCCATCGCCTGCATCTGCGACCGCGCTTTCATTGGCGACGACGCGCTGCCGCGCAACGAAAAAGCCTTCAACGACCAGAAAACCCGCGCCCGCACCCGGCTGCCGGCGGTCAACCAGGCGGTGACCCAGTACCTGGGCCAGGTGGCCTCGGAATACGGCCCGCTCAGCGTCAAGATGCAAAAGCACAAGCTGGGCTACGAGCTACAGCAGCAATTGGCCAAGCTGGTTTACAAGGGTTTCCTGGCCGCTACGCCGTGGAGCCATCTGCCACACCTGCAGCGTTATATGCGCGCGATGGGCCTGCGCATGGACAAGCAGCCGGCCAACCCGCAGCGCGACGGCCAGCGCGGCGCGGAAATTCGCGACCTATGGCAGAAATGGGAAACCCGGGTGGCCGAGGACAACGAAGCCGAAGGCGCATCCCAGGCGCTGCTGGATTTCCGCTGGCAGATCGAAGAGCTGCGCGTCAGCCTGTTCGCCCAGGAGCTGAAAACGCCCTACCCGGTCTCCACTAAGCGGCTGATGAAGCTGTGGAACGAGTTGCCTCGTTAAATTCAGAGACCGGAACTCGCACGACAAAACGGCGGCGTCGATAAGGACGCCGCCGTTTCTCTATGCGCGCTTCCGGCTCTTCAATGCACCGGGTGAGACAAGCCAGGTCTATCGCCCCAGGCCAGTAAAAACAAACCCATCGCCAGGCCAACCAAGCAGAAAACCATCAGATAGCCGGCCAGCGCCAGCGAACTCGCCTCCATCCACACCGACAGCAGCACCGGCGTGAAGCCGCCCACCACCGCATAAGCCACATTGTAGGAAAAAGACAGGCCGCTAAAGCGGATGGGCGCGGGGAAGGCTCGCACCATCAGATAAGGCACCGCGCCGACGATGCCGGCGAAAAAACCAGTGAGCGTGTACAGCGGGCGCAGCCAGCTCGCGTCCTGTCCCATGGTCTGGTAAAAACACCAGCTGCTGACGCCCAACAGCAGGCTGCCCACGGTAAACACCGGTCCGCCGCCGAAGCGGTCCGCCGCCAGGCCGGCGACGACGCAGCCCACGCTCAGCGCGATGATGGCCAGGCTGTTGGCGGACAAGGCCTCCACCGGCGGCACGCCGAACTGTTTTTGCAAAAAAGTGGGCGTCATCAGAATCACCACCACGATGGTGACCGACAGCATCGCGGTGGCCGCCATCGACACGGCCATGCCCAGACGATGGCCGCGCAAGGCCGCCTTCAGCGGCAGCTCGGCGGACAGCGCCTTGCGCGCCTGCATTTCGCTAAACACAGGGGTTTCATGCAACCAGCGGCGCAGATACATCGCCACCAGGCCGAACACCCCGCCGATCAGGAAGGGAATCCGCCAGGCGCCGTCTTCCAGCTGCTGCGGCGTGAAGGCTAGATTCATCGCCATCGCGATCAGGGAGCCAAACAGAATGCCTATGGTCAGCCCCGAGGTGATGATGCCGCAAGCCAGGCCGGTGCGGCGCGGCGGCGCGTGCTCGGCGACGAAGACCCAGGCGCCCGGCACCTCGCCGCCGATGGCCGCGCCCTGCAATACGCGCAGCAGGAGCAGCAAAATCGGCGCCCATATCCCTATGCTCTGGTAGGTGGGCAGCAGGCCCATCGCCAGCGTGGGCAGCGCCATCAACACAATGCTGAGCGTGAACATGCGTTTGCGGCCGAACAGATCGCCGAAGTGCGCCATGACGATGCCGCCCAGCGGCCGCGCCAGATAGCCGGCGGCGAAAATGCCGAACACCTGCAATTGACGCAGCCAGCCCGGAATGTCCTGCGGGAAGAACAGCTTGCCCAGCACCAGGGCGAAAAACACGTAAATGATGAAGTCGTAGAACTCCAGCGCGCCGCCCAGCGAGGCCAGGCCCAGCGTCTTGCAGTCGTTTCGGTTCAGTTTGCGCGTGTGCGCCGCTTCGGCGCTCGCGGTTTGAGTCATATCGGGTCCTTTCCGCGACCAAGATCGCGATCGCCCTCCCCGCCGCTCGGCGCGAAGGACGGCGCGTTTATTTTTTGAAGGGGTTGATCGTCGGCGCGTCCTCGTGCTGGACGATGCCGAAGCTGCTGCGGATCAGCGAATTGAGCATGGGCTGGCGATGGCGTATCCATAGCGAAGTCGGCACCGGCCGGCACCCCATCCTCGCCTTGGGCTCCAACGCGGTGCGCCCAAAAATCACTCGTCGTCCGCCGGCGGCCAGCGCAGACTCAATCGCCGAATGCAGCAGGCGCAGATAGAGCGGCAGCTCCTTGGCCGCGGCGCGATCGAAACCGATCTGCGCGGCGGTGATCTCCTCGCCGTTTTTCAGGATCAGCAAAAAGCCCAGCAGCGCGCCGCTCTGCCACAGCCCGCGCAGCTCCGCCCGCTCCGGCCCCAGCGCGGCCATCCGCCGCCAGTAATCCGCACTCACCGTGACCGGACGCAGCGTGGCATTGTCTTGCACCGCCAGGTAAAGCGCTTGCATCCGCTCCGCCTGCGCGTCCACCTGCTCCGGCGTCATCACGCCGATTTCGCAACCGGCGGCTTCTATCGGCTTGAAGATCTGCTGGCGGATGCTGCTGCGGTATTTGGAGGTCATTCCGGCCAGGTAGTCGTCGTAAACGCTCCAGTCCTCGGCCAGCGGCAGCACCATATTGGGCTCCGTCTCTAGGGTACTGTAGCTGAGCTTGCCCAACGCCCGGCTGTCTTCCCGCGCCGTTTCGTCCATATCCTTTACCAGCACGAAGTCGATCTGGCCGTTGAGCTTCTCCGCGCGGCGGATGCGGTAGAGGATCTCCGCCACCGCCTGCCAGCGGGTCTGCGGGTCCAGGTCCTCGGCGAAAGCCGCGCCGTCCAGGCCGTAGCTGAGCATATTGCCGCAGACCAGCAGCCGTTGCCGCAGCTTGGGCTTGAGATTTTGCGCCAGCGCCGCGCGCAGCGAGCCTTCCGGACGCGGGCCGGGGTGAGCGTGCATGGTTTCCAGGCTCACCTCCAGCAGTTGCATCGCCACCGCCGCCACCGGTTCGCCGTCGCGATAGGCCAGCGCATAGCGCACTTCGAAGTTGGCGAGTCCGGACTGCTCCAGCGCGCGCCAGTAATCGCGGGACATCAGCAGCCCGTGCCGGGCCGCCAGCTGATCCCAGTGTTGTCCGTTCAAAAAGTCTATGCGCTCGGAGAAGGCGAAATTCAGCGCGCTGGCCTGCCGCAGGCGGCGGCGCAGCTTCCAGCCGTCGCCCAGTTGGCGGGCCAGTTGTTTGATTTTCTTGCTCATGGCTTGGGGCGTAGAAGGCTGGTTCTATGATTGACAATCATTCCAGTGTGCCGCAATGCCAAAAGGGCAACAAGCCTCCCTCAATGCGCGCCATCGGTCAGCAAGCGCCGGTAGCGCTCCGGGGAATAGCCTAACTGCTTGTTGAACATGGCGATGAAGGCCGACGCGGTGCCGTAGCCCAGGTCGGCGGCGATGTCCTGCACCGGACGCCCTTCGCGCAGCCAGGCCAGGGCCCTTAGCAAGCGCACCCGGTTGCGCCACTGGACAAAACTCATGCCCAGCTCGCGTTGAAAATGGCGCGCCAGCGTGCGCTCGGTGCCGTGCACGCGCTGCGCCCACTGCGCCAAGGTGGCCGCATCGGCCGGATTATCCCGGATGGCGGCCAGGATGGGCGCCAATTGACGATGACGGCTGTCCGGCAGATAGCTGTCCTGGTGGCCGGCCTGAGCCAGCCGCTCCAGCAGCAGTTCGGCCTGCCGCCGGTCCCACGGATCCCGAACGACGGTGACGCCGCGCTGACAGAAATCCTCCAACAAGGCGCGCAGCAAGGGCGTTTGCGGAATCAGGCAAGGATGGGCGGGCAAGCGGGCGGCCTGCTCGGCGCCCACATAGACCGAAGTGTAGCGCATGGCCTGACGCACCGAAGCGGAATGGCGAACCCCGGCCGGCACCCAGATCAGGAACTCCGCCGGCGCCGCCATCGCTCGCTCGGCTTGGCCGGGCTCGATCAAGCTCAGCTCGATCACTCCCAGACTAATGCAGTTCAACTGCCCCCAGGGATGGCTGTGCGGCGAAAACTCCGTCTGCGGCGTCAGTTGGTCGTAGCGCAGATGGATGGGCGCGGGCTCCGGCAAGCCTTGGTCCAGTTCTGAGTAGTCCAATTTGTCGGTTTCCCGCTATCGTCTTGTCTGTTTTGCATTATATACATTGAATCAGACAGCAGTACACTGCCTACTGTTAATGCTTTTCTGTACTCTCGACCGCACATCGGAACGAGAGCCGCATCCGGAGCCATCCCATGTATTCATTGTTTCCCATGCTGGCCGTGCTGATCTGGTCCGCCAACACCGTGGTGTCCAAAGCCGCGGCCCAGGCGCTGGACCCCGCCGCCATTTCTTTCTATCGCTGGCTGTTGGCAGCCTTGATTCTCACTCCGCTGAGCCTGAGGCCGGTATTGCGCCAATGGCGCGCCATCCGCCCCTGGTTGGGCCGCTTCACCGTATTGGCCGCGCTCGGCATGGTGATGTACCAATGCCTGGCTTATTACGCCGCGCACAGCACCAGCGCCACCAATATGGGCGTGATCTGCGCCTTGATCCCGCTGCTGGGCCTGGCGCTGAACGCGACCGTCTTTCGCCAGCCCACCGGCGCGCACGCGCTATTCGGCGTGGCGGTGTCCTTGCTGGGGGTGCTTTACCTGCTGGGCCAGGGGCGGCCGCTGGACCTGCTTAGCGGCGGCGTCAACCGCGGCGACGCGCTGATGCTGGTCGGCTCCCTCTCTTACGCGCTGTACGGCATTCTGCTGCGCCGCTGGGCGCCGCCGTTCGGCAGCTGGACCAATCTCTACATCCAGGTGCTGCTGGCCGTGCTGATGCTGGTGCCGGTGGCGATGAGCGCGGACAGCCTGGCGGTGCCGCCGCAAGGCGTCGGCCTGGTCGCCTTCGCCGGCATCGCCTCCTCGGTACTGGCCCCCTATCTGTGGATGCGCGGCATCCAGGGCCTGGGCAGCGAGCGCACCGCCATCTTCATGAATCTGCTGCCTTTGTTCACCGCCGTGATCGCCAGCGCGCTGCTGGGCGAAACCATCCACGATTACCACTGGCTGGGCGGCGGGCTGATCCTGCTGGGCGTCAGCCTGAGTCAGGGCGGCTGGGCCAAGTTGCGCGGCCTCGCGCGTTCCGCGGCCTGAGCGTCGATTCCGCCGCCGCGCCCGGGCTCCACGGCCGGCGCGGCGGGATTGCCGCGGCCTCGCTTATCGCCTAAGCTCTGTAACAAAACCGCAGCCGGCGCGGCCGGCCATGACAACCTCTCTACCGTGGAACCCAAAACCATGTGCCAGTTAATGGGCATGAATTGCAATACTCCAACCGACATCCTGTTCTCCTTCGAAGGCTTTCACCGCCGCGGCGGCCAGACCGACCACCACGCCGACGGCTGGGGCATCGCCTTTTTCGAGAACAAGGGCTGCCGCATCTTCCTGGACGACAAACCGTCCGTGGAATCGCCTGTGGCCCACCTGGTGCGCAACTATCCGATCAAGTCGGAAAACGTGATCGCCCACATCCGCAAAGCCACCCAAGGCGAAGTCAACCTGGCCAACACCCACCCCTTCATGCGCGAAATGTGGGGTCGTTACTGGATCTTCGCCCACAACGGCAACCTGGAAAACTTCCAGCCCGAGGCTGGCTGCCATTACAACCCGGTGGGCGGCACCGACTCCGAACGGGCGTTCTGCCACCTGATGGAGCGGCTGCGCGCCAAATGGTGTCAGCAACCGCAGCTGGACGAATTGTTCGCCGAAGTGGCCCGGCTGGCGGCGGAAATCTCCAGCCACGGCGTGTTCAACTTCATGCTGAGCAACGGCGAGGTGTTGTTCGCCCACTGCTCCACCCATCTGCACTACATCATCCGCCAGGCGCCGTTCAACACCGCGCATTTGGTTGACGACGACGTCAGCGTGGATTTCGCCTCGGTCACCACCCCGCACGACCGCGTGGCGGTGATCGCCACCCAGCCGCTGACCGATAACGAAAGCTGGACGCCGCTCGTTCCCGGCGAACTGCTGCTGTTCCGCGACGGCTCCCCGCTGTCGCAACACCTGCCCGGCTGAACGCCCGCCGACAAGCCTTTGCCGCCGGTGTTATGCTGGCGGCAATGTTTTGTTCAGCGAGGCCTCCATGCAGCGATTCGACTTCAGCTACGCCCCATTCGACGCCCTGAGCCCGGACGAGCGTCTACGCCTGGAAGCTTGCGCCGACATCCTGTTCTACGCCAACGAGCAAACCGTGCTGACGCCGGACGCGCCGGTCACGGCTCTCTACGTGGTGATCAAGGGCGTGGTGAGGGAAATGGCCGGCGACGAGATCGTCGCGCTGTACCGGGCCCAGGACGGCTTCGACGCCCGCGCCACCGCCGCCGGCCAGACCTCCCGCCGCTTCATCGTGCAGGAAGAGGCGCTGCTCTACAGCCTGCCGCGCGCGGAAGTGCTGGCCCTGACCGAGAGCAACCCGCGCTTCGGCGCCTACTTTTACGCCAGCGTGTCGGAAAAGCTGGGCCGGCTGGCGCAGCGGGCGGGTCAGCGCGAACTGCAAACCTTGTTGGCGGCCACCGTTCGCGACGTCGGCGGCCGCCAACCGGTGTTTGTGGACGGCGGTGCCAGCCTGCGCGACGCGGCGGTGGCAATGAAGTCGCACAAATCCAAATCCGTGCTGCTGCGCAGCGACGGGCGGCTGGGCATCCTCACCACCACGGACTTTCGCGACATCGTGCTCAACGGCGTGTCCTCGGACGCGCCGGCGGCGGAATACTGCCAGTACGAGCTGCTGACCATAGACATCGACGACTTCCTGTTCAACGCCCTGCTGCTGATGACGCGCCGCAATCTGCGCCGCCTGGTGGTGACTGAACACGGCGAGCCGGTGAGCATGCTGGCCCAGGTGGACGTGCTGTCCTACTTTTCCAACCACTCTCATTTGATCGCGCAGCGCTTGGAACGCGCGGCCACGCTGGACGAACTGGCGGAAGTGGCGGAACAGATTCCACGGCTGGTGCGCATCCTGTCCGGCCACGGCGTCAAGGCGCTGCAGCTGGGCCGGCTGGTGCAAAGCCTCAATGTCCGGCTGTTCGCCCGCGCCTGGCGGCTGATCGCGCCGCCGGAGCTGGCGGCCAACAGCTGCTTGCTGGTGCTGGGCTCGGAAGGGCGCGGCGAACAGATCCTCAAAACAGACCAGGACAACGCGCTGCTGCTGCGCGACGGCGCGCCCTGGCCGCAACTGGAAGCCAGCTGCCAGGCCTTTTCCGCCGCGCTGGCCCGTTTCGGCTACCCGCCCTGTCCCGGCAACATCATGCTTAGCCACCCGGACTGGCGCTTCAGCGGCGCCGAGCTGCGTGATCGCCTCCACCGCTGGGTGCACAGCCCGGACGGCAACGCCTTGATGCGGCTGGCCATCTTCGTGGACGCGGAAGCCGTCTGCGGCGACCCGGCGCTGCTGGAGGACGCCCAAAACTATCTGCGCCTCACCCTGCGCGACGACGCCGGCTTCTTCTCCCGCTTCGCTCGCGCCATCGAACAGTTCGACACCCCGCTGGGCCTGTTTTCCCATCTGCAAACCCGCGACCGCGATGGTCGCGCCGCGCTGGATCTGAAAAAAGGCGGCATCTTCCCTCTGGTTCACGGCATCCGCGCGCTGGCGCTGGAATACGGAGTCAGCGAAAACAACTCGCAGCAAAGACTGCAGGCGCTGGCCGCGCAGGGCCGGCTGGAGCGCGGCTTGGCCGAGGATGTGGGCGAGGCGCTGTCCTATCTGATGCAACTGCGGCTGGATCAGGGGCTGGAGCGGCTTGCCGCCGGCAAACCGGCCGACAACCTACTGGAACCGGAAAAGCTGTCCTCGCTGGAGCGGGACCTGCTCAAGGACACGCTGGGCGTTGTCAAGCGATTCAAGGCGCAGTTGCGCCACCATTACCGGCTGGGCAGCTTCTGATGCTGACCGCCCTGGTGCGCCAATGGCAGCGACGCCGGCTGCGCGACCCGGCTTACGCCGAGATGTACCGGGAACACCCGGACGAACTGGTCAGCCTGGACTGCGAAACCACCAGCCTGAATCCGGCGGACGCCGAACTGCTGTCCATCGGCGCGGTCAAGCTGCGCGGCAACCGCATCCTCGCCAGCGAGGCGCTCTACCTGCTGGTGCGCCCGGAACGGGCGCCGCAGACGGACAATGTGCGTATCCACGGCCTGCGGCCTATCGACGTCCGCCAGGGCCTGGCGGCCCAGGACGCCGTGAGGCGGCTGCTGGATTTCATCGGCGGCCGGCCGCTGTTGGGCTATTACCTGGAATACGACCTGGCGGTGCTCAACCGCTACGTCCGCCCCTGGCTGGGCGTGCCTCTGCCGCAGCGGCGCATCGAGATTTCCGGCCGCTATTACGACTACAAGCTGAGACAGAACCCTGACGCCCACATCGACCTTAGGCTGGCCAGCATCTGCCAGGATCTGGACATGCCCGCGCCGCCGCGCCACGACGCGCTCAACGACGCCATCAACGCGGCCATGCTCTACCTGGCGCTGAAACAGCGCGGCTATGGCTGAGGATGCGTTTCAACGCCAGCGGGAACGCTTGTTCAGCTGATTCCCCCGCCGCCATGCCGCGAACCCGGCGGACGGCCCGTCTAGCCCGCCGCTACCTGCATCACTTTCACGCCGGCCTGCTGCAGGCCGGACAGGTAGTCCGAAGGAATGCCGGTATCGGTAATCAAAGTATCGATCCGGCGAGTATCCAGAATCTTGTGCAGGCTAGTGCGGCGAAACTTGCTGGAATCGGTTACCACCACGACGCGGTCGGCCACTTCGCACATGCAGCGGTTAAGCCTGGCCTCCGCCTCATAGTGCGTACTGACCCCATGCTCCAAATCCAGCCCGTCCACGCCGAGAAACAAGAGATCGAAATGATAGTCCCGCAACGACTGCTCGGCCTGGGTGCCGTAGAAAGACAGCGAAGTGCGACGCAGCTGCCCTCCCGTCATGAATAGCTCCACGCCCGGCGCGTCCGCCAAGACATTCGCGATATTCAGTCCATTGGTCATGACGATCAAATCCTGATGCGCGCTCAGGCAACTGGCGATTTGCTGGGTCGTGGTGCCGGAATCCAGAATGACGCGCTTGCCCGGCGCAACCAGAGTGGCGGCCAGCTGGCCGATTCGCTGCTTGACGCCGGCATTGAGCAGGCTCTTGTCTGAAATCGCTCGTTCCTTGGGCGCGGGCACCGGATCAAACACCAGCGCGCCGCCATAAGAGCGGGTGGCTACGCCTTGCTTTTCCAAAAAAGCCAAGTCATTGCGAATGGTTACCGACGACACCTGAAACTGCGCGGCCAGTTCGGAAACCTGCACGCTGCCGTGCTTGTTCAATTGCTGAACGATGCGCTCGCGACGCTCGCTGGTGCTGACACTGTTTTTGCTTTCTATCATCTTGCGCTCCCGCTGTACGCAGTTTCGGTTTCTTTTCTTTTAACGCGACTCAAAATCAGCGCCTTCCGGCCGCCCTGCCGCCATTATTCCACAGCCTGCCGCGCCCGCCCACTTCGGCAAAAAAGCAACAAAGCAAAATCTTTCTTTTCCTTTCTTCTTTCGGCTATTGAAATCACAATCACATTTCGTTTAGCTTAAAAGGCATGGAAAACAATACAAGAAGAAACAAAACGAAATCAAAAATCGTTCCCATCAACTAACGAGACGACAAATGAACCCCCTGCTACAGCTAGTGCGGCGCCACAGGCAAGGCGAGCACGTCGGCATCTTTTCCGTGTGCTCCGCCCACCCCCTTGTGCTGGAAGCCGCACTGATCCAGGCCCGCGAAAATCAAACCGCCCTGCTGGTGGAAGCCACGTCCAATCAGGTGGATCAGTTTGGCGGCTATACCGGCATGAGGCCCCATGGTTTCAGCGAACACCTGACCCAACTAGCGCAAGGCTGCGGCTTTCCCGCCGACAAGCTGATTTTGGGAGGCGACCACCTCGGCCCCAATCGCTGGCAAAGCCTGCCCGCCGCGGAAGCGATGGAACATGCCCGCGATTTGATCGCCGCCTACGTTGCCGCCGGCTTCCAAAAACTGCATCTCGATTGCAGCATGGCCTGCGCCGACGACGAGCTCCCGCTGGACGACGCGCTAGTCGCCGCGCGCGCGGCGGACCTCGCCCGCGTGGCGGAAGAAGTTGGCCGGCACCTGTATGGCCGCAGCGAGCTTTTATACGTGGTGGGCACCGAGGTGCCTACGCCCGGCGGCGCGCAGGAACATCTGGATGAACTTGCAGTGACTCGGCCGGAAGCCGCCGAGCGCACTCTTCTCGCACACCGCGAAGCCTTTGCCGCCGCCGGTCTGAACGATGCATGGCAGCGCGTGATCGCGCTGGTGGTGCAACCCGGCGTAGAGTTCGATCACATCAGCGTGGCCAACTATCAGCCCGCCGCCGCCACCGCGCTCAGCCGCATGATAGAGGGGCATCCGGGCCTGGTTTATGAAGCCCATTCCACCGACTACCAAACTCCCGCGGCCTACCGTCAACTGGTGCGAGACCATTTCGCCATCCTCAAGGTCGGCCCGGCTCTCACTTTCGCATTGCGCGAGGCCTTATACGCGCTTGCCGGCATTGAAAACGAATTGCTGCCGGAAAAAGAACGCTCCCATTTACGCAAGGTTCTGGAGCAATCGATGCTGGAGCGCCCCGCCTTCTGGCAAAGCCATTATCACGGCAGCCAGACGGAGTGCCGGCTGGCCCGCAGTTTCAGCTACTCGGACCGCATTCGTTATTACTGGCCCATCCCGGCGGTGGAGGCCAGTTGCCAGACACTGCTCAACAATCTTTCCGCCGTCGCCCTGCCAGAAACCTTGCTCAGTCAGTATTTGCCTGCTCAATATCAGCGTGTGCGCGCCGGCACGTTGGAGGCCAAGCCCAAGGCGCTAGTCATCGATTGCGTCCGAGAGGTGCTGCGCCCCTACGCGGCGGCCTGTCGCGCGGAAACGGAGGAACAGTCATGATCCTGGGACATAGCCGTGAAGGCCTGGCGAAGGCGGGAGGGTTGGCCACCGCTCAGGAGATCGACCAGCAACCGCTCGCCTGGGCCGATACGCTGGACATCGTCGAAGCCGGACGGCCGTCTATCAGCGTTTTTCTGGCGCCGCTGCTCGCCCACCCCAACTTGCGCATCATTTTGACGGGGGCAGGCAGTTCCGCCTTCATCGGCGAAACGCTCGCGCCCTATATCAGCCGCTGGCTCGGCAGGCAGGTGGAGTCCATCGCCACCACCGACATCGTTACCTCTCCCGTCAGCTATTTCAACGCCAAGCGCCCCACCTTGCTGGTCTCCTTCGCTCGCTCCGGAAACAGCCCGGAAAGCCTGGCGGCCATAGAGTTGGCAGACAGCCTGCAACCCTCCTGCCGCCACTTGGTGCTGACCTGCAGTGAACATGGCGAACTCTATCGCCGCAGCCGCGAAAATCCCCGCGCGCTAAGCGTGCTGATGCCGCCGGACAGCAACGATCGCGGCTTCGCCATGACCAGCAGCCTTAGCTGCATGTTGCTTGCTTGTCTGGCCATCCTGTTGCCGCGGCGCTTCAATCCCGTTGAATGCCTGAACATGCTTCAGCGCGGACGTCATCTGATAGACGTATTGCCGCGGCAATTGGCGGGCTGGGCGGCGGCCCCGCCGAAGCGCGTGGTGTATCTCGGCAGCAACGAACTCAAGGGCATCGCGCGCGAAGGGGCGCTCAAGATGTTGGAGTTAAGCGCGGGCCGCATCGTGGCCTTGTTCGATTCCGCCATTGGTTTTCGCCATGGGCCTAAGTCCGTCATTGACGAGCGGACAGTGGTGATACAGCTCATTTCCAACCAGCCGCATGTGCGCCGTTACGAATTAGACCTGCTGCAAGAGCTGCGCCGAGACGCGCGAGCGGAACAAGTCGTAGCGCTTGCCGATCGCCGCGACTCCATCATTGACGCCGGCGACCGGCTGTATCTGCCTCCAGGAAAAGAGGGCGACGATATGAGCCTGGCTTTTTGCTACCTGCCGTATTTGCAGTACATGGCTTTTCAAGCCTCCATGCTGCTGGGCATCTCTCCGGACTCGCCGTCTCCCGACGGGCATGTCAACCGCGTGGTGCAGGGCGTCACCATTTACCCCTATTCCGAGGCTTAGGAGGCGAAATGCCGAATATCGTATTGAGTCGCATCGATGAACGTCTGGTTCACGGACAGGTGGGTGTGCAATGGGTGGGTTTCGCCGGCGCCAACCTGGTCATGGTGGCCAATGATGAGATTGCCGAGGACGCCCTCCAGCAAAACCTGATGGAGATGGTGCTGGCGGAGGGCATCGCCATCCGGTTTTGGCCGCTGCAAAAAGTGATCGACCAGATCCACCTGGCCGCGGACCGGCAAAAAATCCTCATTGTCTGCAAGACTCCGGGGCACTTTCTGCAATTGATCGAAGGCGGCGTGCCGATCAAACGCATCAATGTCGGCAATATGCATTACGCCAACGGCAAGCGTCAGATCTACAAAACCGTATCGGTAGGCGAACAGGATGTGCACGACTTCCGGGCGCTGCGCGAAAAAGGCGTGGAATGCTTTATCCAAGGCGTGCCCACCGAGCCGGAACAGGACGTCTACCCCTTGTTGCAAGACCAAGAAGAAGGAGTGTCATGATGGAGATCAGTCTGTTACAAGGCCTGGCCTTGGGCCTGCTGGCCTTTGTCGCCGGGCTGGACCTGTTCAACGGCCTGACCCATTTTCACCGGCCTGTTGTGCTGGGGCCCTTGGTCGGTCTGATTCTGGGCGACGCGCACACCGGCATTCTGGTGGGCGGCACGCTGGAACTGGTGTGGATGGGGCTTGCCCCATTGGCCGGCGCGCAGCCGCCCAACGTCATCATCGGCACCATTGTCGGCGCCACTTTCGCCATCACCACCGGCGTCAAACCCGAGGTGGCGGTTGGCGTGGCGGTGCCGTTCGCCGTGGCGGTGCAGATGGGCATCACCTTCCTGTTTTCCGTCATGTCCGGCGTGATGTCGCGCTGCGACGGCATGGCCGCCGCCGGCGACTACAAAGGCATTGAACGGGTGAATCATCTAGCCTTGCTGGCCTTGGGCTCCTTCTATTTTCTCTGCGCCTTTCTGCCCATCTACTTTGGGGCCGAGCACAGCAAAACGATCATCGACATGCTGCCCAAGCGTCTGATCGACGGCCTTGGCGTCGCTGGCGGCATCATGCCCGCCATCGGTTTTGCCATCTTGCTCAAGATCATGATGAAAAACGTTTATATCCCCTACTTCATCCTCGGCTTCGTTGCCGCGGCCTGGCTCAAGCTGCCGGTACTGGCCATCGCCACCGCCGCGCTGGCCATGGCGATGATAGACATCATGCGCAAAGGAGGCGGCCAAACGCCGCCACGCGCGCCTCAGGAGGCAGCAGAAGATGGCATCTAACACTTTGACCCAAGCCCTGCCGCAGCAAGCGGAATCCAGCGCCGCGGAAATGGATGACGACCGCTACGAAGACCAGAGCCTTGGCGCGGAATTGACGCGACAAGATATCAATCGCTTCGCCTGGCGCTCCTTGCTGTTGCAGGCGTCCTTCAACTACGAGCGGATGCAGGGCGCGGGATGGGTGTACGGTCTGATTCCGGCGCTTCGCAAAATTCATACCCACCCAAGGGACTTGGCGCGCGCGATGAAGGGGCATATGGGCTTCTTCAACACCCACCCCTTCCTGGTCACCTTCGTGATGGGCATCGTCCTGGCGATGGAGCGCTCCAAACAGAGCGTCAACAGCATCCAAAGCGCCAAGATCGCGCTGGGCGCCCCGCTGGGAGGCATCGGCGACGCGATGTTCTGGCTGACCTTGCTGCCTATCTGCGGAGGCATCGGCGCCGATCTCGCCTTGCAAGGCTCCGCGCTTGGCGCGGTGCTTTTCTTCGCCTTGTTCAACACCGTGCACTTCGGCCTGCGCTTCTCCCTGGCTCACTACGCCTACCGGATGGGCATCGCGGCGATTCCCTTGATCAAAGCCAACACGCTCAAGGCAGCTCACGCCGCCTCCATCGTCGGCATGACCGTGATCGGCGCCTTGGTCGCCACTTATGTGCGCCTCTCCACCCCCTTGAAAATTACCGCCGGCGACGCGGTGATCAAGTTGCAAACCGACGTGATCGACAAGCTGATGCCCGCCTGTCTGCCTCTGGCCTACACCCTGGCGATGTATATGCTGGTGCGCCGCGGCTGGAGTCCTCTGCGGCTCATCGTCATCACCCTGGCCTTGGGGGTGGCGGGCACCTTTGGCGGTTTCCTCTGAGAACCTGATCAAAATCCGCTGCGCTTCGGCGACGCCGCTGTCGCCTCAGCACGGCAAAAGCATCCATCCCGGGGCCTTGACCCCAGCAACCGGAGCAAACCCATGTTGAACGTCATTTTCTGTGGTCATGGCCGCTTCGCCAGCGGCCTGCTCAGCGCCGCCGAACAAATACTGGGCGAACAGCACAACTGCATCGCCATCGACTTCCCCTCCACTTCGTCCACCGCGCTGTTGGAGCAGCAATGCCGCGACGCGCTCGCTTTACTGGATCATTTGCAAGGCGTGGTTTTCTTCACCGACCTTCTCGGCGGCACGCCGTTCCGGATCGCCTCCACGCTGGCTGTGCAAAACCGCCATGTGAAAGTGGAAGTGTTGACGGGAGTCAATTTGCAACTGGCGGTGGAAATGCTGGGGGAGCGTAACGGCGAAAACCTGGAGACCTTTCGCCAGCAAGCGCTGGACTGCGGCCGCCGCGGTTTGACCAGCCTTGCCGATGAACTACAGAAACCGAGCAAGCCGCGTTGGCTGGATGGCGCCCCCGGCGCCGGCATCTGAACCGCGCCCGCGCCTGCCGGAGACCAATATGATCAACCTCATCCGCGCCCGCCGCTTATTGACCGAGCAAGGCTGGCGGGAGCACCAGCTTCTTGTTCACGAGGATGGCGTCATTATGGCGATAGAAGCGATTCCGCCCGACGATGAACAGCGCGACGCCGAGTGGCTGGTCCCGGCCCTGATCGATACCCATGTGCATGGCGGACGGGGCGTCGACGTGATGGATTGCCGCGCCTCCTCGCTGCGCGCGCTGTCGGCGGCCAAGGCCGATGAAGGCGTGGGCGCTTTTTTGGCCACCACCGTCACCGCCCCGCTGCCCGAATTGGAACAAGTGCTGGCCTTGATCGCGGACGTCCGCCATGAAACGCCGCCCGGGGCGGAAATACTGGGCAGCTATCTGGAAGGTCCCTACTTTACCCCCCGCCACAAAGGGGCTCACGAAGAGCGCTGGTTTCGAGAATTGGACATCGCGGAGCTCTCCCGCCTGATCGATTGCGCGGCCGGCTCGCTCAAGGTAGTGGCCCTGGCGCCGGAAAAACCTCAGGCCATCGCCGCCATCCATTACCTGAGCGCGTTGAACGTGCGGGTGATGCTGGGACACTCCGGCGCCGACTATGCCGCCACCCAAGCCGCGCTGGACGCCGGCGCGGCCGGCCTTGTGCACTGTTTCAACGGCATGAGCGGCCTGCATCATCGCGCGCCGGGCATGGCCGGCGCGGGTTTGGCCCATCCCAAAGCCTGGCTGGAGCTGATCGCCGACGGCCACCATGTCCACCCCGCTGTTTTGCGAATATGCCACTGCTGCGCCGGCGAGCGCCTGCTGCTGATCACCGACGCGATGCGCGCAGCCGGCATGCCGGACGGCGCTTACGAACTGGCCGGCAGCATGGTGGAAATGCGGGAAGGCATTGTGCGAACAGCCAGCGGCAGTTTGGCAGGCAGCACCCTGGGATTGCTGGATGCCGTGCGCAATATGGTGGAGCTGGCCGGCGCTGACTTGGCGTCCGCTATCGAAATGGCTTCCCTGCACCCTGCACGGCTATTGGGCATGGACCATGAGTTGGGATCCCTGACGATAGGCAAACGCGCCAATGTGCTGGCGCTGGACGCCCGGATGCAACTGCAGGCGCTATGGGTTCGGGGCCGCCAAGTGAGAGGCAAGATATCCGCCCCGGTTTCAGCGTGAACCGCGAAATGCGCGGATAGAAAAACAAGAAGGATGCGGGGCCGCATCTTGTCGTTGCTTGACCTTCCGTTTCAACACCAAGGTTCTTGACTATCGCAAGCCCATAAAGGAATAGACATGTCCAGCATACTCTCCCGTTGCCGCCTGCTGCCCATTCTGGCGCTCCCCTGGTGCAGCCTGGCCGCTCAAGCGCAGCTCTTGGCGCCGCTGCCTCCCATGGGCTTCAATAACTGGGCCAGGTTTCAGTGCACGCCGCAAAAGCCGCTAGACGGCTCCAACCCGGCGGCCTACTCCTTCCAGCGCTTCATGGAAGACCAAGGCCGGGCGCTGCACGACTCCGGCTTGAGCGCGGCCGGCTACAAAACCGTTGTGGTCGACGACTGCTGGATGATGCGCAACTCGCAGGGCTACCTGCACGGCAACCCCAAGTGGTCCGGCACTCAACAGCCTGGCTTTGATTATGAGCTGACGGACTATATGAACACCCTGCATAATCTTGGCCTGCTGGGCGGCGTCTACAACACCGCCGGCGCCAAAACCTGCCAAGGAGAAAAGGCCGGCGCGCAGGGACACCAACAAGCCGACGCCAACTCCTATGCGTTCTGGGGCGTGGACTTTCTCAAGCTGGACAACTGCGGCGCTGAAGGCGGCGTTTCAACGGAAACACTGGATAAGCAGATGCAGGCGGCGCTGAAAAACGTCAGTCGCCCCATTGTGTTCGACCCTTCCTTGCCGGCGGGTCAATACCCTCAATCTCCCGCCAAATACACCGCGCTCGCACTGGCCAAGCAACTTGGCCAGATGTGGCGGGTAGGGCCGGACATCAAGATCACACATGATTCGGCGCCCCCGGTTTCTCCTTGGGATTCCAAGGAGGCGGGTTATGAAATCGGCGTCTATCAAACCTATGACAGCACCATCGCCTTGTCGCGCTATGTCGGCCCCGGCAGTTGGAACGACGCCGACCAACTGATGCTGGGTGACAACGGCCTGTCCACCAGTGAAGAAAGAAGCCAAATGGGCCTGTGGTCCATCATGGGCGCGCCTCTGTTCATCAGCGCGGACGTCCGCAAAATGGTCAACCCTCAAACCGCCCACCTCAAGGATTCGCTCGCCATCTTGAGCAATCAGCGCGTGATCGCGGTCAATCAGGACCCCTTGGGCGCCGGCGGTTACCGCGTGCTGCGCGACAACCCCGCCAGCAACGCCGGTTTCGACGTCGTCGTCAAACCCTTGAAGGACGGCAGCCTGGCCGCCTTGGTCTTGAACAAGAACGCTAGCGAACAAGCCTATACCTTGAATCTGGCCGCATTGGGCCTGGCTCCCGCCGCCAACGGCGCTTACACCGTGCACCACCTGTGGACCGGGGCAAGCCAGTCCTCGGTGAAGGCCGTGACGATGCGGATCGCTCCCCACGACAATATGATGCTCAGAATCGTAGGCGGCGGCGCGCTGACCCCCACCGGTCAGATTCAGACGACTCAGCCCGGCTTTGATGTGGCCGCCAAGTGCTTATCGGTTGCGGGCGCGGCCAAGTCCGGCGCGGGCATCGTCATCGACACTTGCTCTAACTCGCCCATGCAGCAATGGCAACGGCAGAGCAACGGCAACATCAAACTCTTGGGGGCCAAACTCTGCTTGTCCGCCAACGCGACGGCAGGCCCCGGACCGCTCAACGCCTCCACTCAACAATGGGCCAAGCTGGATGCCTGCGATGCGAATGACCCGAAACAAGTCTTCGCCTACACCATGACCGGCAATCTGAAAAACAGCCAAGGTTGTCTGGATGTTTTCCAAGGAGCGGTTTCCGTTGCGGGAACACCTGTCGAGGTTTATCGCTGCGCGGCGGAGACAGCACCGCAAGTCAATCAGATCTGGTCCGCGCCTCACGGCGCCAAGCTGTAAGCACTCGCTTAACGTCCCGCAAGCAAAGCGAAAACCACTGAAAACGCACGGCTGGCCTGCTTTGGCAGGCCATGCCCGTTCTATCCCGGCGTCTGCTTGCGCCGCCGGTACAGCGTGCTGCGCGCCACGCCCAACTCCGCCGCCGCGCGGCTGACATTGCCCTGGCAGCGCGCCAGCGTCCGCTCGATCAACTCGTCGCGGCCAACCGTCAACGTAGGGGAAGCTCGGAACGCATCGACTCGGCAGCTGGCCGGCAGCTCTTCCATCCCCAGTTCCGCGCCGTCGTCGGCCAGGGCCAGCATGGTGCGCAAGGCGCTGTACAACTGGCGCGCGTTGCCAGGCCAGTTGCAGGTCAGCAAGGCTGCCCGCAGCGGTCCGCCCAAGCGCACGCCGCGTTGTTCCGCGCCCAGTTCGTCCCACATCTCGTCGATCAAGCGCGGCAGGTCGGCGCGCTCGCGCAAGGGCGGCAGCCGCACTGGGTAGTCCTGCAAGCGATAGAACAGATCGGCGCGGAACTCGCCGGCCGCCGCCATCGCCGCCAGGTCGCGATGGGTGGCGCAAATCAGCGCGAAGTCCACCGCATGCGTCTGACCGCCGCCCAAGGGGGTAACCTCGCGCTGCTGCAAGACTCGCAGCAAGCGCGCCTGCATCGCCGCCGGCATGTCCCCCACTTCGTCCAGGAACAGCACGCCGCCGCCGGCTTCGCGCAGCTTGCCCGCCATGCCCTTGCGCCTCGCGCCGGTGAAGGCGCCCTCCTCGTAGCCGAACAGCTCCGATTCGATCAGCGCCTCCGGTATCGCCGCGCAGTTGACGGCGACGAAGGGGCCGCGGCCGCGCCGGCTGGCGGCATGCAAAGCGCGGGCGAACACCTCCTTGCCCACGCCGGTTTCGCCCTGCAGCAATACCGGGATATCGGCGTTCAACACTTTGACGGCGCGTTGCAAGGCGGCAGAGGGCCGCGCCGCCGCCTCGGCCTTGGGCGCAGGCCGTTCAGCCAAGGCCTTGCGCGCCGGCGGCGTGATGTGCAGATGGAAATGCTGGCCGCGCCGGCTAAGCCGCGTCCGCAAGCCGTCGGCCGGTTGCAGCTCGCCGTCGAACAGCTGGCCGAAGCGCATCCGGCCCAGGTCCGCCCAAACCAGGCCCAGCCAGGCCAGCGCGCAGCTGTTGGCCTCTATCAGCACCTCGTCGGCGAAGACCAGCACGCCTTCGCGCGGCGACCCCAGCAAAGCGTGGTTCAAATGGAAGCGCACCAGCCAATGTCCGGCGGCCGATCGCGCCAGCCAGCGGTGTTCGATCTGGCGCGCGGCCAGCCGCACCAGGCCCAAGGCGTGCGCGTCATGGGCGCGCGCGTCGCTGCTGATATTGAGCGCGCCGGCCAGGCGGCCGTTGGACGCGAAGATGGGCGCGGCCGAGCAGGAAATCCCCCCGTTGCTAGCCAGATAATGTTCCCCGCCGTTGACCTGCACCGCCGCGCCCAAGGCCAGAGCGGTGCCGATGGCGTTGGTGCCTCGGTCCCGCTCGCCCCAGGCCATGCCGGGCAGCAAGGCCACCTGTTCCGCCTTGGGCAAAAAGCCGGGGCAGCCGGCGGCATTGAGAATCACGCCGTCGGCGTCGCTGAGCAGCACAATGCCGCGGCGGTCGATGACTTGCTCCCCCAGCCCGTCCAGCTCGGGCTGAGCCAGCCGCAGCAGCAGGCCGTTGGCCTCGCGCAGCGCGTTCAACGCCGCGCCTTCCAGGCCGTCTTCTTGCCGCGCGGCCTGCGGCGGCAAGGCTTGTTGCCGGCAGCGCTGCCAAGACTGGGCGATTTCGCCCCTGAGCCCCGCCGGCGCCAGCCCTTGCTGGAAGAAACTGCGCCGCGCCCGTTCCACGGGCAAAGCAATGGGATGATCCATGGTGAACTCCCTCCGGACATGAAAGCCGGCGCAAGGTCTCGCAAGTGCAGCGAGACAGAACGAAAACGGTTGCGGCGGCGGATGAACCCGCGCGTCACCTTAACATGCGGCGCGCCGGGACCGGCGTCGCATCGAGCGCGACACTGTAGCGTTTTGCAACAGTTTGCGCCGCGTCCAATGGGACAGGTGGCCCGCCTAGCGCTGACCGCGCCATGCCGCGCCGCAATGCGTGAGCCGCAGAATAGCCGCATAAGTTAGCTATGCCGTGTTTTGCACCGCAACACGCGCTCCTGACCTCCGCCCTTGGCACGCTTTCTGCTGAACAATAGCCGCCGCCGCGCGGCAACCGGCCTATTCATAACAGGAGAAACACCATGCGTTACGCTCACCCCGGCACGCCCGGCGCGCTGATCGCCTTCAAGCCCCGCTACGGCAACTATATCGGCGGCGAGTTCACGCCTCCGGTCAACGGTCAGCATTTCACCACCACCTCGCCGGTCAACGGCCAGCCCATCGCCGAGTTTCCGCGCTCCGACGCCGCCGACATCAACAAGGCGCTGGACGCCGCCCACGCCGCCGCCGACGCTTGGGGCCAGACCTCCGCGCAACAGCGTTCCTATCTGTTGCTGCAGATCGCGGACCGCATCGAGGCCAATCTGGAAGTGCTGGCCATCACCGAAACCTGGGACAACGGCAAGCCTGTTCGCGAGACGCTGAACGCGGACATCCCACTGGCCGCCGATCACTTCCGCTACTTCGCCGGCTGCATCCGCGCCCAAGAGGGCACGGCGGCGGAGATAGACCACAACACCATGGCCTACCACATCCACGAGCCCTTGGGCGTAGTGGGCCAGATCATCCCGTGGAACTTCCCCATCCTGATGGCCGCGTGGAAACTGGCGCCGGCGCTGGCCGCCGGCAACTGCGTGGTGCTGAAACCGGCGGAACAAACGCCGCTGGGCATTGCCGTGCTGATGGAAGTGATAGGCGATCTGCTGCCGCCGGGCGTGATCAACGTGGTTCACGGCTTCGGCAAGGAAGCCGGCCAGGCGCTGGCCACCAGCAAGCGCATCGCCAAGATCGCCTTCACCGGCTCCACCCCGGTGGGCCGCCACATCCTGCAATGCGCGGCGGAGAACATCATCCCGTCCACCGTGGAGTTGGGCGGCAAATCGCCCAATATCTTCTTCGAAGACATCATGCAGGCGGAGCCGTCCTTCATCGAAAAAGCCGCCGAGGGCCTGGTGCTGGCTTTCTTCAACCAGGGCGAAGTCTGCACCTGCCCGTCGCGCGCGCTGGTGCAGGAGTCCATCTACCCGGCCTTCATGGCCGAGGTCATGAAGAAGGTAGCGGCGATCAAGCGCGGGGATCCGCTGGACACCGACACCATGGTGGGCGCCCAGGCGTCGCAGCAGCAGTTCGACAAAATCCTGTCCTACCTGGACATCGCGCGCCAGGAAGGCGCCGAGGTGCTGAGCGGCGGCAAGTTGGAGCCGTTGGAAGGCGGGCTGGCGCAAGGCTATTACATCCAGCCCACCTTGTTGAAGGGCAATAACAAGATGCGGGTGTTCCAGGAGGAGATCTTCGGCCCGGTGGTCAGCATCGCCACCTTCAAGGACGAGGCGGAGGCCATCGCCATCGCCAACGACACCGAGTTCGGCCTAGGCGCCGGCGTGTGGACCCATGACATCAACCGCGCCTACCGCGTTGGCCGCGCAATCAAGGCCGGCCGGGTATGGACCAACTGCTATCACCTCTACCCGGCCCACGCGGCCTTCGGTGGTTACAAGAAGTCCGGCATCGGGCGCGAAACCCACAAGCGCGCGCTCGACCATTACCAGCAGACCAAGAACCTGCTGGTGAGCTTTGACGGCAAGCCGCTGGGTTTCTTCTAGGAAGCTGTTCACGACTCGCGAGATCTTGAACAGGCTCTAAGCGCCCAACTCCGTAGATCGTGAACTGTTTCTAAACCCCAAAGCGCCGCGATGCGACAATCATCGCGGCGCTTCAGCTACGCTTAAGCATTGTTTTCTAGCATGGCTTCTCCAGGACAAACCAGCATGTCAAACCGGAGAAAGTCCCATGCGCAGCCCTGATCCACTCGAAGCCTCCCTCGCCTTTTGCCCCATTTGCGCCAAAGCGCTGAACGCGCCCGCTGTCTGCCGGACCCATTTGACCACCCGCTCTCCCCGCCTGTTTCTTCGCGAATGGATAAACCGGCCCGGCCGGGTGGGCGCGGTCTGGCCCAGTTCCAAGCGCCTGGCGCAGTGCATGGCCGCCCAGACGCCGATGTCCGGCACGGGTTTGGTGATCGAGCTGGGCGGCGGCACCGGCGCCATTACCCAAGCCTTGCTGGCGCAAGGACTGAGCCGCGAACGCTTGCGGGTGGTCGAACGCTCTCCGGCCTTTGTCCGTCATCTGCGGCAGCGTTTTCCCTCGGTCCAGGTGATACAGGGCGACGCCGCGCGGCTGGCGGCCTTATTGCCGGAGCAGGCGGCGATAGATGTCGTCGTCTCCAGCCTGCCGCTGCGCTCCCTGCCGCGGGCGGAAGCCTTGGCCATCGTCGAACAATGGCGCCGCGTATTGCCGGCCGGCGGTGCGCTGCTGCAATTCAGCTACGCCTTGCAAGCGCCGGCGGACTGGCTGGGCGCGGGCTTTGCGCTGCGCGACAGCCAACTGATCTGGCGCAATCTGCCGCCGGCCAGGGTGATGAGATTCGAACGCCTGGCCACGCCGGGCCATTAAAAAAGCGGCGCCGTCGGCGCCGCCCGTTTTAAACCGGCAAGACCGGCCGGCTCAGGACGTGGCCCACTGCTCGCCCTGCGCCGCGCCGCCCATCGCCGGATCGCTATAACCGTCGCGACCGGTTTCCACCCGGCCGGCGAAGCGGCGACTGAAGCCGGGGAACACCGGCGCGCTGACGCTGACGTCGTACCAGCCGTAGCTGTCCTTCAAGGGCCAGTTCAGCACCGCCTCCCCTTGCGGACCAACGACAACGCGCTGCGCATCGGTCTTCGCATAAGCGTTGGCGCGCACCTGGAACTCGCAGTTCTCGCGGCCGCTATTGTGCAGCTTCAGATAAACGTCCCCGGCGGCCGGATCGTAACAGACCTGGATCTCCGGCTGCGCCTTGCTCAAGCGGCCCAACTGGCCGGCGTCGCCGGTGAAATGGCGATGGAAGCCGTTGGGACCCAGCACCCACAAGTCATAGAGATTGGCGTCGTAATTGACCCGCCACAGCCCGGACAGCTGCTTGCCGGCTTCCACCGCGTAACGGCGCGGCGGCGCGTCCAGATGACGGCGGTCGTAGACGTGGAACACCGCCGTTGCCTGGCCGCTATTGGCGAAAATCAACTCCACCGTGCCGGCGCTGCCGTCCGCGCGCGCGCTGGCGTGCAACTCGTAGGGCAAGGCGCGCGAGCGGCGCAGGCCGCTGGCCTGCACCGGCAATTCCGGCAGGACCGGCGCGCTGGGCTTGGTGCGGCCGGGCAAGGCTCGCGCCCGCGCCGCCAACGCGGCGGTGGCAGGCAGCTTGGGCAGTTCGGCGTTGGGATTGACGAAGTCGAAGCAGGACAGCAGATCGCCGCACACCGCGCGCCGCCAGGGGCTGATATTGGGTTCCTTGACGCCGAAACGCTGCTCGATGAAGCGGATCACCGAGGTGTGGTCGAACACCTGGGAATTGACCCAGCCGCCGCGGCTCCACGGCGAAATCACATACATCGGCACTCGCGGCCCCGGCCCGTAAGGCACATGGATCAGGTCGGCGCGCTCATTGCTGGTCTCGCTGCTGCGCAGATGATGGTACTCGCCGTCGGTGGCCACGGTGGAGCCCCCGGCCAGCACCGCCTTGGCCGGGTCCGCGTCCCAGCTTAGATAGCTGGGCGCGGCCGGCGGCGGCACGTGGTCGAAGAAGCCGTCGTTCTCGTCGAAGTTGACCAGGAACACCGTCTTGCTCCACACCTCCGGATTGGCGGTCAACGCGTCCAGCACGCGGGCGGTGTAGTCGGCCCCCTGCGCCGGGCTGGACGGCCCCGGATGCTCCGAGCCGTCGGCGGTGGCGACGATGTAGCACACTTGCGGCAGGCGGTTGGCCAGCACGTCCTGGCGCAGATCGTCCAGCGTCCAGGTGGACAAGCCCTTGCTCTTGAGCGCCGGCTTGGCGCCGGCCTCGCCGAAATAAGCGGCGCGGAAGCTGCGGAAACCGGCCACCGGGTTGTCGGTGAAGTTGTCTGCCATGTCCTGATAGATCTTCCAGCTCACCCCGGCCGCTTCCAGCCGCTCGGCGTAGGTGGTGAAGGTGTAGCCGCCCTTGGGGTTGTAATCGACGGAGTCGTAGGCGTTGGCGATCACCGGGCCCTTGCCCTGTTGCAGCGGGTCGTTGCCGCCGCACCACAGAAACACGCGATTGGGATTGGTGCCGCCCTGGAAAGCGCAGTGATAGGCGTCGCACAGGGTGAAGGCGTTGGCCAGCGCGTACTGGAACGGCAGGTCCGCCTCCTTGAAATAACCCATGGAGTGGTTCTGCTTATAGGTGGGCCAGGCGTTCATCACACCCTTGCCCCAGGCGTATTGCGCGTCCGACCACACATGCGGCGTGCCCTCCACCCGCATATAGGCGAAAGTCTGCGCGGTGTTGAGATGGAACGGCGCCACCACCCGCGGCGGCGTGGCGCTGTTCCCCTGATTGGTCTGATACCAGACGGTCTTGCGCTTGAGCAAGGCGCTGTCGGCCAGCGGCAGCGGGAAGCGATCGCCGAAGCCGCGCACCCCGGCCAGGGTGCCGAAATAGTGGTCGAAGGCGCGGTTTTCCTGAGTCAGGATCACGATGTGCTCGACATCCTGAAGGGTGCCGGTGCGGTTGTTGGCGGGAATGGCCAGCGCGCGCTGGATGGAGGCCGGCAACAAGGACAGCGTCAGGGAGCTGGCGGCCAGCGCGCTGCCGCGCTTGATGAACTGGCGGCGGGAAGAGGAAACGGGGGTGTCGGTCATGGCGGGCTCGTACGGGTTCAGGGCGCGCAGCGGAGCTTGGCCGGCGGCTTGGTTTGATTGGAATTGCCGTTGCCCGGTTGGCCGGCGTTGTCCTGATTGTCGCCCAGGCAACCGGCGAGCGCGGCCGCCAGCAAACAGGCGGCCAGCCGGCTCGCCCAAGAGGCGGCCCTTGGCGAAAGAGTCATAAGCGTCATCGGAGTGCAGTCGTCTTGTGGCGGCGCGCCGCGCCGCGATGAAAAACCAAGGGCCCGGAAAGCGGAATCCGGGCCCTTGCCCAGCCCGGTTGCGACGCCGGGCGGGAAAACGATAGCGAGAACGCGTTACCTGATGATGGCGGTTTTGTGAAACCGAGAAATCATGATGTCGTCAAGGCTGCGGCGGGGGCGGCGGCGCAAGCGCCTCCTCGCTCCGCGCGGAGAAGCGATACCAATCCAGCCGCCGGGTCAGCGTCATGATGGCGGTCAGCGCGGCGAAGAGCAGCAGGCTGCCCAGCAACAAGGCGTTGTCCTCGGATTGCAGCAGGCCGTACAACACCGCGTACAGCAGGCTGAGCAGTCCGGCGAAGCCCAGGCCGCGCTTCCAGCCGCCCAGGATGTGGCTGACGTAGAAGCCGATCTGGCCGACGCAGGCCGTTGCCGCCAGCAGGTAGGCCGGCCCAAAGCCCAGATGCTCGGACAGCGCCAGCAAAATCAGGAAGAACATCACCAGCGCCATGCCCACCAGCACATATTGGATGGGATGCACGCGCAGGCTGCGCAGCGTTTCCAGCAGGAAGAAGGACAAGAAGGTCAGGCCGATGAACAGCACCGCGTATTTGACGGAGCGCTCGTTCTGCTGATATTGATCCACTGGCTGCACCAGGCCGGTGCTGAAGGACGGCAAGGCGCTCAAGCCGGACTTTCCATCGCTGAAGGCGGCCTGCTGGAAGCGGTCGTTCAGATTATTGGCGAACCAGCTGCTCTCCCATTGCGCCTTGAAGCCCTTGGCATCCACGCTGCGCTGCACCGGCAGGAAGTTGCCGATAAAGCTGGGGTGCGGCCAGTTGGACGTCAAGCTCAGCGTGCTGCTCTCGCCCACCGGCACATAGCTGATGCTGCGCGTGCCCTGCAAATTGAGCTGAAAGGCGAACGGCAGCGTCTGCGCCTTGGCAAGATCGAGCAACTGCGGCAGCGGCGCGTGTATGCCCTCGCTCATCCGCGGCAGGCCGGCGCCGGCCGCGAATGGATGCGCCTTGCCGCCGGCGCTCAGTTGCGGCACTTTGCCGATGCCGCGCGGATCGCTAATGCCCACCGCCAGATAGGGCGTTTTCAGCTGAATCGACGGTTTGAGCAGCTCAGGCTGCGGCGGAATCTCGAAATGGCCGCTGAAGCCGGCCTCGCTGCCGAAGATCAGCGCCTGATAAATGCCCAGCGAGCGCGGGCTGACCTTGAGCTTGCCGTCCACCGCCAGCTGGCGCGGCAGCACGTAACGCTCCAGCTCGTGCTTGACGTTTTGAGTCTTGCCATTCTGCTTCTCCTCCACGGTTTCCACATAAGGGATCACCAGCACCGGACCGATCACGGTTTGCTCGCCGCTGGTGCTGGCCACCACTTTCTCCACCGCTTCTTCCTGATAATGCTTGCGCTCGGAGATCAGGTTGCTGATCGCGCTCACCGGCACCAGCAGTGCCAAGGACAGCGCCAGCAGGATCAGTATCTTGGTCAATAAGGGGTTTTTCTTCATCGCTTGCCTCCTGGTTTCATCACGGGAGACAGCGTAAGTCTTGAGGGTGAAGCGGGAATGGGCTGGTGTGAAAAGCGTGTGAAGTCCGAGCGGCTCAACCCAACGGCAGCCAGAGCCGCGCCTCGGCGCCGCCGTCGGCGTGGTTGAGCAGTTCTGCGCGGCCGCCGTGCAGCTGCGCCACCTCCCGCACCAGGCTCAAGCCCAGGCCGGTGCTTTTTCCGCTGTCCGGACGCGGCAAGGAGTAAAAGCGCTCAAACACCCGTTCCAGCGCGTAATCCGGCACGCCTGGGCCGTGATCGCGCACGCGGAGCAGATAACCGCCCTCTTCCGGCGCGCCGTAAAGTTCGATCACGCCGCCCGGCGGGCTGAACTCCAGCGCGTTGTCCAGCAGATTGGACAAGGCCTGCGTCAGCAGCAGGCGGTCGCCGTCCAGGCTGGCCGGAGCCAGCCGGCGCTCTATGCGCGCGTCGCGCCGGGCGGCGGCCAGCGCCTTGCCGTCGGCGGTTTCCTCGATCAAGGCCGGCCAGTCCAGCGGACTAGCGTCCGGCCGCAGCCGCGACTCCACCCGCGCCTGCCACAACAGCCTTTCAATCAACTGCTGCATGCGCAGGCTTTGCGCCAGGATGTTGTCGACGAAGCGGCGGCGCGTTTCCGGCGGCGGGTCTTCCCGCAACAGCTCGCCGGCGCCGCGTATCGCCGCCAGCGGGCTTTTCAATTCATGGCTCAGCGTGTGCACATAGCCTTCCACATAGGCCTTGCCCTCCAGCTTGCGCCGCATCGCCTCCACCGCCTGGCCCAGGCTGTCCAGCTCCGGGCTGCCCAGCCGCGGCACATTGGCCGGCTGGCCGGCCGCCACCGCCTCGGCGTAGCCCACCAGCCGGCGGATGGAGCGGTTGATCCACCACACCATCACCGCGCCTATCAGCAAGGCGGCGCCCAACAGCGCGCCGCCGGCCAGCATGATCTTGCGTTCGCTGCGGCGTATCACCGGCTCCATCGTCACATTGGGCTTGGACACGGTCAGAGAGCCGACAATGCGCCCGTCCAGCCGCACCGGGGCGGCCACGTGCATCACGCTGCTGTTTTCGTCGTCCGGCTTGCTGCGAGTGCTGCGCGCGCCGTATTCGCCGCGCAGCGTGCGGTAAACATCATTCCAGCGCGAGTAGTCCCGCCCCAGGTCGCGGCCGCTGGAGTCGAAAATCACCACGCCGCGCGCGTCGGTGACGTAGACGCGGAACTCCATATTGTTTTTGACGATGCCGGAAATATTGGCGGCGATGGGCGGCCGCGCCTTGTCGCGGAAGGCGCGGGCCAGCCGCCCGTTGGCGATGTCGCCGTCCGCCATGTCCGCGGCGGCGATGCCGGCCAGCACATTGGCGCTGTCCACCAGCGTGCCCTCGGTGGCGCGGCGCACGCCCGGCTTCACTTCCTGGGTGAAGATGGCCAGCACGAACCAGCCGGCCACGGCCACGATCAAGAAATAACCGAGGAACAGCCGCAGGCCGAAGCGCATCTCACTCGCCCAGGCTGTAACCCAGGCCGCGATGGGTCTGGATGGGCTGGGCGTCGGGGTCGATGTCGCGCAGCTTGGCGCGCAGGGTCTTGACGTGGGTGTCCACGGTGCGGTCGAAGCTGTCCTCGGCGTCGCGCCACACCCGCTCCATCAGCTGCTGGCGCGAAAACACCCGGCCCGGTTCCGCCAACAGCGTTTTCAGCAGCAGATATTCGTAGCGGGTCAGGTTCAGCTTGTGGCCGGCGAAATGGACGCAGGCCCGCGCCTCGTCCAGATCGAAGCCGGTGGGCGCCGGCGCGGCGGCCGGGGCCTGGCCCTTGGCGTAGCGCCGCAAGATGGTGCGCGCGCGGGCGCTGACTTCGCGCGGCGAAAACGGCTTGGCCACGTAGTCGTCCGCGCCGATCTCCAGGCCGATGATGCGGTCCATCTCCTCGCTGCGCGCGGTCAGAAACATCAGCGGCAGATCCGCGCGCTCGCGCAGCCGGCGGCACAACTCGAAACCGTTGATGTCCGGCAGGCCCACATCCAGGATGCACAAGGCCGGGACGGCGTCATCCAGCCGTTCCAGCAAGGGCAGGCCGCGCTCGAACCACTCAACGGCGAAGCCGTCGGTTTCCAGCGTGTAGATCAGAGTGTCCGCGATGCCGGCCTCATCCTCGGCCAGCCAGATCATCGGCTTCATGACCGCGCCGCCGCCTGCCTTTGCGGCAGCATCCGCAACGCCTCGGCGTTGGACGGCGAAAACACCTTGTCGGCGGCCTCGTCCCACGGCAGCCATTGCTGGGCCAGATGCTCGCGCGGCGCCAGCATCACTGTCAGCGGCCGCTCCAGGCATAGCCCAAACACATGTTCTTCGTTATGGGTGACGCCGTCCGGATAACGGTGGCGCCAGTGCGGATAGATTTCGTAGCGGTTGACCAGGCCCCAGTCGCTGAGCCGGGCATCGTCCCGCGTCAGGACCAGGCCGGTTTCCTCCGCCAGTTCGCGCAGCGCGGTGTCGCGCAAGGCCTCCTCGCCCTCTCGGCTGCCGGTCACGGATTGCCAGTAGCCGGGCTTGTCGGCGCGCTCGATCAGCAGCGCGTGGCCGTCCACGGTGTGGATCACCACCAGCACCGATACCGGTTGCTTGTCGCCCATCAGCCCTTGCCTCCGTTGGACGGGCTCTGGCTGGCCAGCAAGCCGGCCAGTTCCACCGCGGATTTGACGCCCATCTTGTCGAACACGCGGGCGCGGTGCACTTCCACCGTTTTCATGCTGATGGTCAGTTCCTCGGCGATCTGCTTGTTGAGCTTGCCGGTGAGGATCAGCTGCATCACTTCGCGTTCGCGGTCCGTCAGCAAGGACAGCGCGGCGGACACCTTGCTGCGGCGGCCGTGCAGCAAACGGTTCTGTTCATCGCGCAGCACCGCGGCCTCGGCGCGCTCCAGCAAGCGTTCGTCGTCGAACGGCTTCTCCATGAAATCCAGCGCGCCCAGCTTCAACGCCGCCACCGCGTGCGGCACGTCGCCGTGGGCGGTGAGCATGATCACCGGCGGACAGTAAGGCCAGCCGGCCAGTTTTTCCAGCAGCATGATGCCGCTCATGCCGGACAGCCTCAGGTCCAGGATGATGCCGTTGAAGTCGCCGCCGTCCGGGCAAGCCAGAAACTCCTCCGCGCTGTCGAAGCCGCTGGCCAGATAACCCTGGCCGTCCAGCAGCCATACCAGCGACTCCCGCACTGCGGCGTCGTCGTCTATGATTGCCAAGCGTTTGCCTGCCATGGCGGCGTCTCCCTTGCCTTAGTCTTGCGGCTTATCGTTGAGAATGCGGATTTCCCGCTGCGGGAACGGCATTTGAATGCCATGTTCCTTGAACAGCCGCCAGATTGCCATATTCAGATCGGATTTCAAGCCCATGAAACCGTTTTCCGGGTCCGCCACCCAAAAGCCCAGCTCCAGATTGATGCTGCTGTCGGCGAACAAGGTGACGAAGCCGCGCGGCGCCGGATTCTGCACAACCCGCGCTTGTTTGCTTGCCGCCTGCTGCAACAATTCCAGCGCCTTGTCCAGATCGGAGCCGTAAGCCACCGATACCGGCAGGCTGGTCCACATGCTCTTGTCGGAATACGACTGGTTGACCACGGTATTGGTCATCAACACATCGTTGGGAATCAGCGCCTCGGTGCCGTCTGCGCCCTTGAGCACCACGTAGCGCGAGGTCATCTTGGTGACGTAGCCCACGCGGTTTTCCACCATCAGCCGGTCGCCGATGCGGATGGAGTGATCCAGCAGGATGATGAAGCCGGACACGAAGTTGCTGGCGATCTTCTGCATGCCGAAGCTCAAGCCAAACACCATCGCGCTGGCGAACATCGACAGCACCGTCAGATCAATGCCCACCACCGGCAGCGCGATCAGCACCACCAGAACCAGCAGTATCGTGCGGGTCAGCTTGGCCAGAACGATGCGCAGGCTGGGGTCCAGCTGTTTCAGATTCAGCAAGCGGGATTCAATCAGGCGGCTGACCCACAAAGCCACCATCACGATGATGGACACCCACAACAGACCATTGAGTATGGTCAGCATGTTCAAGCGGGTCTTGCCCACCGAGAACGACATCGACTCCAGCCACTCAATCACCACCATGTCGAAACCGATGGCCCAGCTGACAAAGCCCAGCCACAGCACCGTGGCGAGGAAATGTTCGGTATGGCGTTCGAAACGGCCCTTGGGCAGCGCTTGGCGCACCACCGCGCAACACAGCCGGATCAAGGTCAGCCAGAACAGCATCGCGCTCAGCAGATGCAGCACCATCGCGCGCTCGTGCAGCAGGTGCACCCAGGCGGAGCGAGACAGCATCACCAAGGCCTGCGCCGCCACCGGCAGCACCAGGCGGAAGCCCACATAGGGCAAAAAGCGCTCATAGCGCTCCGGGTTGTGATCGAAAAACTGCTTGAAGGCGAAACGGGCCAGATAGAAGGCGATGAACACGCACAACACGCCTATCGCCGCCTCCATCATGCCGGACGGGGTTTGCAGGATGTCCAGCAAGGCATCGAAGTCGATTTCTTCACGCTTGAACAGCAAAATAATCTCCCTTTTGGAGTCAAGAATTCGAATTTAAGCCGGCTCGCCCGCGGCGCGCTCCGTCTCCGCCAGCCTGCCTTCGTTCAAGCGCAGCGTGCGCTGCGCTCGCGCGGCCAGCTCCAGATCATGGGTCACGATGATCAGGCTGGTGCCCAGCGTGCGGTTCAATTCCAGCATCAGATCGAACACCTGGCGCGCGGTGTGCACGTCCAGGTTGCCGGTGGGCTCGTCCGCCAGCAGGCAGGCAGGCTGCGTCACCAGCGCGCGCGCCATCGCCGCGCGCTGACGCTCGCCGCCGGACAATTCGCCCGGCTTGTGCTGCAAGCGCTGACCCAGGCCCACGCGGCCCAGCATCTCGCTCGCCTCCCGCTCCGCCTGCTTGCGCGGCATGCGGCGAATCAGCAGCGGCATCATCACGTTTTCCAGCGCGCTGAATTCCGGCAGCAAATGATGGAACTGATAGACAAAGCCCAGCGAAGCGTTGCGCATCCGGCCGCGCTCCGCCTCGGACATCGTCGCCAGATCCCGGCCCAGCACCTCCACGCGGCCCTGACTGGGCGTATCCAGCCCGCCCAGCAAATGCAGCAACGTGCTTTTACCGGAACCGGACGCGCCGACAATGGCCAGGCTGGCGCCCTTCTCCACCGTCAGGCTGACATCGGACAACACCGTCAGCTGCAACTTGCCTTCGTTATAGGACTTGCCCAAGCCTTGGCACGACAACACATTACTCATAGCGCAAAGCCTCCGCCGGTTGGGTGCGCGCCGCGCGCCAGCTGGGGTATAGCGTGGCGAACAAGGCCAGCAGCAGGGAAATCAGGGTGATGGTGGACACATCGTTCCACTGCACGTCCGACGGCAGGTAGTCGATCATATACACCTCGCTGGACAGGATCTTGCTGCCGATGACGCGTTCAATCAGCGGCACGATCACGTCCAGATTCAAGGCGATCAGCACGCCCGAGGCCACCCCGGACAAAGTGCCCAGTACCCCGGCCACCGAGCCCTGGATCATGAAGATTTTCATGATGCTGGCCGGGGACGCGCCCAGCGTGCGCAGAATGGCGATGTCCGCCTGCTTGTCCGTCACCACCATCACCAGCGTGGACACCAGATTGAACGCCGCCACCGCCACAATCAGCGTCAGGATGATGGTCATCATCCTTTTTTCGATTTGCACCGCGCGGAAATAATTGGAATTGGTGTCGGTCCAGTCCGTCACCAGATTCTGCGGCAACTTGGCGCGCAGCGCCTGCTTCACCGTCGGCGCCAGCATCGGATCGTCCAGCTTGAAGCGCACGCCGCTGACGTTGTCCCCCATCCGCGACAACACCTGGGCATCGCGCAGGTTCACCATCGCCAGCGAAGCGTCGAACTCGAACATATCCACCTTGAAGATGCCCACCACGGTGAACTGCTTGGAACGCGGCAGCATGCCGGCTGGCGTGATCGAACCCTGCGGCACCATCAGCATCACCTTGTCGCCCAGACCCACATTCAGCCGGCGCGCCAACTCCGCGCCCAGCGCCATGCCAAACTCACCGGGGCGCAAATTCTCCAGCTTGCCGGTCACCATGTGTCGGCCCACGTCCACCACCTTGTCCTCCAGCGCCGGTTCGATGCCGCGCACCAGGCCGCCTTGGATATTGCCGTAAGCGGTAAACAGGCCCTGGCTGTTGACGAAGGGCGCGGCGGCCAGCACATGCGGCTGCGCTCCGCCCACTTGGGCCGCCTGCCGCCAATGATCCAGCTTGCCGTCGTAGGCGCTGACCTCCAGATGCGAGGCCACGCTCAGAATGCGGCCGCGGATTTCCTTCTGGAAGCCGTTCATGACCGACAGCACGATGATCAGCGCGGCCACGCCCAGCGCAATGCCGACGATGGAAATCAGGGAAATGAAGGAAATGAAACCGTTGCGGCGTTTGGCCCGCAAATAGCGCAGGCCGATAAAGGCTTCAAAAGGCCAATGCATCAAAAAAGCCCCTTTCCGGAGCGAGTCGCGGGTTCGCCGCGCGCGGCGGCCAACCCGAGGGGGTGGATGAAAACGGCGCTCAGCGCCCTTGATAGGGGTTGTGCAGGCTTTGCATCACCTGAACCAGGAAATCCTTGACCTGACCCTCGTCGCAGCCCATCAGCACCGCGTCTTCCAAGGCGTCCTGCGCCAGCTGGGCCAGTTCCTCCAGGTTCTCCTGCATCACTTTCAGCTTTTCCACGCAAGCCACCACATTGCCTTGCGGGTCTTTCCACACTGGTATGTCCACTTTCAATGCCATCGTCTCGCTCCAAAGCACATTGCCCGCAACGCGGGCAATGTCGTTCCTGCATCCTTATCAGCTTAAGCCGCCAATCAACGCTTGGCTTTTTTCTTGGCGCCGGCGGCGGCCTTGCCGCCCTTCTTCGCCCCCGCCTTGCCCGCCTTCTTGGATTCGGCCTTGCCGCCTTTTTTGGCGGCCACCGGCTTGCACTTCTTACCCTTGCGGCACTTGACAGCCGGAGCGCTTTCCGCCGAGGCCTTGCGTGTCGACGTCGCCACGGTCAGATCGTCGGACGTGTCCGCCGCCTGCGCCGCCGTGCTGCGGTTAACCCGACGCGCGCCGTTGAAGCGGCCGTTCCAGTAGCTCTGGTTGATGTTGGCCACTTCGATATTCTTGCCGGTGCGCGGCGCGTGAATGAATTTGCCGTTGCCCATGTACATGCCCACATGGGAATAACTGAAACCGCGGGTGTTGAAAAAGACCAGATCGCCGGGCACGAGTTCGCTGCGATTGATGGATTTCCCCACGCGGGCCATTTCGGCCGAAGTGCGCGGCAGGTTCACTTTCAAGGATTTTTGAAACACATAACGGATAAAACCGCTGCAATCCAGGCCGTTTTCCGGCGAATTGCCGCCAAAACGATAGGCAACGCCCAAGAGGCTCATGGCTTGCAACAGCAGATCCCCCACCGCGTCTTCCGCGGGGGAGGAGAATTTCGAGATGGGATCGTCCTGGCCGGACTGCGCGCTAGCTTCCGCCGCGGGGCGCCCCTCCGGAGGGGCCTTTTCCGGCGCCGCTTCAGCGAATACCATAAAGCCCGCCAGCACCAGAGTCATTAAGCGGAGTTGCAATTTCATAGGGCGAACTCTATCGGACGGGGGCGGTAGTGTAAAGCCGCAGGCAGGCCGTTTCCAGCGCTTTGGACCGGCCCGCTTGAACCTTGGGCGAGACAGCCGGCACTAATGGCGTACAATCCATCGCATTGGCATGGCCAGCGACAAAACCGCGCGGCGGGACGGCGCCGGCGCGCCCGGACGGCAAGCCTTTGTTTTTGAGTAAAAACCCATGCCCACAAGGCAGAACCGATGCTGAGAGAAACCCTGATCGCCATGCGCGACCTGCCGAGACTGAAGGAAATCAGCGGCATTCTGATCCGTCACGGCCTGGGCGAATTCGCCCAAAGGCTAAAATTACCGCGCGCGGTGGAAAAAGCCGGCCAATGGTTGAACCTCAACCTGCCGGAGGCGGAAAACCGCCCGCCCACCCCGGTGCGCGTGCGCCTGGCCTTTGAAGAACTGGGCCCCACCTTCATCAAGCTGGGCCAGATTCTCTCCACCCGCGTGGACGTGTTCCCGCCGGACTGGATCGCCGAATTCGAAAAGCTGCAAAACAAGGTGCCTCCGGTGCGTCCGGAAGCGGTTCGCCGCCTGGTCAAGGCCGCGCTGGGCGACGAGCCTGAAGCCGTGTTCGCCCACTTCGATCTCAACCCCATAGGCTCCGCCTCCATCGCCCAAGTGCACCGCGCCACCCTGCACGACGGCAGCGACGTGGCGGTGAAGCTGCGCCGCCCCGGCATTGTGGACAAGGTGGAAGCGGACCTGCGCATCCTCAACCACCTGGCCGGCCTGCTGGAACTGGAATTCCCCGACGTGCGCCGCTTTCAGCCGGTGGAAATCGTCGGCCAGTTCGCCCGCTCGCTCAAACGGGAAATGGACTTGGCGGTGGAAGCCCGCAACTCCGAACGCTTCGCCCGCGACTTCGCCGACGATCCGGAAGTACAAGTACCCAAGGTCTACTGGGACTACACCAACGCCGCCGTCAACGTGCAGGACTACATCGCCGGCGTGCCGGCCGCCCGGCTGGAACAACTGGCCGACAGCGGCCTGGACCCGGTGCTGCTGGCCCAGCGTGGCGCGGACGCGGTGTTGAAGATGATCCTGATCCACGGCTTCTTCCACGCGGACCCGCATCCGGGCAACGTCTTCTTCCTGCCCGAGCACCGCATCGCCTTCATCGACTTTGGCATGGTGGGCCGCATCAGCCACGGCCGCCGCGATGAAATCGTCGATCTGCTCGCCGCGGTGGCCAACCGCGACGAGGCCGGCATCATCGACGTGCTGATTGAATGGACCGGCAACACCCCGGTCAACGAACGCCAGTTCGCCCACGACGTGGGCGAATTCCTGTTCCAGTACGAACACGTGCCCCTCAAGGGCATCAACATCAGCCAACTGATCTCCGACATCATGGCGCTGATCCGCGACCACTCCATCCTGCTGCCGCCGGACATGGCCATGCTGTTCAAGGCGCTGATCACCCTGGAAGGCCTGGGCCGCCAGCTGGACCCGGATTTTCAGCTCATCGCCCACATCACGCCCTTTGTGCGCGAGCTCTCCATCGCCCGCTACCATCCGGCGGCCCTGCTCAAACGCGGCCGCCATTCGCTGGGCGAAGCGCTGGCCATGCTCTCCAGCCTGCCGCGCGACCTGATGCGCATGGGCAAGGACATCCGCCACGGCAAATTCCGCGTCAACCTGGACCTGCAGCGGCTGGACAGCTTCGGCCGTCAGCTGGACCGCAGCACCAACCGGCTGACCATGGGCATCGTCACCGGCTGCCTGATCATCGGCTCCTCCATCGTGATGACCGTCAACGCCGGCCCCAAATTGTTCGGCCTGCCCTTCTTCGGCTTCGTCGGCTTCATGCTGGCCATGTTCAACAGCGTGTGGCTGGTATGGGCTATCTGGCGCTCCGGCAAGGAATTGTGACATGAGATCGAAACAGAAAACCCTATTGGCGGCCGCGCTGCTGGGCCTCGCCGCGGCGGCCAACGCCGCCGACGTGATCACCCTTAACTGGCGCGACGGCGACGAAGTGGCCGCTGCCTTGCGGCCGCAACTGCGCGACGGCGAAAAACTGGGCGCGCTGGGCAACCAACTGATCCTGGACGCCCCGCCCGGCCGCAGCGCGGAACTGCGCCGGCTGATCCGCCAGCTGGACGTCAAATCCTCGTCCCTGCTGGTGGAAGTGGCCCAGGACGGCGTCAGCCGAGAAAGCAAATCCGCGGTGCAATTGGGCGGCCAGGTACAGGGCGGCGGCTACAGCATCAGCACCGGCAAGCCCATGACGGTGCGCCCCGGCAGCCAGGTGGTGATCGCCGGCGGCGCCAGCCAGTCCAACACCCGGCTGCAGGCCAGCCAGGCCTTGCGCATGCTGGACGGCAAAACCGGCTTCATCGAGATAGGCAGCAGCCGGCCGCTGCCCTGGCTGATGTTCGGCCCTGACGGCCGGCCGGTGGTGGGCGTGCGCTATCAGGACGCCGTCACCGGCTTCTACGCCCGGCCGCGGCTGCACGGCCAGCGGGTGACGCTGGAACTGGCCGCCAGCCAGCAAGCCTTCAACGGCCAAAACCTGGACAGCGCCAAATTGGCCACCACCGTGGAAGGCGCGGTGGGCGAATGGCTGACCGTGGGCGGCATAGGCCGCGACCAAGGCGGCCAGGAAACCGTGCTCATCGGCGTCAGCCGCAGCAATGTGCAACTGGAGCGCAGCATCAAGGTGCGAGTGACGCCGGCGCAATAAGAACCTGTTTACGATCTGCTGCGCGTCGGTAGAGAGATTGTGCGATGAGTGCCGGCTTCGAAATGCTCATGCACAGGTGGTACATGAGCATTCTGAAGTCGTTTTCAACGCCGTATCGCTGAAGCGCAGCAGACTTTGAACAGGTTCTAAGCGCCTACTCCGCCGGAGGCAGCCCTCGCTCGCTGTCCGGCATCTCGCCTCGGCCGCCGCGCGGACCGCGCGCGACCCGCCCGCCGCCGCCGCGGGAAATCGTCCGCGGCGAATCATAGGCCGAGGCCGGGCGTTCCAGCCTGGCCTCCAGCTCGCCGCCGCGCCAGGTCCAGATCATCGCGTTCAAGCGATTGCGCGGCTGACGCGCCCGCCACCCGCCTCCGTCCTCGTCCACCGTCATCGCCCCCTCCTGATTGCAGCTGGCCACCAGCGTCCAGCTGCGCACCCGGTAGTCGCGCACTTGCAGCAGGCGGTAAGCCGGCGCGCATTCCGCATCGTCCGCGCGCAACAGCACCAGCGCGTCCGCGCCGATGACGCGGGCGTCCGCGATGCTCACGCGGCGCCATTGCGCGTCCAGCGGCGTCACCAGTTGACGGTCATAGAATTTCAGCTCGAAGCGCCCGCCCAGCGAAGAGCGCAGCACCAGATGATTGCCGGCCAGCGGCACATCCTGATGCACGAAAGCCAGCGCCTCCTGCAGATCCAACCGGCGTTGGAGCGAACCATCGGCGGCGCGCTGCTGCGAACAGGCGGACAAGACCAGCAACAACGGCACAGCCCAGGCAAAGCGGCGAATCCTCGTCATGCCAGCCCTTTCACGGCATGGTTGCTGATCGTTCAATACTACCACCAATATTTCCAGCCCCGCCCGCTCATCCCCCGGACCCGCTTATCCCCGCCTGGACGAAACGCCGCGCTTGCCTAGCACGCCGCGAGCCGGCAATAATGCGGCCGTGCTTGAAATTACAGGCACCGGGATTGCAAACCCGCCTCAGGAAAAGACACGCCATCGCTATGCCTTAAACGGCGGGCCATGGCGGGGAGGCCTATGGCCTGCCGGTTGTCTTTTCCCGGTTTTGCAATCCCTGTCATGCGCCTGCCTTCCCGATTGCAAACGGGAGTGCAGGGTTTACTCAGAAAGGAACCTGCACATGACATACCCGAAAAAACCCCTTCGCCGCCGTTACCACCCCGATCCTCAGCCCCAGCCTTACCACGCCTTGCCCTTCGCCGCGCAGCTGCCCGGCCAAGCCGGCGCCCGCTACTGGCAAGTGCCGCCGCTCGCCGATCGTCGCCAGGCTTATCTGCTGGGGCGGGAGTACGCGGGCCACTACCTCGTCTTCCTGCAAGACAACCCCGGCTGCGCAGACCGTTTTCTGCTGGCGCGCATTGCCCAAGATGTGAACTTCAGCGACCCAAGCGCGGCCAGCGCATGCTGGGCCGGCTTCTTCCACCTGCTTGAACAAGTGATGACGCAAAGCATCGCGCCGCTGGACGTGTTCGAATACATTGACCGGCTCAACACCTACGAGCTGTCGCTGCAACAGATCTTGCGTCAAACACCGTCTTAAACTTAAGATATGCACAAAGGCGGCCACGGCCGCCTTGCCCATTTCATCCCGCCACCGGCCGGCCAGTTTCAAGACTCGTCACGGCCCAGCTAGTCCGCACGGCAACAGTCTCTCCCTCTGCGAGAGCGATCGCCTCGCGATGGTAATTCCGCAACAAGCCGCGTCTGAAACAAAGCGATCTCAGGCTAAATTTTCGCTGCAAGCGACAAATCGGCCAGCCGTCGGCTTAACATGGACAAACAATCCATTTTGCATAAATCGGCGCCATGCAGCGCGGCGTCGGCGAAAACCAAAGCAGCTCTTTTTATTTGAGGATGATGAATATGCGCACTATAGGCGTGGGCTTGTCCGCTTTGCTGGCGGCTCAACTCGCAATGGCGGACCCGATACCGGAAGAAAACGGCTTCTCCGGCAGCATCGGCCTGGGCGTGGGCGGCAACCGCGTCAAATCCAACCTCTTCAAAGGGGACAAAAACCAAAGAACCAACAGCCTGAACAGCGCGCCGGAATCCCATAACGACTCCTTCGCGCTGCCGGTGCTGGATCTCAGCTACACCTTCGCCGCCAGCCGCACCCAGATCGTGTTCGACAGCCAGATTCACGACCCGCTGGGCATGGACGACACGCTGGAACTGGGCGTGCGCCAGCAAGTGGGCAACAACGGCATCGTCTCCGCCGGCCTGCTTTACGGCGGCCTCAACAAAAATACCTGGACCGACCCCTACGCCGTGGGCGTGGACCGCGACGGCACCAAGCGCAAATCCACCGGCGTGTTGCTGGGCTGGGAAAACATCATGGGCACCGGCTTCAAGGCCCAGCTGACCCAGCGCAACATCAAGATAGACGACGAGCGCAGCGGCCAGAGCGTGGCCGGCCTCAGCGCGGCGGACCGCGCCACGCTGAACCGCAACGGCGACGCCACCTTGCTGAAAGCGGGCTATGAATGGGCGTTCGCCCCCAATCAAACGCTGACCCCCGGCCTGAGCTGGGGCAAGGACAAGCTGGACGGCGGCGCGATGAGCAACAAGAGCTACGGCCTGAGCCTGGACTACGCCTACAGCAGCGACCTCAACACCCTCAGCGCCGGCCTGCAATTCCGCAAACAGCGCTTCGACCAGAGCAACCCGCTGTTCGGCAATAAAAAAGCCGACAGCAAGGCCTACGCCGTTGACCTCAACTACCTGCGCCATCAGCTGTTCGGCGAGAAAGCGCTGTCCGCCTTCGTCAGCGCTGCCTACGGCAAGTCCAACGCCGACATCAGCTTCTACGACGCTGAAATCCGCTCGCTGGGTGTGGGGCTGATTTACTCGTTCTAAAACCACCACGCGCCCCTGGCTGTTAAAGGGGCGCGATGCGGTGGGCCTTACTCCGTCATCAAGCGATAGAAGGGCTCCTCGCGCAAGGCCTGGCTTTGCGCATCGCCGCCCTCCCTACCGCTACGCAATTCATTGCGGTAACTGGCGTAGCGCCAGTGTTCAGGACGAACATCGGACTCCGGATGCTGGCCCGGCTCTATGCCGTGCTCGGACAAGGTCGTTTCCAGGCGCTCCACAAACTGGCGCACCTGGCTTAAACCCTGCGCGCTGTAATGAGAATCCGGGCCATCGGGCTTCACATACAAAGTCAACTGCGCGCCCGCCCCTACTCTGGCCTCCGGCTCCACGCGCGCCATATCCGTCACTTTCCATTTGTCAATCGGACTGGACTCCGAAAACAACAAGCCGGACAGCGCTTGAAACGCCTGCGGCACCAAGTCCCGCCGTACACTGAGATGGAATTTATCACCGGCGAATTCGCCCTGATTCTGCGCCTGCTCGCGCCGAGCATGCATGAACACATCCTGCCCGCCGCTGCTCAACATAAAGCCGTGGCTCATGCAGGCGAAACCGCTTTGCCGCATGCCAGCATAGTCCGGAGCATGCTGGGCCTCGCGAAAATCAGCGCGTGGCATCACCCGCACCTGCTGGCGCAAACCTTCCATATTGGCGCGAAGATGATCTGCACTGGACGGCGCTGGCGCGTGGGCGGCAGGCGCGCCCATATTCAAAGGAGGGAGATTCAGTTTAAGGCCGGGGCGTTGAATGGGCATAGTGGGAGCACACAGGGAAAAGCGCAGATGCGCGACGCCAGCACTTTCGCATAGGCTCTGGAGGGCGAGCTTGCAAAAACTGTTCAGTAGCTCACCAACGGCGAATCAAGTGCAATTCACCTCTACGCTCCTGAGACTAGTCTTACACTTCTAGGCTAGAGCAACTAAAAACAACAAAGGGCTGAACCCTTAATGAGAAGTTGCTTTTGGCCCCACCATACAATATTTCGGCACACAGAAATTCTCCAATCGCATCCTTTTTAATTTCAAAACATGCAACACACTCATACAAACACCTAGACAGCTCACACCCTTGAAGCTCTAAAACCACCTGTATCCAGCCCGCCACTTCACAATAAGAAAAAATAGCAGTGACATTGTTGCCATCCGTGTATTGAAATGCAAAATGTAGATCTTGCTTGTTTTCAAAAAAGGGGCCAGATCCAAAAAAGGCCAAAAGATCCAGGTCTTCTGGGACCGATCTAATAAACATACTTTTCCTTTTTTGTATTGCCATTACAAAATTTTAATCACCCTAAGCGCTCAGTGGAACGTATCTCCCCATTCACTTTACAACCTCACACCCCCACTTCACAACGTCAGGCACGGCACCATACAAGCCGGCAATACCGACACCAGCATCTTTATGAATATTAACATGCACATTCCTGTCATCAATACCAAGAATCCAGCTAACCTCATTAGAAGCACAGACGCATTGTTGACAACAACTGGGGCGACACCCAATGCGACAATCCAACTGGCATGGCCGCCAAACGGTCGGCCATAACTAGCTAAGATATCCTACCCAAGGATTCTGGCTGCCCCACATCTTACAGAAAAAGTACACTTCTCCTCAACAGGCAACCCTTGCCCCCGATGCCAGCTTATCCATTAAACATCAATTTCTAGCCCATATAAAATACAAGCTTTGTTTATTTTCAAAAAGTAGGAATTAGTCAAAAACCTAAGCCATCACAAGCTAGAATATCGTGCGCTTATTTTCTCCATATAACGTTCAACCGCCTGCTTATCCTCTACATGCCGCTCCACATAAGCCTTTGAAATACACGACATAGCCATTAAAAATTCAGAAACTTTTAAAGTAGAGCTTTCAAAATCTCCAACAAAAAAAGCAACCTCATCAAAATCTTCTGGAAAGTCCCAGTCTTGATCTAATGAATACCCTAGTCCTTCATGAGCATAGCACCCATGCCCCTCACTTGCACTAGCAAGAAACTGCAAATAGTTCATTTTATTTTCAAACAAAATAGTGCTTAGAACATGATACAAATCCTCCCCCCCCGTACCAAAGCCATTCAAGCACTCTCTAGCCTCACAAATCCATTGCTTATCAATCTCATTCATGCCAATCCCTTCTTGGCTTTATTATAAACACATTATTACATTCTGTTAGCATCACCCAATCTCTCACTTGTTTTATCAAAAACCTCTTTTACGACCCGCTCATCCTCCGGGTGATTTTTTATGTATTTTGCACTCGCAACGTTAATCAAGCTCAAACAAACATCTAGACTTACAATCACTTCATCATCATCTCCATCCACCGAGTAGCCATAAATAAATTTAACTCCTTTAAATCTATCATCATCGTAAAAACTATCCATAAATGGGAAATGACAATAAGCGCCATCCACACTCAAGCCGACTCCATCTGAGATAGATTCAATCGCCTCGATAAATTTGCCATCATTGTACATTCTGTCCAAGTACGCCAACACAACCCAATTTGGATCGCTCTCATCATATGGCTGGCCAAAAAGCTCTTTATTCATACCAACACCATTTCATGCCGCTTCTTGGCATTATTTTACAGCAGTCACATTATTTTCCAGGCTTCACAAAGCTCGGATGGATAGTTAGAAACCAGCAGTACTTTCCTTCTCCCAGGCCAACAGCAACCTTATCCCAAGCATACGACAAGGCATCATTTCCCATACAATTCATTAAACGCTGAGCAGGCCATCAGCTTCAACTCTTCGACTGAATACACTTCTTGTTTTTTTAACATATACCCATCATCATAAACCACTCTCCCTTGACTTTTGGCCACAACACCAGCCACAACTGTCAAAAATTTTAAATTACCCTCCCCTTTAGCAGAAAAACCGGCCACATATGGCAAGTCCATCTCAGCTTCCTCTCTAACTTCAGGGGGAAAGTAACAAAAGCTTATCCAACAGACAAAACCACTATCGTGATCGCAAACGCACAGCACCTGCTCAAGCAGGTCAGGCCCCACACCTAATGTTACTCCAACAGTTATCTGATTTTTTCTTACACCCAACCCTTCAAACCCAATCGTAACAATCTTTAAAAAATCATTAAAATCTGGCAATTCCGACACGGGAATCATCAGTTCATTGGACATCATTTTCTTCCTTTAGATATGGCACCACCAGTAACATTCAGCCAACCGTCCACTGTTTTTATGTAAATATGTTTAACCACTCCCTCCTTGGTCACATTGGAAACTGGTGAGCCAACCCCAAAGTGTTTAACTATATCAACCATACCAACACCTGTTTTAGTTGCGTCAATATATAAATCTCCTTGATAGCCTCCTTTCTCCATGTTGTTCGCGCCTTTAGTAATATTCCTTCTAATGGAATTTATATTACTCCCCTCAACAACTTTCAACTGAACAGGAGTTCCATCCAACCAACCGTCGATACCTTTAAAACTTGCCGTCTCGGCCCCTTTGAATGTACCACCTTTATACTTCACAATATCAAGCGCTTGAGCGTACTCATGGGGCTCTAGGGCATTTTTAATCACAAGCCCTTGTTTCCCAGCAGGAAGCATTGGCATTTTAACTACAGACTTCGCAGCAGCTGTACCAACTATTGCTTCTGCTTGTACTAAGGCGGCTTTTGCTGCATCTTTACTACGCCCAACTCCAGTCGCCCCAGCAACACTTAAACCTGCAGGAGCAGCAGCTTCAGCAACAAAAATACCAGCTTCATTTAAACATAGCACTGGATTGGTTTTGCACGCGTCCAAAACCGCCTTCGTTGCAACAGCCAATTCTGGAGTTGCAGCTACAATTGTCATTGCTCCTGCGGTGCTAGCAGAAACAACTAAATTTGCCTTTGCCGTGTCACTGGCAATTTTTGCCTTACAACTCAGATCGCAATCTGGAACTTTCCCTAACCAAAACCCAAAATCACCCCCAAACCCTAAAGTGTTATTCTCCACCTCATTCTTAGCCGTCTGTGCCCCTGCCAGCGCACCGGCACTATTACCCCCAGCCAACGAACCCGCCAAGCTGCCCGCCATCGTGGTCAACGCGGAAATGGTCTGTTTCTGGGACTCGTTGAGATCCTTGACTGCTTTCCCTGGGTATAGTTGGTTAAGCAGCAATTCTGCCACGACGGGAGCCGCTGCGCCGCCCGCAGCACCCGCTGCCGCGCTTTCGCCCTTCATCTGCGCCAGCGCCGCGCCCAGCAAGGCGTGCGCCATTACATTGGCTTCTTTATTGCCATCGGTCAGGTTTTTAACTACGCCAGCCAGGTAAGGCGCGGCGGCGCCGCTGAGGGCGGCTTGCACATTGCCGCCGGCCAGGCCTTGCAGCGCGGCGGTGGCAGCTTGGGCCGCTCTTTGGAAGTCACTACCGGTACCCCATTTAGCGTTCAGCTTCTTATAGTCTTCGCTGTTCGCATATTCGGGATTGCGCCGCAAGTCTTCATTCGCCTTCATCATCATCTGAGTGACAACAATCTGAGTGGCTTGCGCGCCAATCTGTCCAATCAGCTGCGCTTCCTGCAGGCGGTTGAGCTCCTTCTCCTTGTCGAAGATCGGGCTCAGGCCATTGGCGGCGTGTTCGGCGTCACGGCTCAGGTCTTTCAGGTCTTGTTGCTGTTTGTCCTGGTCGCGGACCTTGATCACGCCTTCGCTGACCGCGGCGTAGGTGGTGGATTCGGCGTGGCCGCTGCTGTTGCCGCCGCCCAGCACGCTGCTGGCGCCCTGGCTCATCAGCGTGCCTTTTAGCGTGTCGGTGATGTTGCCGCCGCTGCTGATGCCGAAGCTTTGGCTCTCCACCTTGAAATCCGCCTGGTTGTGCTGGTTGCTGAAGCCCAGCGTGCCGGTGTCCAGCGTGTTTTTGTCCGCCTTGGCGGTGCTGGCGATCACCGCGCCGTCCAGCTGGGTGTGGCGGCCCACCTTGACGTCGAAACCGCCCTGGCCGGCGTAGAGGCCGGTTTGCTCCTGCACGCTGACAAAGTCGCTGTTGGCCTTTTGACGGCTGATGCTGATGGAGGCGCTGCCGCTCATGCTGCCAAAGGTGAAGCTGGCGCCGGCGGAAGCGTTGCTTTGTTCGCTGTGGTAGCGGTCCTGATCTTGCAGACTCTGCAACGTCAGGTTGCGCCCTATGTCCGCCACCACGGTTTTGCCGCTGGCGCTGGCGCCGGTCAGGCTCGCGTCGCGGCCGCTTTGCAGGCTCAGGGTGTCGCCGGCGCTGAGCACGGTTTCGTTCCAGCGGCTGCCCTGGCCCTCTTCCTTGCCCCGACCCTTGTTGGCGTTGGCGAAGATGGAGATGCCGGCGCTGCCATTGCTGACACCGATGCTGAGGCCGGCATTCCAGCCGCTGCTCTTGTTGCCGCCGCTTTGAGAGTCTTCATTGCGGCCGGCTTGCAGCTGCAGGTCCCGCGCCGCGTCCAGCGTCAGGTCTTTGCCGGCCTTGAGACGGCCGCCGGTGACGCTGATGTCGCCGTCCTGAGCCTGACCCTGGGCGTCTTTGCCCCCGCTGCCGGTGGCGGTCAAACTGAGGTTGCCGCCGGCGGTGAGCTGGCTGCCCTGGCTCTGGCTTTGCTGGCGCTGGCTGTGGGATTGGCTTTGCTGGTTGCCCACGGACAAGCTGATACCGACAAAGCTTTGTTCCGCCGCCGGTTTCATCGCTTCCTGCTGGTAGGCCTGATAAGCCTGATAGCCTGACAAGCCGGCCTGAACGCCTTGCAACGCGGCCAGGCGGCCGCTGGCTTTTTTACTGTCCTGCGCCTGCTGCACGGCGGTGTTGGCGGCGGCGCCCACCACGCCGGACAGCGCCACGGTGAGGCCGCTCTTGCTGGCTTCGTGCTTCTCGTCGCGCTGATAGCGGTTGGCCACGTCTTCGACACGGATGTTCTGCGCCAACACGTCGATGTCGCCGCCGGCAACCAGGTCGGAGCCCTTGATCAGCGCATTGCGGCCGGCGTCGATATTGACCTTGCCCAGTACGCTGCCCACCGTGCTATTGGTTTGACTGACGCTGGTTTCGCCCACCTGGTCGCGCTGTTTCTGGCTGCCGATGGTGAAGCCGATGCCGCCGCTGCCCAGCAGGCCGGATCGTTTAACGCTTTCGTCATGCTGCTGGTACTGGCGGTTTTCCGCTGTGGTGACGTTGACGTCGCGGCCGGCGACCAGGTCCACGTCATGAGTGGCGGCCACGCTGCTGCCGGCCACGGTCAGGTCCTGTCCGGCTTGTAGGCTGATGCTTTCGCCGGACAAGCTGCTGCCCTTGGCCAGCGTTTGCCGTTCATCGGTCTGGCTGAGACTTTGCTTGCTGTTGGCCAGGTTTTTGCGAGTGCTGGCGGCTTGCTCCTGGAAGCTGTGGCTTTCTTCCGCCGCGCCCACGCGGATATCGCGCGCGGCGCTGAGCTTGAGGTCGCCGTTGTCGCTGGCCAGTTCGCTGCCCTGCACGGTGAGGTCCGTCTTGCGCGCCTGGATGGTCACACCCTGCTGACCGCCGATCTGGCTGCCCTGCGCTTGCGTGTCGCGTATGGCTTGCTGGCGCTGGCTGCGGGTCTGGCCGATGTGGTTGTTTTCGTAGTCGTCGATTTCCACATGGCGCTCCGTCGCGCCGATGTCCACTTGGGTGCCGGACAACAGCACCTGGCCCTGATCGCTGGCGACTCGGCTGCCTTGCACGCTCAGTTCCTGGCCGGCCACGGCGATCACGCCGGCTCCGCCGCTGAGCTGGCTGGCAATCAGCGTATCGGCCTGATAGCGCGCCTCCACGCGAGAGCTGGCGCTATCGGCGGTGAGCTTGGTGTTGTTGGTGGTTTTGTCGGCCAACACCGACAGCCGGTTGCCGGCGCTGACATTGAGCTGACCCTTGGCCTGGGCGCTGGAGCCTGTCAACGTCAGGTCCTTGCCCGCGCTCAAGTTGAGCTTGCCGCCGGATTGCAGGCTGCTGCCCTGCGCGGTCTCCCACACGCCGCTGACGGTGGCGACGCCGCTGCCGCCTACGTCGGCGCCCAGCGTGGCGTCGCGGTTGCCCATGCTGCCGGCGATCAGGTCCACGCTGCCTTCCTTGCGGCTGCGCGCGGTGCTCAAGGTCAGGTTGTTGCTGGCGCTGAGGCTGAGCAGCTCCGTCGCATCGGCCTTGGCGCCCAGCAGGGCGATGTCCTGGCCGCTTAAGCTGATGTCGCGCCCGCTGACGGCGGCCTGACGGCCGGCGTTTTGCAAATCGGTGTCCAGCGTCAGGCTGTCCGCCAACAGCTTGACGGTGTCGGCCCGGATCAGGCCGCCGGTGTTGCGGATGACATCGGCCTTGGCCACCAGGCTTTGGTCCGCCTGCAGCTTGCCGCTATTGCTCAGGCTGGCGGCGGACAGACTAAGGTCTTTGCCGGCGATCACCGCGCCGTCGCCGGTGAGGCTCACGGTGTTGTGCGCCAGATAGACGGTGGGCACCAATACGGTTTGCGGGCCGTTGGCGGTGTTGACGGTTTCGCTGACCATCCAGACGATGTCTTGCTGCAAAGCGGCGATTTGCGCCGGGGTCAGCGCCACGCCGGTGGTCAGGCGGAAGTCCTTGGCCACGTTCACGCCCTGGTTCATCAGCGTCTTGAATTGTTCGGTGGCGTCCTCTCCGCGCAGAGACGGACGGCCGGTCAGCGCCAGGATCTGGTCGCGCACCAGCTTTTGCTCGTAATAGCCGTCGCCCAGGCGCTTGTGCGCGCCCACCGGATCGTAGTTCAACTGCTTCAGCATGTAGTCGCTGCTGATGAAGTTGTTGTACTGGGTGAAGCGACTATCGGTTTCGATCAGATAGGAGGCCGTGGGGCTGGGGTTTTGCTGGAACAGCTGGTTGTTGGGCAGGCGGTCCAACAGGCCAGGCTGGCCTGCGCCGCCTTTGAGCGGACCGGCTTTCGCGCCGGCCGCGGCGGAGCCCGCGGCCGCTGCCACGTCTTGCTTGTCCCAGCGCGCCGGTTCCGCTTCCGCGGCGGCCTTGGCCGCTTCCGCCACGCTGACCTGGGCCGGATTGACGGTGACGTTTTCAATGCTGGGCGCGCGCACGCTGACGCCCTGATGACCGGCGATGGTGGCGTCTATGGTCTGCAACGCCACCGTTTTGTCCTGGGTGTATGTGGGGTACCAGTGCCGCGTGTTGCGGTCGTAGTGGTCCGTGCCGGTTTCCTGGGTGCGCTCGTTGACGGAGTAAGCGCGGTTGATCACGCGCGCGTCGCCTCCGCCATTGTCCGCCCCGTTGATGGTGACGGCGCCGTTGGCGGCGATGCGGCTGGCGTCGTTCAGCAATTGCCCGCTGACGTTCACCGTCATATTGCCGCCGGCGCTCAGGCTGGCCACTTCGCCGGCTGAGATCAGTTTGTCGCGGGTCTTGGTGCCGCTGGCGGAACGGCTGCGCAAGTTGAACTTGTTGCCGGGGTCGACAAAATCCAGCTCCAGCGGATTGATATGAATGGCCGGGTTCCATTGTTCGTTGCTGCCGGACCATACTTCGCGCCACACCGTGTGCTCATAGGGACAGGCGGCCCCTTGGAAGCAGCTGTAACCTTGGTAGAAGGTCATGTCGTAGCCGCCGCTGTCGTTCTTCTTGATGGCGTTGTAATTGACCCAGCGTTCCTGAGTGCCCTGGAAGCGAACCAGGGCCTGCTTCTTGGCTTCATTCACTTGCAGAATGGTGCCGTATCGCGTTTTGGCCGCTTCCGCGTCGTTGACCGGCAAGGATTTGGTGACGGCCGACCAATCCCAGCCGCCCACCCGTTCAAACACATCAAAGTAGTAGTTGTACTTGTACCAGCTATAGTTCTCGCTTTCCGCCGCGCGCTGGATATTGACGTGGGTGCGCTGGTTATTGAACCGGCCGGCGCGGATGGCAACGTCGCCTTCGGCTTCTATCGCGGTGGAGATGTTTTCGATCAGGTCGCCGCTGCTCAGACTCAAAGCGCCGCCGCTGTAGATGTAGCCGCTGTCGCGGTTGCTCAGGCGGGTGCCGGCGTTGAGGCTCAGGCTGCGGGTGGCGGCCAGCACCGCCTGGCCGCCGTGGTTGTCGATGACGCCGCCGTTCACCGTGACGTCGCGGCCGCTGATCATGCCGCTGTTGTCCAGCGCCGCTGCGTTCAGCGTCAGTTGTTCCGCGTCCAGCCGGCCCTGGTTGACCGCCTGACCGGCGCTATTGATGTCCAGGCGGCCGCTGGCGGCCAGCTTGGCGCCCGCGGCGTTGCTGAAACTGGCCGCTTGCAGGCTGACGTTGCCGGCGCTGGCCCACTGGCTTTCGTTGCGCAGGCTGCCGCTGGTGCGGAAACTCAGCGTCCCCTGGCTGGCCAGCGTCTCGCCGTCGCGGAAGACGTAGTCCTGCTGCAAGTCCAGGCTGAGGCCGCTTTGCCCCGCCATTTTGCCGCCCTGGTTGCCCAATTGCCCGGCGGTCAGGCTCAGCGCCTGGCCGCTGTTCACCGCGCCGCCCTCGTTGTGGAGCCGGCTGGCGCTCAGCTTCTGATTGCGATTGGAAATCAGCTTGCCCTGGCGGTTGTCGATCTGACCGCTCAGTTCCGCCTCCAGCGCGCCGGTGGTTTGGATCTGGCCGTATTGGTTGTCGAAACTGCTCAGTCCCAGGCTGACGTCACCCAGGCTCAGCAGGCTGCCGTAGCGGTTGCTCAGCGTACCGGCCTTGAGTTCCAGCGCGCCGCGGCTGTTTAGCAGACCGCCGGCGTTGTCCACAGAGGCGGCTTGCAGCGCAAGCCCCTGGTCCGCCACGATCTTGCCTTGCTTGTTGTCCAGCGCGTCGCTGATGGTCAACCGCGCCGCGCCGCCGCTCTGCAGTTCGCCTTCCACGTTATGCAGCCCCGCCAGTTGGTAATAAGCGTCGCCGCGGCTGATCAGCTTGCCTTGCTGGTTGCTCAGTTGGCCGCCGTCCACCGTCAGATCCATTCCGCTGCTGATCTGGCCGCGCCGGTTGTCCAGCTCGCCGGCGCGCAAGCGCTGGCCCTGGTCCGCCACCAGCTTGCCGTCCTGATTGTCCAGCAGGCCGCTGGCGTCCAGCGCCAGATCGCCCAAGGTCTGGATCTGGCCGCCCTGGTTGTTAAGCCCGCCCAGCGTCAGCGTCAGGCCGTGCTGGCTGGCCGCCGCGCCGCCTTGATTGTCCATCTGGCCTGCCAGCACGGTGATGCGCTCGCCGCCCGCCAGGGTGCCTTGCCGATTGTTCAGCGCGCCGGCGTCCAGCCGCATCGCGCGCTGAGCGCTGATGCGGCCTTCCCGGTTGCCTAGTTCGCCTTGGACCCGCACGGCCAGAGCGCCGCCGCTTTGCAGCTTGCCGCCGCTATTGTCGAGCGCGGCCAGTTGGATATCTCCGTATCCCAAGCTGACGATGCCGCCGCCCTGATTGCCCAAGACGCCCGCTCGCAGCGTCAGCGCTTGTCGGCTGCTGATCTCGCCATCGCCGTTATTGAGGCTCGCGGCCTCTATCTTCTGGTCCCGGTTGCTCAGCAACTTGCCCGCGCTGTTGTCCAGCCCGCCATCGGAACGAAGGGTCAACGCGCTTTCGCTCTCCACCTTGCCGCCGGCGTTGTCAATCTCGCCCGCTTGCAGGCCAACGTCCGCACTGCCGTGGATGGCGCCGGCCTGGTTGTTCAACTTGCCTGTCGCCTTGAGCGTCAGCGACCCGACGCCGTCTATCCGCCCCCCTCGGCTATTGTCCAGCTGCGCCGTGTCCAGTTTCAAAGCGGCGCCAGACAACAGCGCGCCGCCTCGGTTGTCCAGTTCCCGCTCCGTGGTCAGCGTTAAAGCGATGGCGCTTTGCACGGCGCCGCCGGCATTGTCCAAGCTGCCGGCGCTCAGGCTCAGGTCTCCGTTGCCGCCGATCAGGCCGCCCTGATTGCTCAGATCTTGCCGCACGCTCCAGGACTGCGCCGTGTCGCCCAAGGCCAGCAATTTGCCGCCGCCGTTGTCCAGCCGGCCAATGCTCAACGCCAGGCTGTCGGCCTCGATACGGCCGCCGCGATTGTCCAGCAGCTGGCCGATGCGGAAGTCGCCGCTGCCCTGGCCTATCTGTTCCCACACGCCGCCCAGGTTGTTGAGCGCGGCGGCGCTGGCCTGCCACTGCCCCGCTTGCAGCGTGGCCGCGTCGCTATCGATGCGGCCGCCGGCCTGGACCACCAAGCGGCCGGTGTTCAAGCTGGCGCGGCTGAGCCCCAGCCCGTTCTCCGCCGTCAGCCTCACGCTATCGTTGGCGCGCAGTTTGGCGTCGGCGGCGTTTATCGCCGCCGCGTTGAGGCTCAGGCTGGAACCGGCCAGCGCGTGGCCGCTCAGTTGCAGACTGTTGCCGGCTTTCAGGCTCAGCGCGCCAGTCGTGCCCACTTGTCCTTTGTCATCGCTGCCGGCGGCGAAATCGCCGCTGGCGACGATGTCGCGCGCGCTGACTTTCACATCGCCGGCCGCCGCCACGGTGCCGCTCTGGCGCAGGGCGGCGTCGCCGCTCAACTCCAGCTTGCCGCGGCTGTAGCTGGCGCCGCCGTGTTCGATGTCGCCGGCGGCGTGGTATTGGATATCGCCGCCGTTTTGGCGGCCGTTCAGAGTCAGTTGGCCGGCGCTGTCCAGTTTCAGTTGCTCGCCGCCGCTCAGTTGTCCGCTGCTGCGCACGCCGACGCCGGCCTCGGTGGCCAACAAGCGGATCTTGCCGGCATACATGCCGCCCAGCTGCGCCACGTCGATGGCGAAGCCGGGCCGTCCGGCGCTGTCCGCCGCCAGGGCCTGAACGTTTTGACGATCTGCGCTGATGCGGTTGCGGCCGGCGCTGACGCTCAGCTGCGGCGCCCAGATGCCGGCCCGCACTTCCACCGCCCGCGCCATCAGGTCTGCGTACTCGGTGCTGCCGGCCTGCATGCCGGCGCCCTCGATGCGGATGGTGCCGCTTTCCACCCGGTAGCCGGCCAGGCTGCCGTCCGGATTCAATTCCGGACGGCCGGTGGTCAGAGTCATGCGCCCGGCGTTGATGGTGCCGCAGCCGTCGCAGAGAATGCCGGAGGGGTTGGCCACGATGACCTGGGCGCGGCCGCCGGCCACTTCCAGGAAGCCGCGCAGCTGGCTGGGGTTGGCGCTGTTGACCTCGTTGAGGATCACCCGCGCCGGCGCGGCCGGGTTGAGGTTGGGGTTGCCCTGAATCCACCCGCCCAGTTGGGTCTGCACGCTGGTGCCGCTGTTGTTGAGAATGGCCCCGCCCTTGTCGACGTCGAACTGGCTGTACTGGTTGCGCGACACCCCGGCGGCGCTGGGCGCCTGGATGTTCACCTGCGGCAGGCCGTTGGCGGTGTTGATCACGCTGGGGCGCTGGGCCGCCGGCGCGTTCGGGTCCGCCACGATGCCGCCGGCCAGCGCGGAAGTTCCAGCCAGCGCGCACCAACTGGCCCAGACAATGCCGCGCAGGGTCACGCCCAAGCGCCGGTTGGCCGCCGCCGGCTCGGCGGAGCGGCCGCCGCCCGCGCCCATCGGCTTGACGATTTCGGCGACGGCCATGATCAGGCCCCGCGCGCGGTTGAAAATCAGACGGTAACAAAGACGGTTCATGGCCAAAACTCTCGACAAGGACGAGGCCGTGAACGCAGAGCGTTGCCGCCGGCCCCGAATTCAAAGATCAAAATTGCAGGTTCAGGCTGAAGCCCGACGCGGCGCCGGTATGAAAGCCGGCGTGTTTCTGGATAGGCCAGCCGGTGAACATGTCGTAGGACAGACGCTTGAACAGGCTGCCGCGCATGCCGACTGCGCCGCCGGCCAGCTGCCGGCCTATCAGCTGGCTGCTTGCGGCGCCGCCGACGCGCCCCAGGTCCAGGCCCAGATACAGTTCCTGCCCGCTGGGGCCCATTGCCCAGGACAGCTCGTTGCGCCACAGCCAGCCGCGCTCGCTGGACAGGCTCAGATCACCGTCGAAGCCGCGCACGGTGTAGCGTCCGCCAATGGCGAAGCGGTCCTGCGGCACTAGCGCGCCCTTGCTCCACTGCCCGCGCCATTGGCTGTTGAGCCGCAGCTTTTGCGCGCCGATTTGCAGCGGCTGGGTATAGCTCAGATCCGCGGTCACGATGCTGGCCCGAGAGCCGCCGTTGCCCGTTTCTTCCTCCGGCGCGGGCAAGGCGCCCAGCATGCCGGTGCCGCGCCGCCAGTTGAGGCCGGCATCCAAGGTGGCGTCGCCCAGATAAGAACGCTGGTTCAGCCCCAGCTCCCAGCCGGCGGTCTGCCGATGCTGCAGGCGGATTTCCGTGTCTTCGACGAAGTTGCGCGATTTGCGCTGGTAGGCGCGCAGGCTGAGCGTGGTCTTGTGCGCCTGGCTGCGATACACCACTCGCGACAGGCTTAGCTGGCTGTTCTCGCTGTCGCCTCGGTATAGGTATTTCTCGTTGGCGCCGGCTATGGTCTGGTGGTAGCGGTAATCGTTGAGGGTCAGGCCTAGCTGCCAATAACCCAGGGGCAGCGAGTAATGCAGCGAGCGGCTTTTGGAGCCCAGCGGATCATGCTGGAACAAATCCTTGCCCTGGCTGTAATAGAACAGGTCATTGACGGTGAGCAGATTGTCCAACGACAAGGTGGCGCTGCCTTGATAACGGCCGGTAGCGTCGCTGCCGCCGTCGTCCAAACTCAAAGACAGGCGGATGGGCAAAGCCTCTTTCCAGGCGATCACCAAATCGCTTTCACCGTCGGCGCCGGCCGGCTCTATCTGAATGTCGGCATCCGCCGTCGGCACCCTCTTGAAGTTTTCCAGCGCTTGTTCGATATCGCGCAGATTGAGCACATCGCCCGGCCGCGCCGGCAGCGCGTTGAACCAGCGCGCGCGCCGCGAGGCCGGCTCGGCGAAGCGAATGGCGTGGATGCGGCCCCGAATCAGCGTCAGCGTCAGCACCCCCGGCTTCAAGTCCTGCGGCTTGACCAGCACCCGGGTGGTGACGTAGCCCTGCGCGATCAAGGCGTTCTGCACCCGCTTCATCGCCAGGTTCACCCCTTGCGCGCCCAGACAGCGGCCGGCGGCGTCGGCGGCGGCCAGCGCCCACCGGAAACGCTCGGACAGTTCACCCTCCAGCCTGAGCTCGCGGATGACGAAGCATGGAACTTCGCCAATGGGATAGTCCGCCAGCGCATCGGCCTGGCGCGGCAGGCGCACATCGGGCGCCGCCGGCTGCACTTGCTCTTGCAGTGTCCGTTCGCGTTCTTGTTGCAAAATCAGCTGTTGATCAGGGGACGGCAACTCCGCCGGCAGTTTCGCCCAGGCCGGCGCGGCCAGACAGAGCGCGCTTAGCGATGCGAGCAAGGCCCCGGTTGACCGCTTGCACAGGCAGGCCACCGGCTTTAATTGAAAGTGCGACACTTAGAATGCGTTTTTTCTTGAAAGTGGGCGATTCTATGACAAACACCACTCCAGCCCATCCGTATAACTACGTAATTTGCGGATGTGAATCTTCACGCTAGGCATTCAAAACATTTTGTTTTCATTAGAAATATCAAATAAAAATCATTATCGCCACGTCTCATCTCCCCCTCCCAGCCGGCTTGGCCGGGAAGTGAAAATCACGAAAACCTGAAATTCCTTCAAACCCGCTCCACCCATGATCAAAAGGGCCGGCCGGCGCCGGTCTTTTTTACATCTAGCGCTTACATCTCTTTCCTTGCCGCCGCTCCAGCCGCGTATAATTGCGATGGTATTTTCCGGAGCTTCGCCCATGTCTTTGCCATTCCGCCTTGCCCCCGCTCTTTTGAGTTTCGCCTGCGCCGCCGCTCTTGCCGCCGGCGTCACCACCTTCAGCCCCCAGGGCGAAGTCAAAGAAGTGCAGCAGGTGCGCGCCACCTTCAATAGCAGCATGATTCCGCTGGGCAATAGCGCCGCGCCGGCGCCGTTCGCCTGGAGCTGCGGCCTAAAAGCCAAGGGCCATTGGGTTGACGACAAGACCTGGGTGCTGGACGTGTCCGAAACCCCGGCGGCCAATACCGACTGCCGCTTCACGCCCAAATCCGGCCTCAAGGACTTGCAAGGCAAGGCCGTGGACACTGGCCTGAGCTTCCGTTTCTACACCGGCGCGCCGGTCGTGGTGGAACGCTGGCCGCGTAACGGCCGCATCGAGGAAGACCAAGCCTTCGTGCTGCAATTCAACGGTGTTGGCGTGCCGGCTTCGTCCTTGTATTGCCAATCTTCCAGCCTGCCGGAACGCATCCCGGTCCAGCCCCTGCCGGCCGGCGAACGCGCGGCACTGCTCAAGCATCTGAAGCTGGAATCGCAATCCGCCAAGGTGCTGACGCTGCGCTGCGGCCAGCGCCTGGCGCCAGACAGCAAGCTCACCCTGGCGCACCTGCGCGGCGCGGCCACGCCGGACCGGCTCAATTACCAGGTGCGGCCGCCGTTCAGCGCCAGCATGAGCTGCCTGCGTGAGAACGCTAAAGGCGCGTGCATTCCGTTCAAGCCCATTACCCTCAATTTCAGCTCGCCGGTGCCGGAAAAACTGGCGATGGCGGTGCGTCTGAGCGGCGCCGGCGCAGAACGCCCGCCCCAGGCGGAAGCGCGCGGCAAGGGCGAGCCGGTGGACAGCATCAGCTTTGCGCCGCCGTTCCCGCCCTTGGAAACGCTGACGCTGAAGCTGCCCAAGGACTTTGGCGACGAGGTGGGCCGGCCGCTGGTCAACGCGGAGCGTTTCCCGCTGGCCATCAAGCTGGCCGACTATCCCCCGCTGGCCAAATTCGCCGCCGCGCCGTTCGGCATCATAGAGTCCGGCGCGGACGCGGCGCTGCCCATCACCCTGCGCGGGGTGGAGGGCGATCTTAACATCAAATCCGTGCAATTGGGCGGCCAGGCGCTGCGGCTGAACAAAGACCAGGACATGATGGCCTGGCTGGCCAAGGTGTTGCGCTATCACGAAAGTTATCTGCCCGCCGGCAAGGACAAGACCATAGAAAGCCGGCGCCTGTCGCTGCTGGCCAAGGAACCAGCCGCTCAGCCGCTGAAGCTGCCCAGCCAGCCGGACAAGCAGGGGAAATGGCCGTTCGAAGTGGTGGGCATCCCCCTACCCAAGCCCGGCCTCTACGTGGTGGAAGTATCCTCGCGGCTGCTGGGCAAATCGCTGCTGGCCAGCTCCAAACCCATGTATGTGCGCACCGCCGCGCTGGTCACCAATATGGCGGTGCACTTCAAAAGCTCCAAGGAAAACGCCGCGGTGTGGGTGACCACGCTAGACAAGGGCAAGCCGGTGCCGGCCGCCCGCGTCAACATCTACGATTGCAAAGGCAACGCGCTGTGGTCCGGCAAAACCGACGCCAAAGGCGTGGCCGCGGTCAAATCCGTGCTGCCGGCCGGCAACTGCGACAACGAGGAGCTGTCCGGTCTGTTCATCACCGCTGCGGCCAAGGACGCCAAGGGCAACGACGACGTGTCCTTCGCGCGCTCCAGCTGGAACCGCGGCATCGAATCCTGGCGCTTCCCCTTCCCCACCCAGTGGAGCGACAGCCCCAACATCCTGGCCCACACCATCCTGGATCGCGCCCTGTTCCGCGCCGGAGAAACCGTGTCGATGAAGCACCTGCTGCGCACCCAGGTCAGCCGCGGCCTGGCCCAGCTCAAGCCCGGCCAGCTGCCTCAGCAACTGCGCATCGTCCACGACGGCAGCGGCGACGAAATCAGCCTGCCGCTAAGCTGGCGCAACGGCCGCTACGCGGAAAGCAGCTACGCGCTGCCCAAGGAAGCCAAGCTGGGCGAATACACGCTGTATCTGGAACGCAAGGGCGCGCGCGGCCCGGACGACAAGGACAAACCGTCCAACCCGGAGCTGGACGGCTATTCGCTGCGCAGCGGCGGTTTCCGGGTGGAGGAATTCCGCCTGCCCACCATGACCGGCCGCATCTCCACGGTGAAGAACGCCGGCATCGCGCCCAAGCAGCTGCCGCTCAATGTGTCCCTGTCCTGGGGCAACGGCGGCCCGGCCAAGGGCTGGCCGGTGGAAGTCAGCGCCATGCTGGCCGACGCCTATCAGCGCATCAAGGGCTATGAGGCTTACAGCTTCTCGCCGCCGCAGCGTCAGCGCGATCAGGCCGAATCCTCGCTGGACGGCAAGGTGCTGCTGGACAAGTCCGCGCTGCAACTGGACGCCAACGGCAACGGCAAGGCCACGCTGGACAAGCTGCCCAAGCTGGACCGCCGCTACGACCTGGTCACCGAGGCCGCCTACCGCGACCCCAACGGCGAAGTGCAAACCCTGACCCGCCGCATTCCGCTGTGGCCGGCCGGCCTGCAAGTGGGCATCAGCGTGGACAGCTGGATCACCGCCGGCCGCGCCTTGCAGCTCAAGGCCGTGGTGCTGGACACCGCCGGCAAGCCGCTGGCCGGCAAGAACGTCAAGATCAGCCTGCGCGAACACCGCTATCTGTCCAGCCGCAAGCGGCTGGTGGGCGGCTTCTACGCCTGGGACCACAACGAAGAGACCGACGACAAGGGCAAGGTGTGCAGCGGCAGTACCGACGGCCGCGGCCTGATGTTCTGCGAAATCAACCTCAAGGACGCCGGCGATATGGAGCTGATCGCCGAAGCCGCCGACGACAACGGCAATCTGGCGCAAAGCGCGCAATCGGTCTGGGTCAGCAAGCACGACGAGCTGTGGTTCGACGTGGACAACAACGACCGCATCGACATCCTCCCGGAAAAAATCAGCTACGCCCCCGGCGAAACCGCCCGCTTCCAGGTGCGCATGCCCTTCCGCAAAGCCACCGCCTGGCTGGCGATAGAACGCGAAGGCGTGATCGAAACCCGAGTGGTGGAGCTGGAAGGCAAAAACCCGGTGATCGAGCTCAAGATAGAACCAGGCTGGACGCCCAACGTCTACGTCTCGGTGCTGGCGGTGCGCGGCCGCGTGCGCGAAGTGCCGTGGTACTCCTTCTTCACCTGGGGCTGGAAAACCCCGAGCGAGTGGTGGGACGCTTACTGGAACGAAGGCGGCGACTATACCCCGCCCACCAGCATGGTGGACCTGTCGCGGCCGGCCTTTAAATACGGCATCGCCGAAATCCAGGTGGGCGACGCCGCCAAGCGGCTGGACGTCACCGTGAGCCCGGCGCGCAAGAGCTACGGCATCCGCGAAACCGCCGACGTGACCATCCAGGTCAAGCTGCCCGGCGGCAAGCCGGCGCCGGCCGGCACCGAAGTGGCCTTCGCCGCGGTGGACGAGGCGCTGCTGGAATTGCAGCCCAACCGCAGCTGGGAACTGATGCAGGCCATGTACCAGCGCCATAGCTACGGCGTGGAAACCGCCACCGCCCAACTGGAAGTGGTGGGCAAGCGCCATTACGGCCGCAAATCGCTGCCGCCGGGCGGCGGCGGCGGCAAGGCGCCCACCCGCGAACTGCTGGACACCCTGCTGCTGTGGCAGCCCCGCGTGGTGCTGGACGCCAACGGCAGCGCCCGCGTCAAAGTGCCGATCAACGACGCGCTAACCCGCTTCCGCCTGGTGGCGGTGGCCGATGCGGGCAATGATTTGTTCGGCACCGGCGAAGCCGGCTTCAACGTCACCCAGGACCTGCAGCTGAGCTCCGGCATCCCGCCGCTGGCGCGCGAAGGCGACCAGTTCAGTGCCGGCGTCACCGTGCGCAACGGCGGCGACAAGCCGCTCAAGGTCAAGATCCAGGCCGGCGCGCCCGGCCTGCCGGCGCTGCCGCCGCAGGAAATCAGCCTGCCGGTGGGCGAGGCGCGGCTCTTGAGCTGGCCGGTGACGGTGCCCAACGACATCAAGGAACTGAAATGGAGCTTCAGCGCCCAGCAAGTGGACGGCAAGGCCGCCGACAAGCTGGCGGTGCGCCAAGAGATAGAGCCGGCGGTGCCCATCACCGTGGAGCAGGCCACGCTGCAGCGCGTGGCGCCGGAACTGAGCATCCCCGTCGCCTTGCCGCCGGGCGCCCTGCCCGGCCGCGGCGGCATCCGCGTCAGCCTGCAAGCCAAGCTGGGCAACGAACTGCCCGGCCTGCGCCGCTGGTTCCAGGACTACCCCTATGTCTGCCTGGAACAGCGTAGCTCGGTGGCGCTGGGCCTGTCCGACGCCAAGCGTTGGGATCAATTGATGAGCGAACTGCCGCTATACCTGGATGGCAGCGGCCTGGCCGCCTACTTCCCACTGGCCGAAGGCGCGCCGGATCGCGGCAGCGACATCCTCAGCAGCTATCTGCTGGCCGCCGCCCACGAAGCCGGCGTCTCCATCCCCGAAGCCCAGCGCGCGCGGCTGCTGGACGGCCTGTCCGCCTTCGTCGAGGGGCGGCTCAAACGCGATCTGCCGCTGGGCCGCCAAGATGCCGACGCCCGCCGTCTGAGCGCGATGGAAGCGCTGGCGCGCTACGGCCGCTTCCGTCCGGCCATGCTGGACGTGCTGGATCTCAACCCGCAGAAAATGAGCACAGCCATGTTGGTGGACTGGCTGGCGCTGCTGAACCGCGCCGCCGACATCCCGCAGCGCGCCGCGCGGTTGAGCGAGACCGAGAACCTGCTACGCGCGCGGCTCACCTACCAGGGCACGCGCATGGGCTTCAGCACCGAGGCCAGCGACAACGCCTGGTGGCTGATGGGCAGCGCCGACGTCAACGCCGCCAAGCTGCTGTTGACGGTGCGCAAGCTGCCGGGCTGGCAGGCGGACATGCCGCGCCTGCTCACCGGCCTGCTGGGGCGTCAGCAAAAAGGCCATTGGGGCACCACCACCGCCAATCTGTGGGGCAGCCTGGCCGTCGCGCAATTCTCGCGTCAGTTCGAAACCACGCCGGTCAGCGGCCAGACCAGCGCCGCGCTGGGCAGCGCCAAACTGAACCTGGCTTGGCCGCAGGACGGCGTCAAGGCGCTGGGCCTGCTGCCCTGGCCCGCGGGCGGCGGCAGCCTGCAGCTCAAACACGCCGGCGGCGGCGCGCCATGGACCACGGTCCAGGCCGAGGCCGCCATCGTGCTCAAAACCCCGCGCTACGCCGGCTACAGCATTAAGAAAACGCTGAGCCCGGTCAGCCAGAAAGCCAGCGGCCAGTACCAGCCCGGCGACGTGGTCAAAGTCACGCTGGAGATCCAGGCGCAAAGCGATATGACCTGGGTGGTGGTCAACGACCCGATCCCGGCCGGCGCCACCATCCTGGGCTCCGGCCTGGGTCGGGATTCCGCGATCAACGCCAAGGCGGACAACGACGGCGACCCCGCCGATTACGTGGAGCGCCGCTTCTCCGGCTACCGCGCCTACTACGGCTACGTGCCGCGCGGCGGCCTGAAAGCCAGCTACACCATGCGTCTGAACAACCCCGGCGCCTTCAAGCTGCCGCCGACGCGGGTGGAAGCGCTGTACGCGCCGGAGGTGTTCGGGATGTCGCCAAACAGCGTGTTCCATGTAGGAAAAGGGGAAAATTAAGTCTGCGCCCCCTCTTTGGCCAAAATTAAAGAGGGGGCGGCAAGTGCGCAATACCTTATGCCCGCGCCGACAACAGCCGCTTATGGAATGACGATGGACACGCTGAGCACGCGCGTCCCTAGCCTTTCCTCATGGGAGCCGTCAGACTTGGGACGGCCGTAGAGGTGAAGCGTGATGCGGAAATCTTCTCGACCAGAATCCGTCACATCATGACTCCAGTAAAAAGACGATGCTTTTTCAGCATGGAGCCGTGCCATATTGATTTCGGAAGTGGCGGCATCCTGCTCGGGCAACAACTGCCATCTTTTGCAGAGGCATGGGGCAGCGATTGAGGTAGCGGCTTGTCCTCCGATAGGGTCAAGGGCATAGGGGATGATGTCCACCCCCTGGCTGGGGGATGCGCTCACGCCATACCAGCGTATCGTATTTCCCACCCTGGCATCGGGCAGAGACAATAGGATCCGACCATCCTGGAAACGCTCCTCAACGAGGGTATGACTGGAAAAAACCCGTACCACGCCTTCATCGGCTGCCACGGGCGAATCTTCCTGCAGACCCAAGACGTTTAGCGGCATGTCCGGTTGCAGAGCCAGGGTCAAGTCGATAACAGGATTCATGATTCATCCTTACAATAGGTAAAAGTGCCGGCAAACTGAACAGCCTGCCGGCACTTCGGGTTCAAGAAATTCCGCTATTTCAAGAAACCTGAATAACAGGATCCCAATAGAAATAACCAAGAGTCTTAACTTGATTACCGCTTACTTGCTCGGTGATATAGAACCAAACCTGATAGTTTTCAGTACCCGTATCAGTTACGTTGCACCCAAGATAATAGTTTGGAATTTGTTGCGCCGTATAATTCAGCGGGTCCACCACTTTGTCCGCATTCTGATTGGGAATGGGCACCCAAGGTCTGGACTCGGTCGGAACCGGGATGCTGGTAACCTGACTGCCGGAGAATTTTTGAATTTTGTAAGCGATAACGCTTTGGCTGACGTTTGAAGACAAAGACAGTGCGCGCCACCTGATCACATCGTCAACCTCAGCCTTCACCGCCAAATCAGCGGAAGCTTGTCCGCCTGTGACAAAACGGCTCTCCGCTACCATGTAAACGTCCAGATGGGCGATGCCGGTTGGCTGGCCAGAGTTTTGGCTTGGATTAGGGTATTTTTTGAGAATGGTTTGCGTATCGAACACCATTTCAATGTTGATGATATTGCTCATTCCTTCCTCCGTATGTAAACCATCTTAACCAGGCGAAACAAATTCACCCCAAGGTCATTTATTGATACAACAGGATCAAGAGAATAGAACCTAGTGAAAACACCTATGACAAATGCCCACCAAAGCATTTTGTTGCAATTAATAATATTTAACCAGAAAATATCAGAATCAAAATTTATCTTATAAAGTTCGCATGTGACGCATAGCCCGCTTTCATGCTATTCGCTCAGCAACAAACACGGTTTCGTACATGATGCGCCTCCCCCCTATTCGCCTGCTATTCTCTAAACATCCACGCCATGTCTGCCTTTTTGTGCACACTTCTTTAAAGAAATGGACCTGGCTGGCGGCGCTGGCTTTCAGCGCCGCCGCCGCGCCGGCGCTGGCCCAGCCCAGTTTTCAGCAGGTCAAAACGGAGTGGAGGCCATCGGATGTCGTGGTGCTGGACCGCAACGGCCAGCCCCTGCAACGGCTGCGGGTGGACAAGCAAGGCCGGCGCTTGGACTGGGTGGGCCTGGCGGACACCTCGCCGGCTTTCCGCCACGCACTGGTGGTGTCGGAAGACCGGCGTTTTTATCAGCACAGCGGCGTGGACTGGTCCGGCGTGGCCGCCGCGGCCTGGGGCAATCTGTGGAACACCCGCACCCGCGGCGCGTCCACGCTGACCATGCAGTTGGCCGGCCTGCTGGATAGCGACCTCAAGGTAGGCCGCAACGGCCGCAGCCTGTGGCAGAAGATGGGCCAGGGCTGGTCCGCCGCTTGGCTGGAAACGCATTGGAGCAAGGCGCAAATCCTGGAGGCCTATCTGAATCTGGTGGGCTTCCGCGGCGAGCTGGTAGGCCTGTCCGCGCTGTCCGCCACCTTGTTCGGCAAACTGCCGGCCGGCCTCAATCTGGAAGAATCCGCTATCGCGGTGGCGCTGATCCGCGCGCCCAACGCCGCGCCGGACAAAGTGGCCGCCCGCGCCTGCCGCATCCTGCAAGACATGCGCCGCCAGCCCAACTGCGCGGCGCTGGCGGTGCGCACCCGCCAGGCGCTGGCACAAAGCCGCGCCGCCAATCCGCTGGCCGAGCAGGACGCGCCCCACTTCGCCCAAAAGCTGCTGCTGCGCCAGCCGCTCGCAGCCGGCAGCCGCATCGGCTCCACCCTAGAGATGGGCCTGCAGCGCTACGCGGCGTCGGTGTTGCGCCGCCACCTGGCCGCGCTGGCGCAGCGCAATGTGCAGGACGGCGCGCTGGTGGTGCTGGACAACGCCAGCGGCGACATCTTGGCCTGGGTGGGCTCCAGCGGCCGCGGCCTGTCAAACGCCGCGGAAGTGGACGGCGTCACCTCGTTGCGCCAGGCCGGCTCCACGCTCAAGCCCTTCCTCTATCAGCTGGCGCTGGAGCGGCACTACCTGAGCGCCGCCTCCCTGCTGGACGACAGCCCGCTGAGCCTGCAAACCGGCGCCGGCTTGTACGCGCCGCAAAACTACGCCAAGGACTTCAAGGGCCTGGTGTCGGCGCGCACCGCGCTGGCCTCCTCCCTCAATGTGCCGGCGGTGCGCGCCATCGAAATGGTGGGCCCCAACGCGCTGCGCGACCGCCTGTACCGGCTGGGCCTGAGCAGCCTGCAACAGGACGGCGACTACTACGGCTACAGCCTGGCGCTGGGCGCCGCCGACATCCGCCTGCTGGAGCTGGCCAACGCCTACCGCACCCTGGCCAACCAGGGCCTGGCCAGCCCGACCCGCTGGACGTTGGCGGACCCCAAGCCCAAGCCGCAGCGACAGCTGGACGCCGCCAGCAGCTTCATCATCGCCGACATCCTGTCCGACCGCACCGCCCGCGCGCGCACTTTCGGCCTGGAAAGCGCGCTGTCCACCCGTTACTGGAGCGCTGTCAAAACCGGCACCAGCAAGGATATGCGCGACAACTGGGCGGTGGGCTTCTCCCGCCAGCGCACCGTGGCGGTGTGGGTGGGCAACGCCGCCGGCGAGCCGATGTGGGACGTGTCCGGCATGCACGGCGCGGCACCGGTGTGGCAGGCGGTGCTGGACCGCGCCCAGCAAGGCGCGCCGGCCTCCCTGCCGCCAGCTCCGCCGCCCGGCGTGGTGCGCCAGAACGTGCGCTACGAGGGCGATGTCGAGGCCAGCCGCCGCGAATGGTTCCTGGCCGGCACCGAACGCGCGCTGATTGTGCCTGAGCGCAGCGGCGCCACCAGCCAGACGCCGGGCATCGCCGCGCCGGTGGACGGCAGCGTCTACGCGCTGGACCCGGACATCCCGCCGGCCAACCAACGCCTGCTGCTGCGCGCGCGCGGCGTGACCCGCCCGCAATGGTGGCTCAACGGCAAACGCCTGGGCGCCGGCACCAAGCTGCCCTGGTTCCCCTGGCCCGGTCGCCACGTGCTGGAACTGCGAGACGCCAAAGGCCTGGTGGTGGAGAAAATCCGTTTCGAAGTGCGCGGCGCGGTGGCCATTCCAGACAGAAAGACCGGTAAACCTGGCGCTCGCGCCAACTAACCACGGATCATTATCTTGTCTCGCCCTTGCTCGCGAGACTTTGAACAGGGCCCGGATAGACGCGCCCCCTCGCCCTTCGACGCGGGGGCGCTACGCTCACTCCGCGGCCAGCAAGCGCCAGCGCTGATTCGCGCCGCCGTGACAGGCCCATTGAATCAGTTGCTGGCCAGCTTGGGCCGAGCTGTTGGCCACATCCACGCATTTGCCGGCCTGCGCGCCCACCAGGCTATAGCTTCCTGCGCCGTCCGCCTTCAGGCTGAAACGCTGATTGGCCTGACCGCTGCACGGCCACTGAATCAACTTGCCCCCATCCTGCTTGGAGCCGCCCTCCACGTCCAGGCATTGCCGGGAATGCGCGGCCGTCAATTGATAGCCGTCCCCGCTGGCTGCCAACTGCCATACCTGGTTCTGACCAGTCGCCGTTTGCTGAACAACCGCCGCTCCGGAGGCCGCGCTATTATCCTTGACCGTCAGCCACAAGCCGCTGCTCAAGGACTGCAAGCGGTAAGACTTGCCCAGCTGCGGCCCAACGGCGTTGCTGTCTATGACTTTGGCGGCGCGCGCGTCGCTGCGGTCCAACACGTCGGTCAGCGTCAAGCTCACCTGCAGCTTGGCCGGCGTCGTTGCTCCCGCCGGCAGTTTCAAGCTGGCCGCGCGGCGCTCGCCGGAGATTTCGCCGCCTTGGGCCAAGGTCTTGCCGCTGGCCGCGTCTCCGACGCTGAGCTGGTATTTGAACTGCGGCGCCCCATAAGGGCTGGTTTGCCAACTCACCGTCACCGTCCGCGCGGCGGCGTCGTATGCGGCGTTCAGTTGATCGATCTTGGCAGGTTCCGCTTCCGGCGCGGCAGGACGCCGGGCGGTGGAAATCAGCGGCGATTGAAACCCTGCCAGCTGCGCGCCCTGCTGCATCACAAAGCGCCCCAGCGCGGACACCGCATGCTGCTTGGCCTGCGCCGGCGTCAATTCCGTGACGGTGGGCGTGGCTCGGTTAATCGCCTGCCAGCCCTGCGCGCCGCGCGCCCAGACATCGTAGTACTCGGCGGTGCGGGTCACCTCTTTGGCCTGACCGCTCCAGTTCTCGATGAAGCTGTTGGCGGACTGGGCGGCGAAATCGACATTGGCCACCGGGAAATCAAAAGTGGCGTGGTGGGTCCAAACCCGCGTAGTCGCGTCCCGCGTCCACATGCCAAAGTAAGTGTGGCCGTTTTGCTGCCAGTTGCGCACCAGGGACGTCACCGGCTGGCCCAGCGTCCACTTGGTTTGCAGATCGAAATACTTCAGTCCCTCGCCCTCGCCCCCAAAGCGCTCCACCTTGGCGCCGGGCTTGGCGTACACCGCGCGAATGGGCACGCCATGCACCGACACCGGGTCCCAGATCGAAAAGATATAGGCCGGCGCGCCGTTGTTGTGGCTCTGAATGCCGGTGTAGCCGCCGGCCTCGCGGCCGCCGTTCCAGCCCAGGGTCTCGTAATACGTGTGCTGGTGGGTATTCAATACCTTCACCGTCATCATCAGGATGTCGGCGGAAACATTGGGGTAATTGAGATGGGCGGAACCGGTGCCGGCCAGCGCCGACGCAACGGGAATACAGGACAGGACCAAGCCGGCAACGCCGCGGCTGAATGAGTACATGGCAACACCTCTATTCAATGAAGGGAAACCAAGGCCGGCCGCATACGACAACGGCCTGCCGCCAAAACACTTGATAAGTGAGTGAACGACAGGCCGCCCGGTTCCGCCCCCACGGCGGAATGGCACTATTTACACAAGCTCAACGCTGGATCAGATAGCGTATCGTCGGACCGTCCTGCTGGATTTCCAGCACGGTGTAGCCATGATTCTTGGCATCCAGCGGGATGTTGTTGATGGACTGCGGACAATCGGTCACCACTTCCAGAATCTCTCCCGGCTGCAGCTGCGGCATCGCCTCCAGCGTGGCCACCGCAGGGTACGGGCAAGGCTCGCCCATCATGTCCAAACGGTAATTCGGGGTATAACTCTGCTTGCTCATGCCGCCTCCTTGCTGAATCTAGCCGCCTGCGCCTTATTGGCGAAGAAGCGCTTTTCCCACCACATCACCGCCAGCATCGCCAGCGCCAACATTCCGTAAGTCAACACCAGGCCGCCTTGCGGGCCAAACACCGCCAGCAGGTTCACCTTGGCGTAATCAGTCGCCACCGCCGGCGCGATATCGTCCCACCATGCCGCCAGCAAGGTGGCGCCGACGATATTGCCCAACCCCACCCACCAGTAATGCACCTGGCCCTCCACCGCGCGATACATCCAGCCGGTTTCGCAGCCGCCGGCCAGCACGATGCCGAAGCCGAACAAGACCCCGCCTATCACCGCATTGGGGCCGGCCCACAGAATCTTGGGCGGCACGCCCAGCTGCACATAGCTGTACACGCCGATCACGCTCACCGCCATGCCGGCGATGATGGCCTTGGCCATCTGGGTGCGGCCGGTCAGCCACAGATCGCGAAAGGCCGAGGTAAAGCACACCTGCGCGCGCTCGATGATCAGGCCGAAAGCCAAGCCGAACAAGGCCGCCAGCCCCAGCTTGGGCATGGAGAAGGTGCGGGCCAGCGCCCACAGCGTGAAGGCAACGAAAATCAGCATGCCCAGGCGGAAGCGACGCCGCGCCTGATCCTCGCGCTGCTGCAAGGGCTGCGGCGCGTTCACCTTCTGCAGCTTCACCGGAATGCGGAATACCGGCAGCATGGTCACGCGCGCGCCAAACCAGGACCCGGCCGCCGTGGCCAGCGCAAACAACCAGGCATGCAGGGAAAACTGCGGAATGCCGGTAAAGAAGGCCGCCAGATTGCAGCCCATGGCCAGCCGCGCGCCAAAGCCGGCGATCAAACCGCCCAACACAGCCTGCGCGATGCGGACGCGATGATGCGGCATGCGCAGCTTGACGTTGTTGGCCCACAAGGCCGCGGACAAACAGCCTGCGAACATGCCGATGATCATCATGCCGTCCACGCGGTCCAGCGGCGTGCCTTCCAGGTGGATCACCTTGAAATAACCCCAGGTTTCCGGATGAAAGCCAAACAGCTGCAAGGCGTGGCCGCCCCAACGCGTGAACTCCCCTGTCACCGCCCAGAAGGTGCCGGTAATGCCGAAATAATAAGCGGACAACACCCCAGCGGCGATCACCGCCGGCACCGGCGCCCAGAAGCGCACCAGGTATTGCGTCTTGAAATCCTGCCAAGTCATGGCTCAGACGTCTCCCAATAAAAAAACCCGCTCGCAAGCAGGGTTAAAAGCACAGGCTTGGCATTGTAAAGCAACACGCCAGCCTTTTCAGACGTGAATTGTCGCACCGGGCCGCCATCCGCGGCAAACCCTATATAGAACCGGCTCATAATCGGATACGTATAGACAGCCCTGCAACTGTTCCAATTAAAACCAAATCCCTTTGGCATCAAAGCCTTTGTGCAGGCCAGCAAAAACACATAGAATAAGCTCGCTTTTTAACAACACTATCAACAGCTATCGCGCAAGCCACGATGCCGCCGCTACGGCGCCTGAACGCTTGCTCGCAAACCTTCGCCAGATAGAGCCCTGAACCCATGGACTTAAGCACCCTGCTCGCCAGCTTCGCCTCCGCCTTCAACCAAGACCAACGCCTGCTCACCCTCAGCCTGGGCGACGGCAGCGTGGCGGCCGAGCAACTGCTGCCCTTGAGCTTGGCCGGCGAGGAAGGCGTGTCCCGGCCCTACGCCTACCAGCTGGTGTGTTTATCTCCGGACGGCGCGATCGAACTCAAGACCCTGCTCGGCCTGCCCGCCCGTATCGGTATCCTCGACGCCGCCGGCGCGGAGAGCCTGCGCTGCGGCGTGGTGTCCAAGGTGGAAAGCCTGGGCTCGGACGGCGGTTTCAGCCGCTACCAGCTGACCATCGAGCCACCGTTCGCCTTGCTGCGTCATCGCGTCAGCTCGCGGGTGTTTCAGGACCTGTCGGTGCCGGACATCGTCAAGCAGATTCTGGCCGAGCATCAGCAGGCCAACCCGGTGTTCGCGCGGGTGCAGACGCTGGACTTCAAGACCGGGCCTGCCTCACCGCGCAGCTACTGTCTGCAATACCGCGAGAGCGATTACGACTTCATCGTGCGCCTGCTGCACGAAGAGGGCTACGCCTGGCGTTTCGACCATCTGGACGGCGAGGTACCACAAGTGCGGTTGGTCGCCTTCGACGACCCCTACAGCCTGCCGCCGGCAACCGTTGAGCGCGTGCGTTTCCACCGTAGCGACGCCACCGAGGCCGAAGACGGCCTGACCGAGTGGAACGCCCAACGCCAGATCGTCCCCGGCGCGGTGGCTTTGGCCAGCTTCGACTACCAGCCGGTGCAGACCCAGCACAGCGGCGACGACAGCCGCATCGACCAGGGCCAGAACGGCAAGGCGCTGCAATCCTCCCTGCACGACTACGACCCGCAATCGCTGTACTACGCCGGCGACGCCGACCAGTTCAGCCACTACGCCCAATTGCGCCAGCAAGCGCATGACCTGAACGCCAAACAATTCAGCGGCGGCGGCTCCGTGCGCGGCCTGGCCGCCGGCCAGTGGTTTCGCCTGGACGACCACCCGGCCCACGAGGGCGACAGCAGCGAACAGCGCGAATTCGTCGTCACCCGCCAAGCTTTAAGCGCGCGCAACAACCTGCCGGCCGACCTCAAAGCGCTGGCAAAAGCGGAGGACGCGCAACCCTTCCGCGCCGACTTCGACGCCCAACGCCGCGGCGTGCCGCTGACCCCGGCCTACGCTCATACCGAACGGGCCAAACCCAAGTCTCGCGGCGTACAGACCGCCACCGTGGTCGGCCCCCAGGGCGAAGAAGTCCACACCGACCAGCACGGCCGCATCAAGGTGCAATTCCACTGGCAGCGGCCGGAAGAACACCCGAGCATAGGCGCTAACCTCGACGACAAATCCTCCTGCTGGCTGCGGGTGGTGATGCCCAGCGCCGGCGCCGGCTGGGGCCACCAATTCATCCCGCGCATCGGCCAGGAAGTGTTGGTCGACTTCATCGAAGGCGATATCGACCGCCCGGTGATCACCGGCGTGCTCTACAACGGCAGCCACCCCCCGCCGGATTTCAGCGGCGCGGGCGCCTTGCCGGCCAACAAAACCCTGTCCGGCATCAAATCCAAGGAACACCAGGGCGGCCAGTACAACGAACTGCTGTTCGACGACACCCCCGGCGAAGTCCGCGCCAAGCTATCAAGCGAACCCGGCAAAACCCAGCTTAACCAAGGCTTCCTCACCCACCCGCGCAGCAATGGCAAGGCCGAGCCGCGCGGCGACGGCTTCGAACTCAGAACCGACAACCACGGCGCCATCCGCGCCGGCCACGGCCTGCTGCTGAGCACCGAAGCGCAGAACGGCACGTCCGGCAAACAACTGGCGCGTGAACAGGCGCAAAGCCAGCTCGATGCAGCACTCAGCCTAAGTCAAAGCCTGGGCGACACCGCCAACGGCCAACAAGCCGATACCATGGAAACCGGGCCGGAAGGCATAGGCGACGACAATAAGCGGGAAGGCAAGCAGCTGATCGGCCACCTGCAGCACCAGCAAGCGGCGCTGAAAGCCTGGGAGGCGGAAACCAATACCGACAAAGAAGGTAAAACCGGCAAGGACATCTCCGGCCGCCAGCCCTTGCTCATCCTGTCCGCGCCGGCCGGCATCGCCAGCCTGAGTCAACAGAGCCACACCCTGGCCGCGGAAACCAATCTGGACCTGGTGGCGCAGCGGGACACCAACCAAACCTCCGGCCGACGCTGGGTTCACAACGTCGGCGACAAAATCAGCCTGTTTGTCACCGGCCTGCAAGACAAGATCGCGCTGAAGCTGATTGCCGCCAAGGGCAAGATCCAGATGCAGGCGCAAAGCGACACTATCGAAGTGACCGCGGACAAGGACGTCACCATCACCTCCTGCAAGGAACGCATCGTCATCACCGCCAAGGAGGAAATCCTGGTCACCGCCGGCGGCGGCTACATCCGGCTCAAGGGCGGCGATATTGAAGTGCACTGCCCCGGCACCGTGACGGTGAAAGGCGCCAGCCATAACCTCAGCGGCCCCACCAGCCTGAACGCGCCCTTGCCGGAACTCAAAGTGAAGAGTTGCGCCATGCGCGCCAGCGCCGCGGCATCCGGCGGCGATGCCGTGGTGATGCTATGAACGGAGACGCCTGGATGCCTGCCCCTCAATCTTTATCAGCCCCGCTATTGGGCTGGAGCGTACTCCCGGAAGACGGCTTGAGCCGAAACTGGCTAAACCGACATCGCTACGCCGTGGTGGAAGCCGAGCAACTCGAACAGCTACCCAGCGACTGGCCCAGCACCCGGCTTGCGCCCAAACGTTTTGCCGATAATGAGGGCTTAATGCCCGCCCTGCTGGATATCTCGGCGCTAAAGCCGGAGCAAGGCGACCAACTACACGCCCTGCTGGCCCAGGCGCATCTAGATGGCGAAGCTAGCCCGGTTTCCGCCTTGCTGCAAAGCCAGTCGTCTCCAACAGCCCTGCTGCGCCACTTGTGCGATGTCCAGGTTTACCGCTACCACTTGCAAACTGCCTGGCTGCGCGTCTTCGACAGCCGGGTCTGGGTGCAACTCCCCCGCGTACTGGGCGACAAAGCCTGGAACCGGCTCTTCGGCCCAATAAGCTGCTGGAGCGTCAGCCTATATGGCGCATGGGTGGAAACCCGACCCAGCGCCGCGGGCTTGCCGGGAGAGCGCGATACAGAGCAACGCTGGCAAGCAATGCAACGCGTAGGGGCCATTAATAGAGCGTTGCTGCGCAGCGGCTGGCTGGAACTTCCGGCCATCCTGGAAAAGAGCGGCTTGCTAGACCAACTAACGCTAAAGGCGCAAACCGTCCACGGACTAGGCCGGATTGAAGACCAAGTCGCCTACGCCCAACTAGGCGCTGAATATGGCTGGGGTTTTGACGAACATCCGATCGCGCGCAGCGCTCTAGCCGGCTTTTACCAGGAAAGCGAAACGGAACGCGCCGACGCCACCATCGTGGACGTGCTGGCCGCACTGGACGACACCCAGTGGCAGACCATACGCCGCGACCTCGCCACCAGCTAGAACCCGCAGATAACTACAGAGAAGATCCATGTCGAAGCCTGAATGCACCCAGCAAAAATCCTGTGATTACTGTGAGAAACGCGGCGTTCCCATTCTGCCGCTGCGCTACGCCGTAGCCATGCCCAATGCAGGAGCGCCGAAACCGGCCTCTCCACCATCAATCGCCCTCCCCGCGGTCTCCGGCCAATACACGCTGCGTCTGCTGCGCTCGGGCTACCTGTATGTGTACGACGAGGCCCGCAAACGCTGGGACGACTACTTCGTCACCGCAGACGGCTATTTCTGCAAAATCTTCCCGGTCAAAGGCCAGCCCACCCCAGTCCCCAGCAAAGCCTTCAATTGCTGCGACCCCAGCCATCGCGCCCTCGCCAGCTGCATCACTATTCCAGACGCCAAGCGCGCCACCAAGGTATGGCTGGGTTTCTCCGACGCGCAATGGACCGACGAGGTCCGCAAACGCCACGAATCCGCCGACTACCGCAAACAACATATGCGCTGCGTCGACGTCAACGCCTACACCGCTGGCACGGACGGCAAGCACTGCTTTCCCATCAAGAATGTAGGCGCAAAAGTGGCCGAGTACGCTATGGATGACGCTGCGCTTAAAAAGGCGCTGTCCTTCTCGCCCCATCAGCTGGACTCGCGCAAAAAACAAACCGCCATGCTGCTGGCACAGTGCGAACAACTCATGCCGGGCAAAGGCTTCGCGGTTGCATTGACAGACCCTGTCGGCATCGCCTCGGAGCTGTCCAGCTTGATGGATGTGCATGCCCACGCCTTTGCCAACGCCCCCTCACGCAAACACCCGCTGATGGCCGCCTCCGCCATTCGCCAGATCAAGAATGAAGTCCATGCCCAGGCCTTGAAAGCAGAACAAAAAGCCGCGGATGAGCTGGCCGATCAGCAGCTAATGGAATACGGCGGCTTGAGCGGGCTTTTCCCCTCGCTGCGAAAAAAACAGGACGAGCTGGATGAACAGATCAGAACCGTAACGCCGCAACAAATCAAAACGGCGCAGACCCATGCCTGGAAGCGCTACCACGATCAATTCAACGAAGACGCGATGGATGCCTGGTACAAGGGCTTTGAAGCCGAGAGCCAAGTATTCCACCAGCAAACCATCGCCCCTTTGGCCAAGGCCCATGTCAGCTGGATGGACACAGCGGGAATCAAGAAATATTTTGAGTGCAATTTCGACCCGAAAAACATGGACAGTGGTGACGTCTACATCCGCACTGCCCATCTGGTGGTCAAAGGTGTGCAGGATAAAAAGGAATGCCAGGAACACATTGCCGATCAAATAATGCTCAAGTTCACCGCCGACAATTATTTGCTCAATGCCGTCGTGTTCAATCAAGCCACTCTCAAAGAGCAAGTCAACAAACTGCTCGGCGGCAACGCGCTTGACCATCGCAGCTTCCCAGGCGATGCCTTGATCGGCTTTCACACCACCACGGCCAACAAGATTCTGACCGAAATGCAGGCCCATGCTCTCAGCCCCTATCTGGTTGCTATCAATGGCGCACTGGTACGGGCATTTACCAAGGCAGTGGACGGCGTTGGGCTGCCGATCTGGGCGGCGCTGGCCAAATATAGCGGCCAAGTCTTTATCCGGGTCGAAGTCAGCGGCAAGAAAAAAGCCTTCATCTCCCAATTGATCAAGGAAGTAATGAAGCTGAGCGGGCAGTCCATGCGACCACCCGAGATCAAACGTGCAATAAAAGCCGAGCTACGCACTTTGCAAGTAGCCGGCATCAAGCTGGAGGGCATGGAAACCAAGCAATTCATCGTGGTGGTGGACCCCGCCCACATCAAGGGCATGCCGGCTAACCTCTCTCCGGCTCAGCAGGCCAGCTGGCTAGCCAAATCCATCCGTACCGCGGACCAGATCGATAACTTGGTTTTTGGGTCTTGGCGCCAGTCGCTGCTTAAACCAGAAGCCGTGCTAAAAGGCCACCTCCCCTTTATCGGAGGCTTGCTGGCGGCTCTATGGCAGCAAGCAGCCTTAAAAAAGCTGGCCGAAGACAATGCCTCAGCGATGAGCCATGAAGAGTACGAGCCCATCAGTCGTTTAGTAGCGGGCACCTTGGCTTTATGGGGCACCATAGGTGACCTTACTAGTCAAGGTCTAGAAAAGATGGCTCTAAGAGTCTCCAGATTTGGGCAAGGTTTTTCTGTAATCGCTAACTGGCTAAAGAATATAGGAAGAGGGGCAGGCCTTATCGGGGCATTAATTATGGCTGGATTTGATGGCAAAAAAGCCTACGACTCATTCCAAAAAAGACAATATGGCATGATGGGGTTATATTTAAGCTCGGCTGCAATTGGATTTTACATTGGCTTTCTAGCATTTACTGGTGCAATTCCTCTCCTTGGTTGGATAGCAATTATTGCACTACTAGGCATCACTCTACTTATTGAACTATTCAAAGACAACAAACTGCAAGAATGGCTACAAAATGGGTTCTGGGGCAAGAAAACTTACACATCCCCAGAGCTAGAACAAAAGCAGCTCGAATTAGCACTCAAGGGTTGACATGGAATACACTGGCCTACTGAAAAATTATAAAGTAAATAGAAAACTTACCCAGCAAGAGAAAGAAAATCAACTACATCAAGACACAAAACTAAACATAAAAATCAGTCATGAGCTAACTGTTATAGAAATCAACTCAACCTACCTAGAAGTAGTTGACAAATTCTTCTTCTGGAAAGGAGGATTAACAACCGCATGCTCCCTTTTACTCGTAGGAATCTTTGTCATACTAATTGCTTTTTTAAGACTTATCATAATTGAAAGGTCTAACGAAATTGAGGCATGGCTTGCACTTTTATTTGCCTGCGCAGTATTCAGCCCTCTCATTTGGCTTTTTACAAGATCCATCCACAAGGAAATAAATCTCACACATTATCCGATAAGGTTCAATCGAAACACCCGCAAAATCCATGTATTCCGGCTAGATGGAAGCGTCCTAACCGCAAACTGGGACCAAGTATTCTTCACTCAGTCTCTTGTCACAAGCAAATTCTGGGAATTTCAAGGCCATATTTTGGCTGAGGATAGAGAAACCGTATTAGAAACCTTTGCTCTACCCATTCTAGCTGCAGGACCTAAAGCCAAAGAAGATTTCAAAGGATATTGGGAGTTCATCCGTCGCTACATGGAAGAAGGACCGGCAAGCGTCATTGATGTTATTACCGGCTACTTACCTATCAAGCAGAAAAAAGAAACCCTGGCATTCTGCTATCATCGCGTTGCTTTCTCTTTGGGCTCAGCCATTAACCCACTAATGCTACTGTATTACATCATGTATTACCCTGGTCGCATTCCTGCGATGCATTACAGCAAAATCCCTCAATGGCCGCGAGAAATCGAAGAGCAATGTTCCGTCAATCCGAATGACCCTTACTTCAAGGATGCCTCGAGCAATCCAAAATAAAAATGAAGTCTTAATTTATTAGAGAGCATCAGCTTATTAACAAATGAAATAGTTAAATAATGAATTTTTGAGACCGGCTCAACCCGATGAATATAAACTTACCGAGGTGAGCACGATGGAATACACTGGACTATTACGCAGCTACTCAATAAACAGACCTCTCAGCAAAAGTGATCACACATATCAAATACATCAAAAAACCCGTCTTGACATTTCTTTAAGCTACGAATTAAGTGTAATCAAATTCAACTCCAACCACATGGAAGTTATCGACAAATTTTTCAAATGGAAAGGAGGAATAACCACCATCTGCACCCTGCTTTTGCTAGGCATTTTTACATTATTACTGATCACAGCTCACGGCGCCATATTTACTTGCCCAGACGAACCTGAGGCTTGGGCATTACTACTATTTGGAATGGCAATAACTTCGCCTCTTATTTGGCTGCTTTTCAAATCAATTCGCAAAGAAATTAATTACACCCACTACCCTATTCGCCTTGACAGAAATAACAATAAAATTCATGTATTTCGCCAGAATGGCAGCACTCTGTCCGCCGATTGGAATGCTATTTTTTTTACACTGTCAAAAGTAACAGGAAATCATTGGGAAATTCAAGGACACATACTAAAGCCCGACAACATTACCATTATAGAAACCTTTTCATTTTGTAGCTTAGAAGTAGGAGAAGAAGGCAGAAAGGCATGCTACCACTACTGGGAATTTCTACGCCGATACATGGAGGAAGGTCCGCAAAGTGTGGTTAACGAAATTAAGGCAATCCTTCCCATTCCTCCGCAAAAGCATGATTTTACCTGGATGGTTAATGGGTTTATTTTTACCTTTGGAAACAATGGCCTTGGACTGTTGACCACTTTGGTATATATCATTATTACAATTCCAGGGCGTTGGCTTGCCATGCGTTATAGTAAAATCCCGCACTGGCCAAAAGAAATTGAAGAACAAAGCCCAATTCAGCCTAATGATCCTTACTTTAGAGATGCTACCAGCAACCCTAAGTAAATTAGAAAATTTCATTACATGGAATACACGGGGCTACTGCAAAAACACAAAGTCAATCGACCGCTTTCCTCTCTAGATAGGGAAAATCAACTACATCAAGAGAAGAGACTCAACATAAAAATTGGCCACGAGTTAACCGTCATATAGATCAACTCAAGCCATCTAGAAGTAGTTGACAAGTCCTTTTTCTGGAAGGGTGGACTCACCACAGCCTGCGCCCTTTTACTAATAGCCATTTCCATTATTCTAACAGCCTTTTCGAAGCTCGTTATACTCGAAAGAGTCAATGAAATTGACGCCTGGCTTGCACTTCTATTTGCTTACACAGCATTCAGCCCATTAATCTGGATTTTTTCAAAGTCAATCCGCAAAGAAATTAAACTTACCCACTACCCGATACGGTTCAACCGTAAAACAAGAAAAATTCATGCTTTCCGTTTGGATGGCAGCATCCTAACTGCAGATTGGGATCAAGTATTTTTTACTCAGACTCCCGTCACCAACAATTACTGGGAGATTCAAGGCCATATTCTTGCTGATGATGGAGAAACCGTGCTGGAGACTTTTGCCCTGCCGGCCCTAGCTCATGGTCGTCTAGAAAAAGAGGCGGGAAAAGGATATTGGGAATTTGTACGCCGCTATATGGAAGAAGGCCCTGCTAGCGTGATTGACATCATTACCGGTTACTTGCCTATCAAGAATCAGAAAGAAACGCTGGCCTTCAGTTATCATCGCCTAGCTTTTTCCCTCGGGTCGGGGTTCAGTCCTTTTATGATTATGTATTACCTCATGGACTACCCCGGCCGCATGCTAGCCATGCATTACAGTAAAATCCCACAATGGCCGCGAGAAATCGAAGAGCAATGTCCCGTCGAGCCGAATGACCCTTACTTCAAGGATGCCTCCAGCAACCCGAAGTAAAGTTGAGATCTTCATTAAATGGAATATACTGGGTTACTGAAAAAATACAAAGTTAATCGACCTCTCTCCTCGCAGGATAGGGAAAATCAGCTACGCCAAGACAAGAGGCTCAATATAAAAATTGCCCATGAGTTGACCGTTATAGAAATCAACTCAAGCTACCTAGAGCTTGTTGACAAATTTTTCTTTTGGAAAGGCGGATTGACCACAGTATGTATTTTGCTTCTATCTGCCATTACAATCATGATAGCCTCTATCCTAAAAATAGTAATATTTGAGAGAGCAGAGGAACTCGAAGCTTGGCTAATGCTTGCGTTCATATGCATTGGGTCAAGCCCTTTAATTTGGCTGTTTTCAAACTCAATCCGCAAAGAAATAAAACTCACTCACTACCCAATAAAATTTAACAGGAAAACTCGGAAAATTCATGCCTTCCGCTTAGACGGCAGTATCCTAACTGCAAACTGGGATGAAGTATACTTCACCCAAGCTCGGGTCACTAGCAATTACTGGGAGATCCAAGGCCATATTCTTGCTGATGATGGAGAAACCGTGCTGGAGACTTTTGCCCTGCCGGCCCTAGCTCATGGACTTCTAGAAAAAGAAGCAGTGAAAGGCTATTGGGAATTTGTACGCCGCTATATGGAAGAAGGCCCTACTAGCGTGATTGACATCATTACTGGCTGCTTGCCTATCAAGAACCAGAAAGAAACACTGGCTTTCAGCTATCATCGACTGGCTTTTTCCCTCGGGTCTTCATTCAGCCCTTTCATGATTATGTATTACCTGATGGACTACCCCGGCCGCATGCTAGTCATGCATTACAGCAAAATCCCGCAATGGCCACGAGAGATTGAAGAGCAATGTCCCGTCGAGCCGAATGATCCCTACTTCAAGGATGCCTCCAGCAACCCGGATTAAAAACACAAGCCGTCCACATGGAATACACTGGTCTATATATAAAATACGCCATCAACCGTCCCTTGACCCGGTTGGAGCAAGAGCACGGTCTGGATATTCACCAAAAGCTGGATTTGCCGCTGGCTTATCAGTTGGCCGTGATCAAGATCAACTGCACTTATCTAGAGCTGGTGGACAAGTATTTCCGCTGGAAGGGCGTGATGAGCAGCGTGCTGCTGGCCATCTTCTACATTGTTCCCATAGGCTGCGCCACTATCGCGCTGGATTTCATCATGATTGCCAGCGGCGCCAATCCCAGTCCCTATTATTCCCAGCAACAAGCCTGGACCCAAGCGGTGTTACTGCTGCTGTTTGGCCCCGGCTTGATAGGTAGCGCCTTGATCTGGCTGTTAAGAAAAGAGGCCTTCGCGCTGACTCACTACCCGATCCGTCTAAACAGGAAATCCAGAAAAATATTCGCGTTTCAGCCTGGGGGAAAGATCGTGGAGTTTGACTGGGACCACAGCTTTTTTTGCTTGGGCCTAGGCAAAAGCAATACCTGGGAGATTCAGGGCCACAAGCTGGATGCGGAAGGCAAGGTGTCCGCCACTTTCGCCTTCTCAGAGTTGGCGGTGGGGACGAAAGACCGGGAGCTGCTGAAACAGCATTGGGAGTTCATCCGTCGCTATATGGAAGAAGGCCCGACCAGCGTCATCCAGGAAATTAAGGCTTGCCTGCCGATTGCAGACCAGAGAGAACCATTCTGGTTTGGCCTGCAGCGCACCGACTTTTATGTAAACGCTATGCCGTGGTCAATGAGGTTGGCCTTTTTGCTGATTTATTTAATCTGCTATCCCGGCCGATGGTTTGCCATGCGTACCAGCCATATTCCTGCCTGGCCAGCCAATGTGGACGAGCAATGCCAAGTTGCGCCAGACGATCCATACTCTCGTGACGCCTCAATGAAGCCATAAAAATAGAAAAGCCTTATTGCATGCGTCAATTCTCACCGTCACCAAGCTGAGCAAAATCAGCGGCACCATTTCCCGCTATAAGAAAACAAAAGCGCGCCCCCCAAAAACTTCAGCCTCCTCCCCTTCATCTCATCGTCACCATTTCGTCATCCGCCGCGCCTAAGCTGAGCTGTATTCCACCATGTCGGCCGCGCGCCATGAACCACGTCATTACCCAGCAGCAATACGGCTCGGACCAGGCCGGGCTGATCTGCGGCTTTCGTTTTCATCCGGATTGCGCCGGCGAAGAGATCGATTCCGCTCAGGCGCAAGCCTGGCTGCGCGCGCCGCCGGACGGCGACGCCTTTCTATGGCTGCATTTCAATCTGGCCAATGCCGCCAGCGAGCGCTGGCTGCGCGCGGCCTTGCCCTTGCAGGAGGATTTTTTCGAGGCCTTGCGCGGAGGCTCCAATTCCACCCGCATCGAATTGCTGGATCAGGCCTTACTGGCGGTGATCAACGACGTGGCCTTCAGCTTTGGCCTGGCCTCGTCGGACATCGCCACCCTGTGGGCGCATGCTCAGCCGCGGGTGCTGATCACCGCGCGCGTCAAGCCGCTGCACTCGGTGGACCGGCTGCGCGCGACGGTGCGCGGCGGCGCGGCCTTCCGCTCGCCGGCGGCCTTGCTGGTGCATTTGCTGCAGAACCAGGCGGACGCGCTGGCCGGCATTGTGCGCGCCAGCGGCGCGCAGGTGGATGTGCTGGAAGACCGGCTGCTGGCGCAAAGGCTGGACGATCAGCGCGCGCAGCTGGCGGCGATGCGGCGTTCCCTGGTGCGCCTGCAGCGCTTGCTGGCGCCGGAGCCCAGCGCGCTGTTCCGCCTGCTGAACCGGCCGCCGGCCTGGCTGGACGCGGCCGACGCGCAGGCGCTGCGTCAGTCCTCCGAGGAGTTTGCTCTGACGCTGAACGATCTGGCCGCCTTGGTGGAACGGATCAAGCTTTTGCAGGAAGAACTGGCGGCGCGCCTGAACGAACAGAGCAACCGCACCCTGTTCACGCTGACCCTGGTGACGGTGCTGGCGCTGCCCATCAATATCGTCGCCGGTTTCTTCGGCATGAACGTGGGCGGCGTGCCGCTGGCCAATCATCCGCACGGCTTTTGGGTGCTGGTGCTACTGGTGGCCGGCTTCAGCCTCTTGGCCGCCTGGTGGGCTTTCCGCCGTCAGCGCGGCGCGTAGGCGGCGCTTACCCAGCCCCGCCCGCCGGCGCGAACATGCGCTGGCATAGGAAGTCCACGAAGACGCGCAGCTTGGGCGACAACTGGCGGCTGGATGGCCACAGCACATGGAACATGCCGGTCTGGCCCAGATAGGGCTCCAGCACGATTTGCAGCCTGCCGGCGGCCAGCGCGTCACGCACGATGAAGTCCGGCAAGTACGCCAGGCCCTGATTCTGGCTGGCGGCGCAGATCAGCGCCTCGATATTGTTGCAACTCAAGGCGCTGCTGGGCGGCCAGTCCTGGCCGGCCGGCGCGCCGTCCAGCGCCCAGGTCTGCAGCTTGCCGGTGCTGGGGAAGCGATAGCGCAGGCAGGCGTGATGGGCCAGGTCCTCCGGGCTTTGCGGCGTGCCGCGCTCGCGCAGATAGCCCGGCGAGCCCACCACCAGCAGACGGAACGGCCCCAAGGGCCGCGCCATCAGCCGGGAATCCGCCAATGGCCCGCTGCGCACCACCGCGTCCAGGCCCTCTTCTATCACGTCCACCATGCGGTCGGAAAAATCCAGGTCCAGCTCCACTTCCGGGTAACGCTGCATGAAGTCCGGCAGGATGGGCAGCAGCATGCGATAACCCACCACTGGCAGGCTGACCCGCAGCTTGCCGCGCGGCGCGGCGCGGCTCTGCGCCAGTTCGGCCTCGGCGTCGTCGATATCGTCCAGGATGCGGCGGCAGCGTTCGTAGAACAATTCGCCCTCCGCCGTCAGCCGCACATGACGGGTGCTGCGCTGGAACAGCCGCACGCCCAGTTTTTCTTCCAGCCGCGCCACGCTCTTGCCCACGGCGGACGAGGACACGCCCAGCGCGCGGCCGGCGCCGACAAAGCTTTGCGCCTCCGCGGCGCGTACAAAAGCGGCCAAACTGCTCAAACTATCCATGCCTACGTCCTTATTAAGGATTTTTTGTCCGCTTAATTTGGACACAGCGCCTGTTTTTCGTCAATTGCCGTCAAATTATCATGTGTTCGCCCAATGACCATCCGCATTCGCCCGCCGCGCCGCGCGGGCGCTTGTCCCACTCTTTGAAAGGCGAAATCATGCATCCCTCCAAACCGGCGCCCTCCCAACGCGCTCCTTTACTGACCCTGGCCGCGGTCTGCCTGGCCGCGCTGACCACGCCGCTCAGCTTCACCGGCCCGGCGCTGGCCTTGACCGCGATAGGCCGCGAGCTGGGCGGCGACGCGCTGGCCCTGACCTGGGTCACCAACGCTTTCATGCTCACTTTCGGCGGCTGCCTGATGGCGGCCGGCGCGCTGGCCGATCAATACGGCCGCAAACGGGTGTTTCTGCTTGGCGTCGGTTTGTTCTCGCTGTCCTCGCTGGGCTTGTTCCTGGTGGGCAGCCTGCTATGGCTGGATATATGGCGCGCGGTCCAGGGCCTGGGCGCGGCGCTGTCCTTCGCCAGCGGACTGGCGGCGCTGGCGCAAAGCTTCACCGGCGCGGCGCGCACGCGGGCCTTCAGCCTGATAGGCACCACCTTCGGCATCGGCCTGGCTTTTGGCCCCTTGCTGTGCGGCTATCTGATTCAGGCGCTGGGTTGGCGTTCCATCTTCGCGCTGGCCGGCTTGGTGGGCCTGCTCGCCTTGGGCCTGGCCGTCTATTGCATGCGCGAATCGCGCGACCCTCAGGCCGCCGGCCTGGATTGGCCGGGCGCGCTCAGCTTCACGCTGGCGCTGAGCCTGCTGACTTACGGCGCGCTGGCGGCGCCGGAGCTGGGCTGGGGCAGCCCGCGGGTGATTGCCCTGCTCTTGGGGGCCGTAGCCGCGTTCTGGCTGTTCGTGGCGCTGGAGCGCCGCGCGGCGCGTCCCATGCTGGACCTGAGCCTGTTCCGCTATCCACGCTTTGTCGGCGTGCAATGTCTGGCCGCCGCACCGGCTTACGCCTTCGTGGTCTTGCTGGTGCTGCTGCCGCTGCGCCTGGTGGGGGCGGAAGGCGTCAGCGAGGCGGAGGCCGGCCGGGTGATGCTGGCCTTGTCCGCACCCATGCTGGCGCTGCCGCTGTGCGCGGCCTGGCTGACGCGCTGGCTGTCCGCCGCGGTTCTGTCCGCCGGCGGCCTGCTGCTGTGCGCGCTGGGGCTGTGGTGGCTTAGCCGCTATCCGCAGCTGTCCGCGCTGCAACAGACCTTGTGGCCCTTGCTGCTGATAGGCGTGGGCATCAGCCTGCCCTGGGGCCTGATGGATGGCCTGGCGGTCAGCGTGGTGCCCAAGGAGCGCGCCGGCATGGCCGCCGGCATATTCAGCACCACGCGGGTGGCGGGCGAAGGCATTGCGCTGGCCTTGGTGGGCGCGCTGCTGGCGGCCCTGCTGCAACAACGCCTCGCCCCCTTGTCCGCGGCGGCGCCCCAGGCGTTGGCCGCGGCCGCCAGCCAGGGGGCGCTGGGCAAGCTGGCCGCCGTCGGCGAGTTCTTGCCCGGCCTCGCGCCGGAGGCGCTGTCCCAGGCTTACGCAGCCGCCTTCCAACGGCTGCTGACGGTGCTGTCCGGCCTCACCGTGCTCAGCGCGCTGGTGGTGGCGCTGTTCCTGCGCGGCGCCGGCCAGGCGCAAGCGGAGCAGACGGCCACGGACCCGGCGCTGGATTCCGCCGGCTCTTGAGCGCGGGCGCCGGTTTGCCTTCCCGCGAGCCGGCGCTCAGGCCGTTTCATTGACGATGGCGATGGAAAACCCGTCCCAACCCTTGACGCCCACAGTTTGCAGCGCGGTGGCGGTCAGCCGCGGCTCGGCCCCCATGTCTTCCAGAAAACGGCGCACGCCGCACACGCTGGGATCCTGGCTGACCACATTGGCCACCGCGCCGCCGCGCGCGACATTGTCGCCGACGATGGCGCCGCCGGGCCGCGCCAGCTTCAAGGCCCATTCCAGATAAGCCGGATTATTGGGCTTGTCGGCGTCGATGAAGATCAGGTCGAAGGGTTCGCCGCCAGCCAGCAGCGGCAGGCTGTCCAGCGCCGGTCCTTCCCGCAGCTCCACCCTGTCGGCCACGCCGGCGGCGGCCAGATTGGCCCGCGCCGTGTCCGCGTGCGCCGGATTGGCTTCCAAGGTCACCACCAGGCCGCCGGGCGACAACGCACGCGCCAGCCAGATGGTGCTGTAGCCGCCCAGGGTGCCAATCTCCAACACCCGCCGCGCCTGCATCAAGCGCGCCAGGATGTGCAGAAAGCGCCCTTGCAGCGGCGACACGTCCTGCGCCGGCAGGCCGGCGGCGGCGTTGGCCGCCAAGGCGCCGTTCAAGGCGCTGTCCTCTACCTGCAGCGCCGCGGTGTAATAGCGGTCCAGGCCGCTCCATTCTGCTTGCATCGGCTTCTCCTGTCGCAGCCGCCCCGGACGATGGCCCGTCTTGGCCGCGCATGGTTGAAGCCACATGATAAGCGCATTGCGGACTCAAACGACGCCGAGCCTGTCATTGCGCCCAGGGGCTTTTCGCTCATGGGAAAGGCTATGACCGATATCAAGGCGGCGAGGATAGGCTAGTCCTAGAGCAAGGGGGCGCAGGCTCGCAACTGCGCGCGCAGCCAATCATGGGCGGCGCTGCGGCCGTGCCGGGCGTGGCTATAGACCTTGAGGGTGTAGGACGGGATATCGAAAGGCGCGGGGTGGACGGCGATAGGGGCGGCCTGACTCAAGGCCTCAGCCGCCAGCCGCGGCAGGGTCATGACCCAGTCGGACTCCGCGATGATGAAGGGCGCGGCCAGCACCGACGGCAGTTGCAGCGCCACGTCGCGGCGCAGGCCCCGCCGCTCCAGCGCCCGATCGATGCCGCCGCGGGTTTCGCCCCACGGCGTCACCACCACGTGGCGCGCCGCCAGGTACTGCTCCAGGCTGAGACTGCCGCGAATGTCGGGGTGGGCGCGGCTGACGATGGCCACGTAGCGGTCCTCCAGCCAATCGAAGCTTTCGATCCCGGCCGCGGGTTCCGCGATGTCTTCTACATAGCCCAGGGCAAAGTCGATGCGGCCGGCGGCCAGATCCTCGGCGGACTCGCGGCCGCGAGAGTGCACCAGCTTGAAGCGCAGCCGCGGCGCGGCCCGCTGCAAACCCGCCAGCAGGCGCGGCATCACCGCGAAAGCGGTGTAGTCGGTTACCGCCATCACGAAGGCGCGCTCGCTGCGTTCCGGCTGAAAGCCGCCGGCCTGAGCCAGCCCTTGCGACAGCGTTTCCAGCGCGGCGCTCACCGCGCCGGCCAGCCGCTCGGCGTAGGCCGTGGGCTGCATCGCATTGCCGATGCGGACGAAGAGATCGTCGCCCAAGGCGGCTCGCAGCCGCGCCAGCGCGTGGCTGAACGCGGACGGGCTCATCGCCAGTTCGTCGGCGGCGGCGCTGACCGAGCGCTGGCGCAGCAGCGCGTCGAAGACCAGCAGTAGGTTGAGATCCAAACGGCGCAGATCAGAATGCAAAACATTCATCATAAATTGAAAACAATGCAGCACATGCAGTTTGTCTTGACCGTAGTATAGCGGCTTATCCGTTCACTACGATTCAGGCCCTGTCCATGTCCATCCATATCCGCCCCGCCCAAGCCCAAGACGCCGCGCTGATCCTGCGCTTTATCAAGGAGCTGGCGGTTTACGAACGCGCCGGCGATCAGGTTGCCGCCACCGAGGCCGGCATCGTCGCCAGTCTGTTTGGCGCAGACAGCCCGGCGCGGGCGTTGATCTGCGAAGTGGACGGCGAGCCGGCCGGCTACGCCGTCTACTTCTTCAGCTACTCCACCTGGCAAGCCAAGAAGGGGCTGTACCTGGAGGATCTGTATATTTCGCCGCGGCAGCGCGGCGGCGGCGCCGGCAAGCTGATGCTGCGCCGCCTGGCCCAGCTGGCGGTGGAGCAAGGCTGTGGCCGCTTTGAATGGAGCGTGCTGGACTGGAACCAGCCGGCCATCGATTTCTACCTGTCCATCGGCGCCAAGCCGCAGGCGGAATGGGTACGCTACCGGATGGACGGCGCCGCCCTCTCCGACTTCGCCGCCGGCTGAATCTGCCCAATAGAACGCCTTTATGCTCTCGCGAGCAAGAGCGAGGCAAGGCGTTCTGCGCGAAGCAGACCATGAACAGGTTCTCAGCCGCTTACCGCCAGCACGGAGCAACCGGCGCCGCCCGCGCGGCTGACCCGGATCTGCACCGGGATGCGCTCCTTCAGCGCCTCCACATGGCTGATCACGCCTATGGTTTTGCCGCCGGCATTGAGCGCGTCCAAAGCATCCAGCGCCAGTTCCAGCGTTTCGCCGTCCAGGGTGCCGAAGCCTTCGTCCAGAAACAGGGAATCGATCGAGGTTTTGTGACTGGCCAGGTCGGATAGCGCCAGTGCCAGCGCCAGGCTGACCAGGAAACTTTCCCCGCCGGAGAGGGTTCGGGTGTCCCGCGCGGCATCAGCCTGCCAGCTGTCTACAATTTCCAGCTCCAACTCACCGTCTGCGCGGCGGCGCAGCCAATAGCGGCCATGCAGCCGGCTCAAATGGCGGTTGGCCAGCGCGACCAGATGCTCCAACGTCAGGCCTTGAGCAAAGCGGCGGTATTTGTCGCCGGCGGCGGAGCCGATCAAGCCGTTCAGCCGCTGCCAGACATCCGCCTCGTCGCGCAGGCCGTCGATGCGGGCAAACAGCTCTCGCTGGCCTTCGCGGCGCGCGGCATCGTTGTTCAGCAAGGCGCGCAAGGCCCCGTCCTCGCCGGCCAGGCCTTGCCGCTCGGCGTCCAGCGCCTCCATTCGCTGGCGCAGTTCCGGCTCCGGCTGGTCTGAAGCGCTTTCCCGCTCCAGCGTTTCCAGCCGTTCCGCTGCCTGCTGCCGCAACGCCGCCGCGCGCAGCCGCTCCTGTTCCAGTTGTCGGTTCAACGCGCTCAGACGCTCGCGCTCGGCCTCCGGCAAGGCCGCCGCCAGGAAGGCGGCGGCGTCCGCAAACGGGCTGGCGTCCAAGGTCCTGGCCCAAGCCTGCTCCGCTTCCTCCGCGCGTTGCCGCTGGCGCGCGGCGTCGCTTTCCGTCCGTTCCAGCGCGCCCCGGTTCCGGGCCAAGCTCCGCGCCAGCTCCTCGCAATCCGCGACGGCGGCCAGCCAAGCGGCCTCGACGTCGCCGTCCTCCTGCGGCGGCGCGCCGTCCGGCAGCTCCAGTTGCCGCCAACGCGCCTCCCAATCCGCAACGCGTTCGCCGGCCAACCGATGCGCGGCGGCCTGGGCCTTCGCATCTGCCTCCCCTTGCCGGCGGGCCTGCTCCAAATCTTTCCAGGCTTGCCAGTCGGCGACGCGCTGTTCCAGCCAGCCGGCCTCCCGCCCGGATTCCGGCGCAACGAAACCGGCGGCGGCGATGTCGGCGTCGCGCCCGCCGGCCTGTTCCCGCAACTCGGCCTCGCGCTGCGCAAGCTCGTCTCGCAGCGTTTGCAGGCTTTGTTCCAGGTTCTGCAGGCCTTGTTGTTGCAGCGCCCGCTTCTGGCCCAGCGCCTGAACGGCCTCGCTCTGACGCCGTGCGTCCCCGCGCGCCTGTTCCAGCGCCGCCTCGGCCTGCTCCGCGGCGCGCAACGCGCTTTCCTGCCGCTGTTGCAGCCGCTCGGCATTCTGGCTGATTTGTTCCAGCCTGGGCCCGCGCCAGTCCCCGTCCGCCAGTTCCCAGGGCGCGCCCTCGCTCAGCCATTGCGCGGCCAGGGCTTCGCGGCGCGCTTGCCCCTGTTCCGTCGATTCATCCAACTGCCGCAGTCGCGCTTCGTCTCGCGCCAGTTGCGCCGCGGCCTGCTGACCTTGTTCGCGCAAGGCTTCAAGCGCGGCCTCCTTGGCGTTCAACGCCGTCTCGGCGGCGCCGATGTCCAAGGCCTGATAAGCGGCCACCGCTGGGTGCTCGCTGGCGCCGCACAGCGGGCAGGGTTCGCCCGGCCGCAAAGCGGCCCGGTGCTGCTCCAGGCTGAGAATGCGCCGCTCCTGTTCCAGCAAGCGACGTTTGTCCGCCGCTTGCTCCTGCGCCTGTCGATAATCGGCGCGCAGCCGCTGCAAGTCCGCGTCATGGCGGACATGTTCGGCTTCCAGCGCCGCCCTCTCCTCGCGCCGGCCGGCCAGCCGCGCTTCCAGCGGCGTCAGTTCGGCGGCCAACGTCGCCAGGCCGCGCAAAACCGTGGTTTGCCGGAGCGTGAGCTGCCATTGCTCGCGCCATTCGGCCAGGCTGCGGCCGTCCAGCGCCGCGCGCCCGCTCTCTTCCGCCCGCCGCAGCTCCGCTTCGACCTCGAGACCGCGCCGCTCCTGCGCCTCGACTTCCGCGCTCAAGGCCGCCAGGTCCTGCCGCTGACGCAGCATTTGCGCGTCCCATTCCGCAATGCGCGCGGCGCAGCCATCGCGCTGTTGGCGCAAGCGCTCCTGTTGTTCGAAGCCGGCGCGCCAGCGTTCCAGCAGTTCGCCCAGGCGAGCGTGATGCCCCAGGCGCCGGGCGGCGGCCTCTTGCTCATCCGCCACGGCCTTGAGCGCGTCCAGACGCGCGCCTTCCGTCCGCTCCAACCGACGGGCCTGGCTCAAGGCTCGCCAGTGGCCGGCCTGCCAGTCCGTGTTCAACGCCGCTTGTTCTTGCCGCAGCGCCTGGCTCTCCGCATCCAGACGCCGCAGTTCCGCCCGCGCCTGTTCCATTTCGCGCCACTGCGGCTGGATGCGCCGCGCGGGTTCGTCGCGACGCAAACGCGCCAGCTCCGGCTCCGCCTGCGCTTCGCGCTCGCAGGCTTCCCGCCATTCGCCGTCGGCGTCCGCGCTCTGGCGCCGCGCCTGCTCAAGAGCTTCGCGCCACTGCCAATGCTTGCGCGCCTGTTCCCAATCCGCCTGCGCCTGGCGCGAGGCCGCGCCCAGCTCGGCCAGCCTCGCTTCCATCTCCTCGCGCTGCTCCGGCGCCAAGAGTTCCACGCCGTCGGCGCGCGCCTGCCATTGCTCCAGGGTTTGACGAGCATCGCGGGCGCGTTCGAACACTTGTTGCGAGATCAACCCGTAGATTTCGCTGCCGGTCAGTTCCTCCAGCAATTCGGCCCGCGCGTTCGCGTCGGCATTGAGGAAGACGGCAAAGCCGCCTTGCGCCAACAGCATGGATTTGGTGAAGCGCTCGTAATCCAGGCCGGTGATGGCTTCGATGCGCTTGAGCTTGTCCGCAACCTGGCTGCTGAGGATCTCGCCGTCGGCTTCCGCCAGCTCCACCTTGGGCGCCTGCAGCGCGCCGTCCGGCTTGTCGCGCGCGCGGCGCTGGCTCCAGAAGGCGCGGTAACGCCGGCCTTTGACTTCAAACTCCACCTCCGCCAAACAGTCCGCGGTGTGCCGGCTCATGATGTCGTTGCTGCCCTGGGTCACGGCGTCCAACCGCGGCGTCTTGTGGTAAAGCGCCAGGCAAATGGCGTCCAGCAAGGTGGATTTGCCGGCGCCGGTGGGGCCGGTGATGGCGAACAGCCCGCTGCCGGCGAAGGGTTCGGCGCTGAAGTCCAGCCTCCACTCCCCTTGCAGCGAATTAAGGTTTTTCAGGCGCAGGGTCAAGATCTTCATGCCCGTTCCTCCTTCAGCGCGGCAAGGATTTCGCGGTAGCGCAAGCGCAATTGCTCCTGCAACGGCGGATCAAGGGTTTCCAACGCCAGCCGGCGTTCGAACACCTCCAGCGGCGTCAGTTCTGCCAGGGTTTCGCCGGCGGTAGAAGCTAGCCCTGAGGTGGCCTGCCCGCGTTCGCGCCTCACCCGCAACAGCTCCAGCGGTAGTTCCGCGCACATCGCCTGCGCGCGGGCGAAGAGATCGCTCAGGTAGTCGTCGGCGCTGACCACGACTTCCAGCCACACCGGCCGTTCGGCGGCGCCGGCTTCAGCCGCCTCCGCCAACAGCGCCGGCAGCTGCGCCAGGCTGCCGCGCACCGAGCGCAAGGGTTGGAAGCAAGGCACGGCCAGCGGCGTGACGCCGTGCAAGCCCTGGGCATCCAGCTCCACCAAGAGCACCTCTTTGCCCTGGCCGGCTTCGTCGAAGCTCAGTGGGATGGGAGAGCCGCTGTAACGAATATGTTCGTGGCCGCCCACTTTCTGCGGCCGGTGGATATGGCCGAGGGCGATGTAGTCGGCCGGCGGGAAGGCGTTGCTGGGGAAGGCCTCCAGCGCGCCGACGTAGATTTCGCGAACGGATTCGCTGGCGCTGGCGCCCACCGTGGTCAGATGGCCGCTGGCGATGACGGGCAGCGGCCGGCCCAGCCGCTCGCGCAGGAGGAGTGCTTGCTCGTACACCTGTTGGTAGCGTTCGCGGATGGCGTCCTGCAAGGATTGCTGCTTTTGCTCCGCGCTCTGGCCGGCTTGGCTGCGTAGCACGTCGCGCGGACGGATATAGGGCAGCGCGCACAGTAATGCGCCCGGTTCGCCGTCTCGGCGTTTGAGGATCAAGACCTGTTCGGCGGGGTCTTCGCTGAGGGCCGGCACCACGCAAGCGGACAGATAGGACAGCAGCGCGCGGCTTTCCGCCAGCGTGGCCACGGAATCGTGGTTGCCTCCCAACAGCACCAGCTGCACGCCGGCGCGGTGAGCCTCGGCGATCAGGCCGTTGTAGAGCTCGCGCGCATAGCTGGGCGGCGCGCCGGTGTCGAAGATGTCCCCGGCCACCAGCACGGCGTCGGCCTGATGGCTTTCCGCCTGCTCCAGCAGCCAATGAATGAAGGCCTGGTGTTCCGCCAGGCGGGTTTTGCCGATGAAATGCTGGCCCAAGTGCCAGTCTGAGGTATGAAGAATGCGCATGCCGGCCGCTGTTTGGGTTCAATGCCCGGCAGTGTACCGCGTTGCGGCGCGCGGCGGCGCCTGACCGGTCGTTTTATCCGGCGGCCGGCCCCGGCGCTATCTGACGCCGGCTGCCGGCGCCGGCAGAGTTTTGGCGTTCAAAGGCGGGCAATATGCGTAGCCGGGGTGGCTTTGGCAATCGATGGGCGTCTTGGGCTGTTGCTTGTCGCGCAGCGCCTGCTCGGCTTGCCTCTGCGCTTGCTCGGACGGAGGCTGGTTGAAACGTTGGCTATCGTAGCCGCGGCTCCAGCCCGGGTCCGCGGCGGCGGGAGCGGACGCCGCGCCCTTAACATCCAGCGTCAGCGCCGTCGCGCCGGCGGCTAGGCTCAGCCCGATCAGGATTAAACCGATTTGCGTCGAGTATTGCATCCGCGCTCTTCTCCCTTAATTTGCGTGGTCCATTGCTTGCGATAGCAACCCCCTTAGAACGTGTTTACGGTCTTGCGAGCTAAGGCGAGACAAGACGAAAACAGCTGAGAAAGCGGAATGTACACACGGTACATGAGCATTTTGAAGACGTACTCACCGTGTAACGCTCCACGACGCGTTGCAGATCGTAAACAGGTTCTAAGGAGGAACGAATCAGGATAGAGCCATGGAATGCCGTCAAGTTCCGCCGCGCGCGCCCCATGCGGACAGACGACATGCTGTAGGCATGGACAGCGACGGCCATCGCGCCCAAAATGCCGCTGATTTATCAACCAACCCTTGCCCAGCGCCATGCACCAAGCCGAATCCTTAGCCCTGCTGCGCCGCATTGATCTGCGCGTGCGTCAACAATTGGCGCCGCAGGCGGCCGCCATCGACCAAGAAGCGCTCTACCCCCAAGCCATGCTGCGCGGCCTGGGCGAAGACGGCGCCTACGCCGCCCTGCTGCCCGCCGAGCAAGGCGGCAGCGGCCTGGGCCTGGCCACGCAGATGGCCGCTATCGCCGAAGTGGGCGCGGTATGCGGCAGCACCGCCTTCCTTGCCTGGTGCCAAAGCGCCTGCGTTTACTTGCTGCGCCATGCCGCGCCGCAGGCGGAATTGAGCGCAGAGAGAGCCGATCTGGCCGCCGGCCGCCGCCTGGGCGGCCCCGGCCTGTCCAACGCCATCAAACACCTGGCCGGCCTGGAAGCCATGCGCTTGCGCGCCGAACTCTGCCCGCAGGGTTATCGAATCAGCGGCGAACTGCCGTGGGTGTCCAACCTAGGTGCCGGCCACCTGTTTGCCGCGGCGGCGGCCAGCGCCGACGGCGGCAAACTGGTTTTCCTCGCGGACTGCGATGCCCCGGGGGTACAGCTGAACGCCGGCCCGCCCATCGCCGGCATGAGCGGCACCCGCACCTTGTGCGTGAAGCTGGATCAGGTATTGCTTCCTTCGGAGCGCGTGCTGGTGGAACCGGCGGCCTTCGTCGGCTTCATCCGACGCGTGCGCCCCGGCTTTGTACTGGCGCAGGCGGCGGTTGGTCTTGGCATCGTGCAGGGTTGTCTGGACGACATCCAGGCCGCCAACCGACGCGACGGCGAACAAAACCGCTGGCTGGAACATTCTTATGATGAGTTGGCGGCGGAACTGGCCGCGCTGTGGCGCGAGGCCAAAACGTTGGCGCCGCTGGCAGAAGCAGGCCAGGCCGCGCCGACGCGCGTGTTGCGGCTGCGCGCCGAGGTCAGCGAACTGTGCCTGCGCGCGGCGATGTCGGCCCAGTTGCACGCCGGCGCCGCCGGCTATTTGCTGTCGAGCCCGGCGCAACGCCGGCTGCGCGAGGCCAGCTTCATCGCCATCGTGACGCCGACGCTGAAACAGCTGCGACGCGAAATCGATCTCGCGGAACAGGCGCAGCCAGCCTAGACGCCGTTCAAAACCCGCCCCGCCTCGCGATGCGCAACGCAGGATCAAGGATTTGCCGGTGGGCCTTAGAGCGTGTCCAAAGTCTCGCGAGCCAAAGCGTGGCGGCTGAATAAGCGGAATGTACTAGGGGCGCACGAGCATTCCGGATGCCGGCGCTCGCCGTGCCACGTCTCTCGAAGCGCAGCAGACTTTGAACGGATTCCTTTGAACGGATGCTTAGTGGCGTAGATAGGCGAACAACCCCACCAGCGCGATACAGGCGATCAGTGCCGCATGCAGCAAGACTTCCTCTTGACGAGCGCTGAGCCGCCATTTGATATGGCGTTTGCCCGCCAGTGGCAGGTTGGGCGAAAAATGCTGATAAAACGCGCTGGGGCTTCGATCTGCGGAGTCGGGATGGCCGCTTTTCATGAGAAATAACTCTGAAGTTGTCGGGTGTAAGCAATTTTACACCCGCCACTCTATGCTTTTTACATTTTTTTCACAAGTTCGGCTTGCCAGCCGGCGGCCCGGCGTTTTATTCGCGGCCGGGCTGACTCAGGTCAAACTCCAACGCCGCCCGCCTGAAAGCCCGTCAGCACATTCACCGCGTTGATGCCGATATCGTCCACCATATACCCCCCTTCCATCACAAACAACGTCGGCAGATCCAGTTTGGCGATGCGCGCCCCCAGACGCAGAAAGTCCTCGCTTTCCAGGCGGAACTGGCTGATCGGATCATCCTTGAAGGTGTCCACGCCCAGCGACACTACCAGCGCGTCCGGCGCATAGGCGGCTATCTGACCGCAAGCATGGTCCAAGGCCTCGCCATACGCCGGCCAGCCGGTGCCGTGCGGCAGCGGGTAATTGTGATTGAAGCCCAGGCCGGCGCCGGCGCCGGTTTCGTCGCGATGGCCGGAAAAATACGGATAGGAATATTTGGGGTCGCCGTGCAGGGACAGGAACATCACGTCGTCGCGCTGGTAGAAAATGCTCTGCCCGCCGTTGCCATGATGATAATCCACATCCAGCAACGCCACCTTGCCGGCGCCGCCGTCCAGACAGGACTGCGCGGCGATCGCCGCATTGTTCAAATAGCAATAGCCGCCCATATACTCGGCCGCCGCGTGGTGGCCGGGCGGCCTGCACAAGGCGAAGGCGCTTCCCTCCCCCGCCAGCAAAGCGTCCATTCCAGTCAAGGCCACGTTGGCGCTGGCGCGCGCCGCCTTCCAGGTCCCCGCGGTGATCGCCACCCCGGCGTCCATCGCGTAAAAACCCAATTTGCCGTCGATAAACTCCGGTTCGATATCGCCTCGCAAATCGCGCACCGGCCAAATCAACGGCAGCGCGTCATGGCTGCGCCCGATCGCCGTCCACTCATCCCAGGCCCGCTCCAAAAAACGAACATAGCGCGGGCTGTGAACCCGGGCGTAGCGAACGCTGTCGTATTCGCCCGGCGCGGCCACCGGGCCCAAGCCCGTCGCCCTCACGCGCGCCAAGATGGTGTCCGCCCGCCCCGGCTGCTCAAAACAAGGCATCAACACCCCATCCTTCAACTCGCAACCGTGATGCAGATGATGCGCGTCGCTGTAAATCGTCAGCATCGTCAACCCTCCTTGTTTGCTTTTCGATTAAATAAGGAAAGCCCCAGTATGCGCCGCGGCCGCTGGAATAGTTTTGCTTTTACCCCGTCTTGGGCGCTAATCTGGAGCAAGAAATCAACGATATTGGCGATAATTGAGTATGAATAGACTTAAAAATTCACTTGATGAAACGGATCTAACCCTTCTAAGGCTATTGCAACAGGATGGCGCCATGTCCAATCCCAAGCTGGCCGAACGGCTATCCCTCAGCGTCACTCCATGCTGGCGTCGGTTGAAGCGACTGGAGGAAGCCGGCTACATCAAGGACTACCAGGCCAATCTGGACCGCCGCAAACTGGGCTACGACGTGCTGGCCTTCGTCCGACTCTGCTTCGGAGAACACGCCGATGACGCCCCCAACCGCTTTGAAGATCAGATGCGAGAACGCCCGGAAGTTCTGTCCTGCCACAAAATCACCGGCGACGCCGACTATCTGCTGCAAGTCGTCGCGCCCAATCTGGACGCGTACAGCGACTTCATCGAAACCGTGTTGCGCCGCACGCCGGGCCTGCACTCCATCCATTCCAGCCTGGCGCTGCGCGAAGTCAAGGCCGGCAGCCGGCTCCCCATCTAAACGGAAACATCCACCGGGTTCGTCGAGCGACGAAAGGCTGCGGCTGACAGCCAATGCCAAGCCTTGCGTTGGAACACGGTCAATCAACAGGCGGGGCAATATCCTCGCCTTGACCAACAGCACTCGACCATGGCCGGGTAATCAGGCATTTTTACGCCTGTCCACCCAAACTCAGTAAGGCCTGCTTGCTGGATGGCTCCTGTTTTTTCGACGCACCCCAAGTCAAACACTCACCACCCTCTATTCAGCGCTCGAACACAAGGGAGAACCCGCCCATGATTACCGTCCACCACTTGAACAACTCCCGCTCGCAACGCGTGCTCTGGCTGCTGGAGGAGTTGAATCTTCACTACCGAATTCAACACTACCAGCGCGATCCGCACACCCTGCTTGCTCCGCCGGAACTCAAGGCGCTACATCCGCTGGGCAAGTCGCCGGTGATCAGCGACGGCGAACTGACCTTGGCCGAGTCCGGCGCCATCGTCGAATACCTGGTGGACACTTACGGCTCCGGCCGGCTCAAACCCGCCTCAGCCGCGCCGGAACACAGCGATTACCTGTTTTGGCTGCACCACGCCGAAGGCTCGCTGATGCCGCCGCTGGTGATGAGCCTGGTGCTCTCGCGCTTGGACCTGCCGCCGGTGCCCTGGCTGCTGCGGCCGCTGGCGCGCAAACTGGCCGCCGGCGTCCGCCGCGCCTACCTGCAGCCTCAGTTGGAAGCGCTGTTGAATCACGCCGACCGCAGCCTGGCACGCAGCGGCTGGTTTGCCGGCCCCGTCTTCAGCGCCGCCGACATCCAGATGAGTTTTCCGCTGGAGGCGGCCCGCGCACGCGGCTTCCTGACCCAAGAGCATCCGAATGCGCTGGACTTCCTTCAACGCATCCACGCGCGCCCGGCTTATCGAGCCGCGCTGGAAAAAGGCGGGCCTTACGCTTACGGCGCCGATTAAAGGCGTGATATTAATTAACCAATCAAAGCCGGAGAATTTCTCCAACATGGGCCGCCTTGCTTAAGGCAATGCGGCTCTTCTTTTCATTCCCCTCCATGCTCACGGCTTATTTAGTGTTGCGGCGCACACAAAAATGTAAAAAAGTCTGATTAAGGATTGCCTATCCTCTCAAAGCCCCCTATACTCCGGGCATCTCAAATACTGCAAAGGTTCATCGTGGACAACGACGGAAGTAGTCGATCTTGTATCGCAACGCCGTCTTGCAGGATTTAGCAGAACCTTTTCTCTGCCACATCCTGCAATGACAGGGTGTGGTGTCTAAAAATTCGGCAACAACGCACATCAGCGGCGCGCCCATAGCGCAGCCCAGTGCGAGCCGGAGCCCAGGCCAAACGGCCGCCCATTTCAGACATCCCCAGATTCGCGCCGCGCGGGCGATTTACCGCCTGATTGCGCACGGATTCCCTTTGACGGCGTTTGCCTTCGGATCTTCGTCGCGTCCTCCTTGCATCGCCAACGGGAGGAATCATCATGCGCTTGATCACCAAACTGGCAGCCTTGCTGCGCCCAGGCAAAACCACCGCCCCGGCCGCCGTTTACCAGTTGAATATTTTTTGCGTCCATGCGGACCTGACCATGCTGCGCGTGCAAGCAGCCAAACAGCTGCACGCCCGCGGCCTGGAAGTGGAACGCATTGCCCTGACCGCCGGCGATAACGACCTGGCCTGTTTGAGCGTGCTGTTCGCCTGCCCCGACGCGGCCAGCCGTTGCCTGAACCAGCTTGCCGCGCATTTTTGCCAGCTGCCGCAGGTAAACCGAGTTCACTGGGCGCGCCATGCACAGCGCCCGCGCGTGCCCAATCGCGCCTTTTTGCTGGCCCAACGGGCCCACTTGGCGCACTAAGCAGCCCTATTTCCGGGCGCGGACAAATCCGCGCATCCTTGAAACGCAAACGCTGCCAGCCAGCAGGAGGTTCTGATGTTGATTGAAGACCCTGAACCGCGACCGCGCCGGCCTTTGGCGTATTGCTGATCTGAGCCTCTCCCTTATTGCGACAGCGGGACCGGCCAATTAGCCGCCGCCGACCATCGCAATCGACCATTGAATATATTTTCATTTCTGCGTCTATAAAACACAGAAAGGGAATAATGCTGTCTGTCGCATTTTCAAAATGAAAATGAGGGAGTGAAATATGCGCCACAATAAACTGGCTTGGTTATTTAATTATCTCGCGCGCACCCCAAGCAAACGCCAAGACGAAACCAGCTGCCATCTGAATGTGACTTGCGACATTCCGGTGATTACCGCGCTGCGCAAGCAATTATTCTGGGAAATGCACACCCTGGGCCTGGCGGCGACCCACGTCACCATTACGCCCGCCCCCGCCGCAGGACAAGCCTGCCTGAGCGTACGGCTGGATTGCCCGGTGGCCCTTCGCCGCGCCTTCAACGAAATGGCCTTGCGCCTGAGCAAAATGCCGGAAATCCATCGCGTGCGCTGGGGTCGCCGCAAACCGGAGACGCGGGCGACGCCCCGTCGCTGGGCGGCCAGCGCCTGAACATTCGATCAATGCCCGCCGCGCTGTTGCGCGCCGTTCAACCCTCTTCGCCAAGAAAGGCCAGCCATGTCTGAAGAACCGGAACCCCGATCTTGCAGACCCGAGGCCGCCCGCACCGCCTGATCTCCCCCGCCTGACGGCGGCGAGATAGGCTCGCGCGCCTCGTCACCGTCAAACACAACCCTGTCATTGCATGCCGTAAGGCAGGGACCGGCACGTCTAAACGCGACGGAAGCCGGATCGCAAGGAGATCGCCATGAACGACATCATCCGCCACAACATCCGGCCGCAGCGTTACCAACTGTCGGTCATCTGCCCCACGCAAGCGGTCAAGGCCGCTCGCCGGGAAATCCGTGCCGCCGCGCAGGGGCACGGACTGAAAGTGTCCAGCTGGAACGAAACCCTGCTGGTTGGCGAGTGCCAGGCCTCCGGCGCGCCCGCCAACTGGATGCTGGCCACGGAGTTCCGCTCCCGCGGCGACGCCTCCATGCACTTTCTCGAGGCCATCATGCAAAGGCTCGGCAACCTGCCGCTGGCCCGAGTCCGGTTGGACATCTTGCCCGGTCAGGTCCGGCCAGAGTGGTCCGCCGGGGTCCGCCCGCTGGCTCAACCCTGATTCATCGTCCCGCGCCGGCCTCCGCTCATCCGTGGCGGCGCGGGATTTTCAAGCTTCCATTTCTCATAAGGAAACACCATGACCGACGACAGTTACCCGCGACCGCCCGCCCTGCACACACAGACAACAACGCAGGCGGGCGCCAACCTCGAACCCAGAACACCCGCAACACCCCCCGTGCTGCGTCCGCCAGATACCCGGCCGGCCTAAACAGCCACGGCCGCACTGCGCGGGACACGCGCGCAGGAGACGAAACAATGACGAAACACACTAGCAGCCGACACAAGCTGAAAGGCTATGTCGCTACCCCTAGCGCAAAACAGGAAAAACCGGTCATCCGCGCAGTACAGGAAGCCGACAGCTCCGTAGAAGAAACCCTGCAACGCGTACGCGGCCACCAAGACGGCCTGACCATGGCGGAGGCGCATCAGCGCTACGCCCAGTTCGGCCCCAACGAAGTGGCCCACGACAAGGCGCCGCACCCGCTGATTCAACTCGCGCAAGCCTTCAAAAACCCCTTTGTCGTCGTCCTGATGGTGCTAGCCGCCATCAGCTATTTCACCGACGTCTATTTCGCCGCTCCGGGCGACCAAGAGTGGACCGGCATCATCATCCTGCTGACCATGGTCAGCATCAGCGGCCTGCTGCGCTTCTGGCAGGAGTTCCGTTCCGCCAGGGCGGCGGAAAAGCTGAAATCGCTGGTGCGCAACACCGCCACCGTGCAACGACGTCCGGCCAACGGCAGCAGCCCAATCCGTCAGGAAATCGGGATGAGCGAGCTGGTGGTCGGCGATATCGTCCACCTGCAAGCCGGCGACATGATCCCGGCCGACATCAAACTGATCGAATCCCGCGATCTGTTCATCAGCCAGGCCGTGTTGACCGGCGAAGCACTGCCGGTGGAAAAGTACGACACTCTGGGCGCGGTGGCCGAGAAATCGGCCAATGGCCAGGCCAACGGCGATGCCGATCTGCTTGATCTGCCCAATGTCTGCTTCATGGGCACCAACGTGGTCAGCGGCAAGGCTTCCGCCATCGTGGTGGCCACCGGCACCGATACCTACTTCGGCTCGCTGGCCCGCAACGTGGTCAGCCACAAGCGCGTGGAAACCAGCTTCGACCGCGGCGTCAGCAGCGTATCCTGGCTGCTAATCCGCTTCATGCTGGTGATGGTGCCCGTGGTGTTCATGATCAACGGTCTGACCAAGGGCGACTGGATGTCCGCCCTCACCTTCGCGCTGGCGGTGGCCGTGGGCCTGACCCCGGAAATGCTGCCCATGATCGTGTCCGCCAACCTGGCCAAGGGCGCGGTGGCGATGGCGCGGCGCAAGGTTGTGGTCAAACGCCTGAACTCTGTGCAGAACTTCGGCGCAATGGACGTGCTGTGCACCGACAAGACCGGCACCCTGACCCAGGACAAGATCATCCTGGAACACCATTACAATATCCATGGGCTCAAAGACGAGGGCGTGCTGCAACTGGCCTGGCTAAACAGCTTCCACCAGAGCGGCATGAAGAACCTGATGGATATTGCCGTGGTGGAACATGCCGACGAACTGGGCAACCGCGTCAAGCCCAGCGGCTACGACAAGGTGGACGAAATGCCGTTCGATTTCGTGCGCCGCCGGCTGTCGGTGATCGTGGAAAACCAGCGCGGCCGCCAGTTGATGATCTCCAAGGGCGCGGTGGAAGAAATGCTGGCCGTCTCCAGCCATGTGCAGGACGGCGAACAGATCAAACCGCTGACCACCGAGGAGCGCGCCGCCCTGCTCAAACGCAGCCAGGATTACAACGCCGAGGGCTACCGCGTGCTGCTGGTCGCCACCCGCGACATTCCGGCCGAAGAAGCCAAGCGCAACTACAAAACCAATGACGAGGCCCAATTGGTGGTGCGCGGCTTCCTGACCTTCCTCGACCCACCGAAGGACTCCGCCGCGCCGGCTATCCGCGCGCTGAAGGAATACGGCGTGGCGGTCAAAGTCCTGACCGGCGACAACCCCATCATCACCGCCAAAGTGTGCCGCGACGTCGGCCTCAGTCCCGGCGTGCCCTTGGTCGGCAAAGACATCGAGGCGATGGACGATGTGGCACTGTGCAGCGCGGTAAAACACACCACTATCTTCGCCAAGCTGACCCCACTGCAGAAGTCGCGGGTGGTCAAGGCCCTGCAGGCCAACGGCCATACCGTCGGCTTCCTCGGCGACGGCATCAACGACGCGCCGGCGCTGCGCGACGCCGACGTCGGCATCTCGGTGGATAGCGGCGCGGACATCGCCAAGGAGACCGCCGACATCATCTTGCTGGAAAAGAGCCTGATGGTGCTGGAAGAAGGCGTGATCAAGGGCCGGGAAACCTTCGGCAACATCCTCAAGTACCTGAACATGACTGCCAGTTCCAACTTCGGCAATGTGTTCTCGGTGCTGGTGGCCTCGGCCTGGCTGCCGTGGGAACCGATGCTGGCGATGCACCTCTTGATCCTGAACCTGATCTACGACGTGTCGCAGATGGCGCTGCCCTGGGACAAGATGGATCCCGACTTCCTGAAAAAGCCGCGCAAATGGGAAGCCAACAACATCAAGCGCTTCATGCTGTGGATAGGCCCCACCTCCTCGGTATTCGACATCACCACCTATGCTCTGATGTGGACGGTGTTCGGCGCCGGCGCGGCCTACTACGCAGGCCAACCGCACGGTGTCAGCGACGGCGGCGCCAGCATCATGCACTCCGGCTGGTTCATTGAAAGCCTGGTGTCGCAGACTCTGGTGGTACACATGCTGCGCACGCGCAAAATCCCCTTCCTGCAAAGCACCGCCTCGCTGCCGGTCCTGCTGTCCACCACGCTGGCCATCGCCATCGGCTGCTACCTGCCGTTCTCGCCGCTGGCGGAGAGCATAGGCTTCGTCAAGCTGGACCTCAGCTACTTCTGGTGGTTGCTGGCCACCATGCTCGGCTATATAGCACTGGCCCAGACGGTGAAAACCATCTACATCAAACGTTACAACCGCTGGTTCTGAGCGCTGCCCGCCCGCGATCCCAACCCCGCTCCGGCGGGGTTTTTTTCGCGCGCCGCCCCGCCATTCACAGCCCGGACCCGGGCTGGCACAATCGCCCCTGCCCCTTCAATAAGGAAATCCCATGCAACTGCCAACCCTGCGCCGCGCCCAGCAATGCTTCAAAAGCCTGCTCGCGCTTTCCATCGCCCTGTTCGGCCTCTTGGCCGCCAGCGGCAACCTCCTGGACTACGATAGCAACTGGCAGTTCGTCCGCCACGTGCTGGCCATGGACAGCATGGAACCCTGGTTTAACGGCCAGGCGCTGAAGGGACGCGCCATCACCCATCCCGGCTGGCAGCAAGCCGCCTATCTGGCCATCATCGCCGGCGAGCTGGCCTTCGGTCTGATCTGCGCCTGGGGAGGCGGCGCCATGCTGCGCGGCGCGCTATGCGGATGCGAGAAGGCTTATCTGCGAGGCAAGACGCTATTCACGCTGGGCTGCATTCCGGCGCTGCTGGTCTGGTACACCGGCTTTGCGGTGATAGGCGGCGAATACTTCGCCATGTGGGCCAGCCAGTGGAACGGCCAGATGAAGGCCTACGCCTTTATCGGCTTCATCCTGCTAAGCCTGACCTACCTGTCGCAAGCGGAAGCGGCTGAACGCTAGCCCTCCCGGCAACGGCGGCGGCCCTCGTATATCATGAACCATGCCGACTCCCCCATTCGCGCCATGATGTCCCGCCGCCTAACCCTGCCCGCCCGCATCAGCCGCTGGCTGTTGATCGGTGTCGCCGCGCTGCTGCCGCTGGCCGTCATCACCCCCATCGTCTATTGGCAGGAAAGCAACCGGCTGCGACAGCAGGCCACCCTGCAAACAGGCCAAGCGGAAAGCATGCTGGACTTGATGCTGGACTACGCGGCTCAGGCCGCCGACACCGTAGCCCCGCTTACCAAGCAGCCATGCCCGCAAATAGAACAGGCACTGCGCAAACAAGTCACCATCGTGCCCTTCATCCGCAGCGTCACACTGGAGCGCGGCGGCATTCTCTATTGTTCCTCGCTGTTCGGCGTCTACCACAGACAGATCTCGTCGCCGGACAAACCGCGCCCGGAAACCGAGCTGCGCTTGAAGCCCGGCAACGAGCTGACCCCAGGCCGTCCGCTGATCATTTATCGCAAACAATCGGGGCCGACGGCCATTTACATCGCCATTGACGGCGTGCATCTGCAATTCAGCCTGGACATGGCCAGCGACTACAGTCCGGTTTACATGCGCGTGGGACCGCTCTGGATCGGGCCGGATCACGCGGTGCACGCCAACCCCAGCCCACCCTTCGACCTGATTACGATAGAACGCGCCTCCTCCCGCCACCCCTACACCCTGATCAGCGGCTTCAACCACCGCGACCTGTACCGCCAGATGGCCAGCAGCTACGAACTGGTGTTTCTCAGCATGACGGCTCTGGGCCTGGTGCTGGCTGCCGCGCTGCGCTGGCAGCTAAGCCGCCCGGCTTCGCCCAACGTCGAACTGCAGCGCGCGCTGGACAACGGCGAGTTCGAGCCCTTTTTACAGCCCGTGGTGCGTGCCGATGGGCTGGGCTGGCAAGGCGCGGAAGCGCTGATGCGCTGGCGACACCCGCGGGATGGCTTGATCCGGCCTGACCTGTTCATTCCCCGCGCCGAGGATTGCGGCATGATCGTGCCTATGACGCGGCAGATGATGCGCCAGTTGGCGCGGACTCTGGGACGAAGCCGACTGCCGACGCAGTTCCACCTGGGCATCAACATCACCGCCGCCCATCTACGCGACGACGCTTTACTGGCCGACTGCCGACAGTTTCTCGCCCACTTCCCGCCTGGAGAACTGAATCTGGTGCTGGAACTGACGGAAAGAGAGATGGTGGAGCCCACTCCCGAGACCTGCGCACGGCTGGCGCGGCTGCGCGAACTAGGCGTGAAGATAGCGATAGACGATTTTGGCACCGGCCACTCCAGCCTGATCTATCTACAACAGTTGCCGCTGGACTGCATCAAGATAGACAAGAGCTTCACCGCCAGCATCGGCGCGGACGCGCCGTCCAGCCACATCGTCGACAGCGTGGCCGAGCTGGCGCATAAATTGAAGCTGGAAATCGTGGCGGAAGGTGTGGAGACCGAAGCCCAGCGCGCCTACCTGACCCGTTTGGACGTGGGTTGGCTGCAAGGCTACCTGTTTGCGCGACCGATGCCGCTGCGCGAGTTTCTGCTGCGTCCGGAGCTGGACGCCGCGCGCGCGGCAGCGTCTAGCTCCGGCCCGGCGCTTTAGCGACGGTTTTCCTTGCAGTCGTCCAGCAAGGCCTTGTCGGTGATTTCATCGCGCAATGTGCCTTCCGGCCCCTTGGTCCACCAGCTGTATTGCTCGGCTGCGTATTTGGCGCCGGAACCGGACACCACATTGCTCAACAACATGGTCTTGCCCTTGATCGGCAATACCGCGAAACTCTGCCCGTTTTTGACGTTGTAATACTTGACTGTCAACTTGGCGCCGCCGGCGCAAACGTAGTTGACGACCTGACGCCGACCAGCCTGGATCTCCGGCAAGGTCAGCGGTTTGGCCAGCGCGACGACACTGCTCAGGGTCAGCATGGCGAACAAGATGGATTTCATGGTTCAACTCCTAGAATGACGAACTGCGGCTTGCTCTTGGCAAATGGGAATAGACCGGGATCGCGTGATTTTGTTCTGCCGTTCAGCGAGCGCCCGCCTCCGCCAGCAAGGCGGCAACGCCGGACAGCCCCCGGTGGCGCGCATGCTGCAAGGCGGTTACGCCGTCGCGATCCGCCAGATTCAGATCCGCCTTGGCCGCGATCAGTTGCCGGACGATGTCGCGATGCTGCGCGCTGTCCGCTCCCAAAATCGCCACTTCCAGCAAGCAGGTCCAACCCAGCCGATTGACATGATCGAGCTTGACCCCCGCGGCAATCAATTGCCGCGCCGCTTCCGCGTGGCCTCGTTCGCAGGCGGGGATCAACGCCGTGCCTTGATAACGATTGGTGCTGGCCAAGTCCGCACCGTGCCGCAGCGTCATGCCCAGAATCTCATTCCTGCCCTGGGCGCCGGCCAGTAGATAGGGACTGTCCTGCTGCTTATCCTTGGCGTTCACATCCGCGCCGCCCTCCATCAACAAACGCGCCGCCTCCGGATGATTGCCCCAAGTCGCCAGCAGCAAGGGCGTGCGCTGGCGGGCATCGCGGGCATCCACCGGCGCGCCCGCGCGCAACAAGCGCCGCACTTCAGGCGCGTCTCCACGACCGGCCGCCGCCAATAAGGCTTGGCCGCTGTCGGCGCCGGCGGGGAGGGAGATGGCCAAAACCGTCGATAACAGGATTTTCACTTGCCAATGCATCGCCTTCTCCTCGCTCGATTCAAACCATTCAAATGGGAGCGCCACCATAGCGTGGCATGCCGCGCGCCAGCAGGACAAAAACAAAGCCCGCCGGCGGCGGGCTTTGACGACGCTGAGGCGAAAACTCAGCCGTGCATGCGGGCGAAGTCCTGCATGAAGTTGGCCAGCGATTTGACACCCTCTATCGGCATCGCATTGTAGATGGAGGCGCGGATGCCGCCCACCGCCCGGTGTCCTTTCAGCTGGATCAAGCCGTTCTTGCGCGCTTCCAGCAGAAAGGTTTCTTCTAGCCCTTCATCCTTGAGCCGGAACACCACGTTCATCCGCGAGCGGAACGGCGCGTCGATATGGGTGTAGTAGAAGCCCTCGCTGGACTCGATCACATGATTGAGCAGTCCGGCCTTCTCCTCGTTCCGGGTGGCGATGGATTTGACCCCGCCTTGCTCCTTCAGCCATTTGAACACCAGGCCGGAGATGTAGATCGGAAAGGTGGGCGGGGTGTTGTACATCGAATCGGCGTCGGCGTGGACCTGGTAATTGAGCATGGTGGGCAGGTCGGCGCGGGCCTTGCCCAGCAGATCTTCGCGCACAATCAGCACCACCAGGCCAGACGGACCGATGTTCTTTTGCGCCCCGGCGTAGATCAGGCCGAACTGGCTGACGTCCACTTCCCGCGACAGGAAGTCCGAGGACATGTCGCAAACCAGCGGCACGTCCGGCAGACTTTGCGGCACGAAGGGAAATTGCAAGCCGCCTATGGTCTCGTTGGAGGTGTAATGCAGATAGGCCGCCTTGGGGTCGCGCTGCCAGCCGGCTTCGTCCGGCACGTAGGCGAAGTTGCGGTCCTCGCTGCTGGCCGCCACATTCACCTTGGCGTAGCGACGCGCCTCTTTAATCGCCAGCCTGGACCAGTGGCCGGTATTGACGATGTCCACGCTGTCGCGCTCGCCCAGCAGGTTAAGCGGCACCTGGGCGAACTGCAGCGAAGCGCCGCCCTGCAGGAACAGCACTTTGTAGTTGGCGGGAATGCCCATCAACTCGCGCAGGTCGTGCTCGGCGTCATGGATGATTTCCATGAACTCCTTGCCGCGATGGCTCATTTCCATCACGCACATGCCGGAGCCGTGCCAATCCAGCATTTCGCTTTGCGCTTCGGCCAGCACCTGATGAGGCAGCACGGCGGGGCCGGCGGAGAAGTTGTACACTTTGGCCATGTTCATCCTCTATTTGCGTTGACGGCCCTTGGCGCCCGCACCGGCGAACTCCGGGCCTTGGTATGCGAAGGCCCGATCGCTAAGCGCCGGGCCTTTGTTATAGTTTACTGACTGAGCAGGAAGTGGGCTCTCGCCACGGCAACCGGTTTTCGCCGGTCTTCTTGCCAGGCTTCGATCAACACATTGGCCACCCGCTTGCCCTGCTTGGTGATCTCGCACTTGGCGTACAGGGTTTGCGGCCGGCCCGGGCGCAGATAGTCCAGCGAGAAGTCGACGATCTTCGGCGTTTCCTGCGATTCGCGGATCCACATCAGATGCAGCATCGCCGCGCTTTCCAGAAAACCGCCGATCAGTCCGCCATGCAGCGCCGGCAGGGCCGTATTGCCGACGTTGCGCTCGGCAAACGGCAACTGGAATAGCAACTCGCCGGCATCGTCCTCGCCCAACTCCACCCCCATCAACTTGATGTAGGGCAGCTCGTCCACGATGAGCCCATAGGCCTTTTGATCCCGCAAGGCGTTGAAACGTTCCATGAAGCGGCTCATGCGGCGGCCTCCGGCAGCATCGGCGTGCGGCTGGATTCCCGCATGAAGGTAGCCACGCCGTGGGCGATCGGATCGCTGGGCGATTCGTGATAACACACGGCGCGGGTAAAGGCGATCTGGCTGGCCAGGCGGTAGCATTCCGCCCGGCAGAAGATGGGCTTTCCCGGCGTGGCCGCCTTCAGGTAGTCGATGCGCAGATCCAGCGTGGCGATGGTTTCCAGTTCAGGCAGATGCGCCATCACCGCCACCGCGCTGCAGGTATCCACCAGCGAGGTGATCACCCCGCCGTGCAACGTGCCCGTGACCGGGTTGCCGACCAGATCCTCGCGCCAGTCCACCTTCAAGGTGGGCTTGCGCCCCTCGGTGCCGATGTATTGGAAACCCAGGGTGCGACAGTGCGGAAAGGAGACGAAAAGCTGGCTCATCGCCTCCAGCACTTCGGAATTGGCCGGCGTCGGAATCATGCCTCGCCGCCCTCGTCCGCAGCCTCGACGCCGTCTTCGCCCTCCAGCGTGTCCGTCTCGTCGTCGCTATCGCCCTCGGCCACTTTCTCCAGGCCGATCAGTTGTTCGCCTTCGTCCAGATTGATCAGGCGCACACCCTGAGCGGAACGGCCGGTTTCGCGCACTTCGGCCACCTTGGTGCGGATCAGCACGCCGCCGGTGGTGATCAGCATCACGTCGTCGGTTTCTTCCACCAGGCTGGCGGCCACCAGCTTGAGGCCGGTCTTGTCGGTCAGATCCATGGCGATCACGCCCTGGGTGCCGCGACTGGTCAGGCGGAAATCGCCGGTGCGGGTGCGCTTGCCGTAGCCGCCGTTGCTGGCGGTCAACACCATCTGGTCTTCGGAATTGGTCACCAGCAGGGAAATCAGCTTCTGGCCTTCGCCCAGCCTCATGCCGCGAACGCCTCTGGAAGTACGCCCCATCGGCCGCACCTGGCTTTCGCTGAAGCGGACCGATTTGCCGGCATCGGAGAACAGCATCACCTGATCGCCCTCGACCGGCAGGCCGTCCTCGATCAGTTCGCCTTCGCCTACTACGATGTCCTCTTCGACGATGACCTCGTCATCCTCGTCGCCCTGGCCCGCCACGCTCTTGCCGCAGGTCAGCGCCACGCCTACCAGGTAGTTGCCCTCGTCCAGATTGATGGCGATGATGCCCGCCGCGCGCGGCTTGGAGAAGGCGCGCAACGGCGTCTTCTTCACGGTGCCGTCGGCGGTGGCCATGAACACGTACTGGTCGTCGCGGAACTCCTTGACCGGCAACAGCGCGTTGATCTTCTCGCCCTCTTCCAGCGGCAGCACGTTGACCATGGGCTTGCCGCGGCTTTGGCGGCCGCCCTGCGGCAGGTCGTAGACCTTGCGCCAGTAGCAGCGGCCGCGGCTGGAGAAGCACAGCACGAAGTCGTGGGTATTGGCCACGAACAGCGTGTCGATGAAATCGTTGTCCTTGGTGGCCGCCGCCTGCTTGCCTCGACCGCCGCGGCGCTGGGCGCTGTAGTCGTCGATGGGCTGCGCCTTGATGTAGCCGGTGTGGGAGATGGTCACCACCATGTCCTGCGGAGTGATCAGATCCTCGATGTTGATGTCGCCGCCGAAAGGCTCAATCTCGGAGCGGCGCGCGTCGCCGAACTGGGCGCGGATGGCAGCAAGCTCCTCGCCGATGATCTGGTTGATGCGTTCCGGCTTGGCCAGGATGTCCAGCAAATCCAGAATCACCGCCATGATGTCGCGGTATTCAGCGACGATCTTGTCCTGCTCCAGGCCGGTCAGGCGCTGCAAGCGCATTTCCAGAATGGCCTGGGCCTGGGCGTCGGACAAACGGTAGCCGCTGGCCTTGAGCCCGAACTCTTCCGCCAGTCCGTCCGGACGCGCCTTGTCCTGATCGACGCGGGACAGCATTTCCTCCACCAGCGGGGAGCGCCATTCGCGGCCCATCAGCGCGATCTTGGCTTGCGGCGGGGTTTCCGACGCCTTGATCAACGCGATGATTTCATCAACGTTGGACAGCGCGACGGCCAGACCTTCCAGGATGTGGCCGCGTTCGCGCGCCTTGCGCAGTTCGAAGATGGTCCTGCGGGTCACCACTTCGCGGCGGTGACGCAGGAACTCCACCAGGATCTGCTTCAGGTTCAGCAAGCGCGGCTGGCCGTCCACCAGCGCCACCATATTGATGCCGAAGCTGTCCTGCAGCTGGGTCAGCTTGTACAGGTGGTTGAGCACCACTTCCGGCATTTCGCCGCGCTTAAGCTCGATCACCACGCGCATGCCGGACTTGTCGGATTCATCGCGCAGGTCGGAAATGCCTTCGATCTGCTTGTCGCGCACCAGCTCGCCGATGCGCTCCAGCAGGCGCGCCTTGTTCACCTGATACGGAATCTCGTCGACGATGATGGCCTGGCGGTCGCCCTTGCCGATGTCTTCGAAATGGACGCGCGCGCGCATGATCACGCGACCGCGGCCGGTGCGGTAGCCTTCCTTGACGCCGGCGGTGCCGTAGATAATGCCGGCGGTGGGGAAGTCCGGCGCCGGAATGATGTCGATCAGCTCGTCAATGGTCAGTTCGCTGTTGGCCAGCAAGGCCAGGCAGGCATCCACCACCTCGTTGAGGTTGTGCGGCGGAATATTGGTGGCCATGCCCACGGCAATGCCGGAGGAGCCGTTGATCAGCAGATTGGGGATTTTGGCCGGAAGGATTAGCGGCTCGTGTTCGGAGCCGTCGTAGTTGGGACCGAAGTCCACGGTTTCCTTCTCGATGTCGGCCAGAAGCTCATGGGCGATGCGCGCCATGCGAATCTCGGTGTAACGCATTGCGGCGGCGTTGTCGCCGTCCACCGAACCGAAGTTGCCCTGACCATCCACCAAGGGGTAGCGCAGCGAAAAGTCCTGCGCCAGGCGCACGATGGTGTCGTATACCGCGCTATCGCCGTGCGGGTGGTATTTACCGATCACGTCGCCAACGATACGCGCCGATTTTTTGTACGCGCGGTTCCAGTCGTTGGACAGCTCGTGCATGGCGTACAGCACCCGACGGTGCACCGGCTTCAGACCATCTCGCACATCAGGCAAGGCGCGACCCACGATCACGCTCATCGCGTAATCCAGATAGGAACGGCGCATCTCCTCTTCGAGGCTGATGGGGATGGTTTCCTTGGCGAACAGGTTATCGGTCATAGTTTCTTGATTCGTAAGGATGAACAGGCCGCCCTGCGATTGCGGGTGCATTCACGCGCCCGCCGCAGGGCGGCCAGCATAGGTAATGACAGCTCGTATTCTATCACGAAACGGTCATCTTCAACCGACTTCCGTCAGTCCGGGCCGGGCTCTTCAGGCCCTTCCACGCCCTCGTCTTCCATTGCGCCCAGTTTAAGATGCTGCTGTAATTGCTTGTTATTGCGCACCCCCAGCTTGCGCAAGCGCTCGGCGCTGGCCACCAGATTTCCGCGGCCGCCGGACAACTGCTTCATCGCATCGCCAAAGCTGTCGCGAGCCACGTCCAACTGCTTGCCCAATTTTTCCAAATTGGCGGCGAAGCCGACGAATTTGTCGTACATCGCCCCGCCCTGGCGGGCGATCTCCTGCGCGTTTTGGTTCTGGTATTCATAGCGCCAGATGCTGGCCACGGTGCGCAAGGTCGCCAGCAGGGTGCTGGGGCCGACGATCATGATGCGGCGCTCGAAAGCCTCGTTGAACAAGCTCATGTCCTGCTGCACCGCCAGCAGGTAGGCCGGCTCCACCGGAATGAACATGAACACGAAGTCCAGGGTGTTCAGCCGGTACAGGTCCTGGTAGCGCTTTTCCGACAGCGTGCGGATGTGATTGCGGATGGCCGCGACATGGGCCTTCATTTCCGTCGCCCGTTCCGCCTCGTCCTCGGCGGCGGTGTAGCGCACATAGGCGTTCAGCGACACCTTGGAATCCACCACCAGTTGCTTGCCTTCCGGCAGGTCTATCACCACGTCCGGCTGGTAGCGACGGCTGCCGTCCTCGCCGGCCACCACGTCGGACACTTGCACCCGATACTCGCGATCCTTCTGCAGGCCAGAGGTTTCCAGCACCCGCTCCAGCACCATCTCCCCCCAAGAGCCCTGCGCCTTGCTGCTGGCGCCGGTCAAGGCCTTGGTCAGCGCGATGGCGTCGTCGCCCAGCCGGCTGTTGAGCTCTTGCAAGCGCTTGAGCTCCGCCTCCAGCGACAAGCGCCCCTGGCTGTCTTTTTCATAACTGTCCTGCACCAGCTTGCCGAAATCCTGCAGCCGCTGCTGCAAGGGCCCGAGCAGGTGACCGAGGTTCTGCTGATTTTGCTCGGTGAAGCGCTTAGCCTTCTCTTCCAGGATGTCCCCGGCCAAGGCCTTGAACTGTCCAGCCATGCTTTCGCGCGCCTCGGTCAGCAAGGCCAGCTTCTCGGCGTTCTGGCCGCGCTCCTGCTCCAGCAGCGTCATCAGTTCCTGCTCACGCGCGGTGAGCCGGGTCAACTCCGTGTTCAGTTGCTCCAAGCGTTCCGCCTGTCTGCCGCGCTGCTGACGCATATCTTCCAGTTGCTTGACATGCTCCTGCATCGCCGACCAATAGGCGGCGGCCTGCTGCTGAGCCTCCGCCAGCTTGGCTTCCTTATGCCGCGCCTCCTGCAACAACTCCTTGGCGCTTTCCAGCTGCGCTGTCTGCGTGGCTAGGCGTTGCATCCAATCCTGCAACTCCAACTCGCGCCTGCGCGCACCCATGATCCTGGCTGCGGCCCAGCCTCCCAAACCCGCGACCAGCGCAGCCAATATCGCTACCAACGGCATGCTCATTGCCGGGCTCTCCATAAATGAATTAAAGCGGCGCTCCAGAACAACAAGGCCAGCGCGAGAAACACACCGAATAGCTGCAAAGGCTCACGCCAGACGGCTTCGGCCGGGGCGAGCCACACGCAAACGCTGAAAACCACGGCAAGAACGCCGCTACCCCATTTGAGCGCCGCGCCGAACCGCCCCCTACTCAACACTCCCCAGGCCATCAGCAAGAGCAGGATGGCCAACACCAGCGGCCAAGCGAGCCAGGCCAGCAGCCACGCCAACTCCCAGAGCGCAAGATCGTTAAACACTCAACCCCTTCCGCTCCAGGTCCGCCTCCGTCCAGTGCTGCAAATACACTTGCAACTCCTTGCGGCCCTGCCATTCATTGGCGATCAGCTGGTACACCGCGTCGACGTTGTCCGGCAGCCACTCCACCTGATTGAACAACATGGCGTCGAACTCCTCGCCGTCGCGCGCCAAGCGCAGCTTTAAGTGCTTGTCGCCAACCACGCGTTGGCTCATCACCGCGAAGCGGTCGTGGAAGTAAGGCACCGGAAAGCCCTGGCCCCACACCTCGGCCGCCAATTGCTCGGCGAAGGCCAGGTTCAATTCGCGCGGCGCCAGGCTGCCGTCGGTTTCTATGGTGCGGGTCAGATGGCGCTCCTCCAACAACTCGCGCGCCACTGCCTCGAAGGCGCGCTGAAATTCGTCGAAGCGAGTCTGTTGCAGGCTTAGGCCGGCCGCCATCGCATGGCCGCCGAACTTGAGAATCAGGCCGGGATGGCGTTTGAACACCAGGTCCAGCGCGTCGCGCAGATGGAAGCCGGGAATCGAGCGGCCTGAGCCCTTGATCTCTCCGTTGTCGCCGGGCGCGAACACGATGGCCGGCCGGTGGAAGCGCTCCTTGAGCCGGGAAGCGACGATGCCGACCACGCCCTGATGCCAGTCGTCGCGGAACAGGCTTAGCGTATAGCGGTTGTCGGCGTCGATGCCGGACAGCGCCGCCAGCGCCTCGTCCTGCATGCCGTGTTCTATGCTGCGCCGCTCGCGGTTGAGCTGATCCAGCTGCTGCGCCAGCCGCTGCGCCTGCTCCTCGTTGCCGGACAGCAGGCAGGCGATGCCCAGGCTCATATCGTCCAGCCGGCCGGCGGCGTTCAGACGCGGGCCCAGCGTGAAGCCCAGATCAAAAGTGTTGGCCTTGTAATGGGCGCGACCGGCGACGCGGAACAAGGCGGCGATGCCCGGCGCCATGCGGCCGGCGCGCATGCGTTTGAGGCCGTTTTCCACCAGGGTGCGATTGTTCCGGTCCAGCCGCACCACGTCGGCCACCGTGCCCAGCGCCACGTAATCCAGCAGTTCTCCCAGATTGGGCTGACTACGCTCGTCAAACACCCCGCGCCGGCGCATTTCGGCGCGCAGCGCCAGCAACACGTAGAACATCACCCCTACGCCGGCCAGGTTCTTGGACGGAAATTCGCAGCCGGGCTGATTGGGGTTGACGATCAAGGCCTCAGGCAGCACATCGCCGGGCAAGTGGTGATCGGTGACCAGCACTTCGATGCCGCGCGCCTTGGCGGCGAGCACGCCGTCCACGCTGGCGATGCCGTTGTCCACGGTGACGATGATGTCCGGATTTTGACGCGCGGCCAGCTCAACGATCTCCGGGGTCAGGCCGTAACCGTACTCAAAGCGGTTGGGCACGATGAAATCCACGCGCGCGCCCAGCATGGACAAGCCCTTGACCGCCACCGCGCAGGCGGTGGCGCCGTCGGCGTCGTAATCCGCCACCACCAACAGGCGTTGACGGCCGGCGATGGCGTCGGTCAGGCGCTCCGCCATCGGCTGGATGTTTTTCAGGTTTTGATAAGGCAGCAAGGCCTTGAGGCCGTAATCCAGCTCGGCGCAGTCGCAAATGCCGCGCGCGGCGTACAGCCTCGCCATCAACGGGCTCAAGCCCTGGCGCAGCAATTGTTCATGAGTGTCGACGGGAATGCTTCGGGAAACGATTTGGGACATGTTTTCTCAATACAAGGCGGACAACGGCAGCGGCCGCTTCCAGAATTTCCACAGGTCGTTGCGACGCACTTTCAGCTCCAGTCCGCCGGGGCCGTGCGCGCGCAAGACCAGGCTGTCGATCCGGCCCTGGCGCAGCGCCTGCAGCAAGGGAGCGAACCAATCGCGCTCCAGGCGCTGCAGCGCTTCGCGCCAGCCCCAGGCGTCGCGGTACTGCGCCGCCGCCTGCAAGGCGTCCAGCGCCAGCAGACTGTCGCGGCCGCCGGCCTGATCGACGAAGCCGGCGAAGTCGTAAGGCGCCGGCAGACACGGCGCGCCGGCCTCGGCCGCGATCCAGCCCAGCCAATCCTCGTCGGCGAACACCTGTTCCGCCGGCGCGCGCCAGCCCGGCTCTACGCCGCCGCCCCACAGCCATAAGCTGTTGACGCCGAGTTCTCCGCGCGCCTCGCGCTCATCGTTCAGCGGATGGGCGTACAGCAGCATCTGCAATTCATTCAGCAGCCGGCTCCAGTCCAGGCCGCGCTCGCCCTGCGGCAAATGCGCGTTGATGTCCTCGCCCACCACGTCCGGCAGCGGGCTGAAGCTGGCCGCCGCCGGCGCGTCCAGTTGCAACAGCCAGCGCCCCGGCTCCAGCGGGTGAATACGCCAGCCGTCGTCGGCGAAATGGCGGTTCGCCGCATCGGCCAAGGTCTCTGCCTCGGCCTGGCTCAAGCTCATCACGCCGATATCAGCCAGCAAGGCGCGGTCGCGGTCCACCCGCACATGCACCGGATCGGCCAGCAGCCAATCCCCCTGCTCCGCCGGCAAGCCGGCCTGGCGCGCCCGCAGCCTCGCCAGGCCGGTCGCGGAACCGCGCCACGGCGCGGCCAAGAGTTCGCTCAGCGCGGCAGGTCCGGCGGCGCGCTCGCCCTGACCCAACAAGCGCTGCAGGGCGGGGAGTTCCAGGCCCTTGCACACATCGGCGCCGTCGTGGCCGTCCAGCCAAAGCAGACCGGGCAACAACAATGTCAATTTCATTTATCGCTACACATGGATGACGAGATCGAAGTAATATCAAAGCCTTGCGAAAACGCCCTGGCATGGGCACCGGGTGAAATCAGGCGGATAGCATCCGGAATCGCGGCTATAATTTACAGTTTGCACAGGAACTTATGCCGCGCAAGCTCTCCAAATGTTGAGACGCGGCCGCAAGGCCTGTGATTGGCAAATACGGAATTTACATAAGGTTGGCTCATGGCCAGCCTTTTATAGTGAACGATGGATTATCGCAAACTGCTACATATCCCGCAAAAATGCTTCCACAAGCTGATGAACCATCATCTGAGCTTGATCGGCGCAGCCGCCTCCCTGCCCTTGTTCGGCATGGCCACCGCCTTCGCCGTGGCTCAGAACGGCGCCCAGCCCGCCAAGCCGGAAGTTTTGCAAAAAGAAGTGACCGAGCAACTGACCCTGCCGGCTTTTTCCTTCAACGAGAGCGCCACCCGTTACTGGCGCGACGAGGCGATACAGCGCGGCGACACCATTGCCCGCGTGTTGAACCGGCTGGGCATCCGCGACAGCGAAGCCAACCGCTTCCTGCACTCCAGCCCCTTGTCCAAGGACCTGCTCAAGCTGAAGACCGGCGCCACGCTGTCGGTGCAAACCAATGATCTGGGCGAACTGTTCGGCCTGCGCTTCCTCAATGACGACGAGAACGGCGAACAGGTGCTGGTGGCCATAGAAAAGGTCAACGGCGAATGGCAGGCCAGCGCCGACCCTATCGCCACCGAGGCGGTGCAGACGGTGCGCTCGCTGCTGATCACCCGCTCGGTCGGCGCCGCGCTGGCCAAGGCCCAGGTGCCGCGCGACATCCGCGCCCAGCTGACGGAAATCTTCGCCGATCAGTTCAACATCAACTCCCTGGGCAAGGGCGACCGCATCAATCTGGTGTACGAAACCCTGCTTTACAACGGCGCGCCCATCGCCGCCGGCAACCTGCTGGCGGTGGAAATCCTGCGCTCCGGCAAGCTGCACCAAGCCTTCTACTTTGCCCACGACAGCGAATCCGGCGCCTATTACGACGCGCAGGGCAAGCCGATCAAACAGGGTTTCAGCCACCAGCCGGTAGCCAACGCCCGCATCAGCTCCGGCTTCGGCTTCCGCAAGCACCCGATACTGCGCTCCTTGCGCCTGCATTCCGGCGTGGACTACGCCGCCGCCACCGGCACCCCCATCATTGCCCCCGCCGACGGCACCATGGTCAAGGTGGAGCGCCAAAACGGCTATGGCAATATGGTGGAAATCCGCCACAATCAGAAAATGACCACCTTGTACGCGCACATGAGCCGCTTCGCCCCAGGCGCCCGCTCCGGCAAGAGCGTCAAGGCAGGCGAGGTGATAGGCTATGTCGGCAGCACCGGCCGCTCCACCGGCCCGCATCTGCACTTTGAAGTGCGGATCAACGGCCAGGCGGTGGACCCGGCCACCAACGCCTTGCCGACACCGGGCTTGAGCACCACTCAGCTGGCCGAATTCAAATCCGGCAACCAGCCGCTGACCGCGCACCTGAAACTGCTGCGCGAGCTGCCCACCAACATCGCATTGCTAGACTGATGAATCAACGCTTGATCGGACTGATGTCCGGCACCAGCCTGGACGGCGTCGACGCCGTGCTGGTGCGCTTCGATGAACAAGGCGCGCTCCGCGTCGAAGCCGACTACTTCGTCGCCTACCCGCCGCGACTGCGCGAACAGGCGCTGGCGCTGCAGGCGATCGGCGACAATGAGCTGGATCGCGCGGCGCGGCTGGCCAATGAATTGGCCGAGCTCTACGCCCAAGCTGTCAACGGCCTGCTGGCCGCTGAGGAGCTGAAACCGGCGGACATCGCCGCCGTCGCCAGCCACGGCCAAACCATACGCCACGCCCCGGACGCCGGCTACACCTGGCAAATAGGCAATATGGCCCGCCTTGCCGAGCTGACCCACATCGACGTGATCGCCGATTTCCGCAGCCGCGACCTGGCCGCCGGCGGTCAGGGCGCGCCTCTGGTGCCGGCCTTCCATCAGGCGGTGTTTGGCGCGCCGGAGCAAAACCGGGTGATCCTGAACATCGGCGGCATCAGCAACCTGACCCGCCTCCACCCGAACCAAGCGGTGATCGGCTTCGACTGCGGCCCCGGCAATATGCTGATGGACGCCTGGTGCCTGCGCCATCAGGGCCAGCCTTACGACGCCGACGGTCAATGGGCGGAACAAGGCGCGGTGGAGTCCTCGTTGCTGCAGGCGCTACTGGACGAACCCTTCTTCCGCCAGCCCCCGCCCAAGAGCACTGGTCGCGATCTGTTCGACCTGCCTTGGCTTGAACAAAAACTGCTGGGCCGCCATGTGCCCGCCGTCGACGTGCAAGCCACGCTGCTGGAGCTGAGCGCGCGCGGCATCGCCCAGGCCGTCACCCTGCATTGCCCGGCGAACCAGACTGTCTTCGTTTGCGGCGGCGGCGCGCGCAACGGCGCGCTGATGCGCCGACTGGCCGCCTTGTTGCCTGAACAAAGCATCGCCGGCACCGCCGCGCTGGGCCTGCCCGAACACCAAGTTGAGGCCGCCGCCTTCGCCTGGCTGGGCTGGCGCTTCCTGCGCCGCCTGGCCGGCAACCTGCCGGAAGTGACCGGCGCCGCCGGCGGACGCGTGCTCGGCGCGCTCTATCCCAAGTAAGCGTCTCAAAGCCTGCTCAAAGTCTTGCATGCAAACACGATGGACTTTGAACAGAGTCTCTAAAGGGAACGCCATCAAGTCTTGTCAGCAAAGCTGAATACATTCCGACACGCTTAAACCGGGCGTGTCAGGCTATAATCAGCGACAGTCATAGCCGAACAAGAGAAAAATGCGACTTTTCAAGCGCAAAGCCGTTGTCAAAAACAGCCAGACGCCGTTGCCGCCGCAGTTGGCCTCGCTGCTGCGCGAGGCGTGGTGGCTGCTGATGGCCGTGCTGGCCGTCTACCTGGTGCTGGTGCTGGCCAGCTACTCCCCGCTAGACCCCTCCTGGTCCCACAGCTCCTCGGATCCCACCGTGCGCAACTACGGCGGCGCTTTCGGCGCCTGGCTGTCCGATATGCTGCTCTATGTGTTCGGTCTGTCCGCCTGGTGGCTGGTGGTGTTCTGCCTGGTGGCCATCGCCTGGGGCTATCAGCGCATGGAAACGCTGGGCTTCAAGCTCAACCCCATCACCATCGCCGCCATCGGCGGCTTTCTGCTGCTGCTGTTTTCCAGCGCCAGCATTGAAGCCATCATCCTGGCCGAAAAAGCGCTGAATCTGCCGCTGTCCGCCGGCGGCATGCTGGGGCATTTCATCGGCCTAGGCATTGCCCACGGCCTGGGCCTGTCCGGCGCCTATCTGCTGCTCAGCGTGCTGGCCGCCATCGGCTTCTCCCTATTCACCGGCCTGTCTTGGCTCGACATCATGGAGCGGCTGGGCGGCGCGCTGGAAGACGGCGCCTTGAAACTGTGGCACAGCTGGCAGGCGCGCAAAGATCGCGAAATCGGCAAGGAGATCGCGCAAAAGCGGGAAGCCAAGATCACCACCGAGAAAAAGAAAAACGAAGAGAAAATCCCTCTGCGCATCGAGCCGCCGGTGCTGGACGTGCCGCTGTCCACCAAGGCCCAGAAGCCGGTACAGCAATCCTTGTTCGCCGATCCCAAGGACGGCGCGCTGCCCGGCCTGACGCTGCTGGAAGCGCCCAAGGAGCAGCAAGAACCGGTATCGCAGGACACCGTGGAGTACACTTCGCGGCTGATTGAGCGCAAGCTGGCCGATTTCGGCGTCGACGTCAAAGTGGTCGCGGCCTACCCGGGCCCGGTGATCACCCGATACGAGGTGGAGCCCGCGGTGGGCGTCAAGGGCGCCCAGGTCGTCAACCTGATGAAAGATCTGGCGCGCGCGCTGTCCCTGGTTTCCATCCGGGTGGTGGAAACCATTCCCGGCAAAACCTATATGGGCCTGGAGCTCCCCAACCCCAAACGCCAGATCGTGCGTCTGTCGGAAATCGTCGGCTCCGACGGCTACCAGAACATGGCCTCCAAGCTGACCATGGCGCTGGGCAAGGACATTGCAGGACAACCCGTGTCCGCCGACCTCGCCAAGATGCCGCACGTGCTGGTGGCCGGTACCACCGGCTCCGGCAAATCAGTAGCCATCAACGCGATGATCTTGTCGCTGCTGTACAAGTCCACGCCCAAAGAAGTACGGCTGATCATGGTCGACCCCAAAATGCTGGAGCTGTCGATCTACGAAGGCATTCCGCATCTGCTGGCCCCGGTGGTCACCGATATGAAACAAGCGGCCAACGCGCTGAACTGGTGCGTGGCGGAGATGGAGCGCCGCTACAAGCTGATGTCCAAGCTGGGCGTGCGCAATCTGGCCGGCTTCAACCAGAAGATCAAGGACGCGGACAAGGCCGGCGAGAGAATCCCCAACCCCTTCAGCCTGTCCCCGGAAACCCCGGAGCCGCTGGACTCCCTGCCCTTGATCGTGGTGGTGATAGACGAACTGGCCGACCTAATGATGGTGGCCGGCAAGAAGATAGAAGAACTGATCGCGCGCTTGGCGCAGAAAGCCCGCGCCGCCGGCATCCACTTGGTCCTGGCCACCCAACGGCCGTCCGTGGACGTGATCACCGGCCTGATCAAGGCCAATATCCCGACGCGAATCGCCTTCCAGGTGTCCAGCAAGATAGACAGCCGCACCATTCTGGACCAGATGGGCGCGGAAACCCTGCTCGGCCAAGGAGATATGCTCTATCTGCCGCCTGGCACCGGCTATCCGGTCCGGGTTCATGGCGCCTTCGTCGCCGACGAAGAAGTGCACCATGTGGTGGAGTTCCTGAAAAGCACCGGCGGCCCGGACTATGTGGAAGGCATTCTCACCGGCCAGAGCGACAGCGAAGACGGCTCGCCCTCCGGCCTTGACGGCGAGGCGGGCGGCGAAGCCGATCCGCTTTACGACGAAGCCGTCGCCATTGTGCTCAAGACGCGCAAGGCGTCGATCTCCTCTGTGCAGCGCCATCTGCGCATAGGCTACAACCGCGCCGCGCGGCTGATTGAGCAGATGGAATCCGCCGGCCTGGTTTCGGCGATGGAAAGCAACGGCAACCGCGCAGTGCTGGCGCCGTCCCGCGAAGACTAAGACAAGCCAGCCGCCCCCAAACCCGGCCGGGCGCCATGCCGCCCGGCCTCAACCAAGAGGTCCCGCATGGCGGATTTCAAGCCCGAGCCCCCGTTTCGTCACGACTACGCGCCCAAGACCGGCGTACTGCTGATGAATCTGGGCACGCCGCAAGCGCCCACCGCCAAGGCGCTGCGCCCCTACCTGAAAGAATTCCTGTCCGACCGCCGCGTGATCGAAATCCCGCGCGCGCTCTGGTGGCTGATCCTCAACGGCGTCATCCTGAACACCCGCCCCGCCCAATCCGCCAAGAAATACGCGGCGATCTGGGAAAAGGACGGCTCGCCGCTTTACACCCATACCCGCAAACAAACTGCGTTGATCAAAGGCCAGTTGGGTGAAATGGGGCTGCGCAACTTAGTCGTGGACTTCGCCATGCGCTACGGCGAACCCTCGGTGGAAAACGTGATCGCCCGCATGCGCGAGCAAGGCGTGGAACGCCTGCTGGTGCTGCCCTTGTATCCTCAATACGCGGCCTCTTCCAGCGCCACTGCGCTGGATCAGGTATTCCGCTCGCTGATGAAACTGCGCAATATGCCGGAGCTGCGCACCGTTCGTCATTTTCACGATGATCCCGGCTATATCCGCGCGCTGGCGGAACAAGTGCGCGCGCATTGGCGCCAACATGGCCGCGGCGAAAAACTGGTGATGAGTTTTCACGGCGTACCGCGGTTCACCCGCGACAAGGGCGACCCCTATCACTGCGAATGCCAGAAAACCGGCCGCTTATTGGCGGAAGAATTGGGCTTGACGCAACAGGAGTACCAAGTGTGCTTCCAAAGCCGATTCGGCCGCGCGGAATGGTTGCAGCCTTATACCAGCGAAGTATTGACTCAACTAGGCAAGGACAAGACCGGCAAGCTGGATATTCTCTGTCCCGGCTTTATCGCCGACTGCCTGGAAACGCTGGAGGAAATTGCGATGGAAGGCAAGGAAACCTTCCTCAGCCACGGCGGCGGCGAATATCGATACATTTCGTGTTTGAATGAAAACCCGCAATGGATTCTCGCCATCTCGACTATGATCAAACAGAATCTGTCGGGATGGTGCGAGGCGCCGGAGGAAAACGCCCCGTTGCGCCAGCAGCGAGCCCAGGCTTTGGGCGCCAAGACCTGAAACAAGACTGCCGGCAAAAATCCGAACAAGTCATTTAAATTCAAAAACTTGAAATACAAGAAACGCCCCCTGGCCATTATTCCAGGGGGCGTTTGCGCTTTAGACACACCATTGGCGAAGAAGTTTACAAATAGTTGCATCCCTCCCCGGTTTTGACATTGACACTCGCGCAAACAGCTACCCATAATCAAACGCAACCAACGGTCATTTCACCAAAATGCCGTTGGCCACAAAGAGATGACTAGAGTCTACAGAATAGAGAATCAGGGGATACATCACATGAACAAATATGTTCGCCTCAGCGTCATTGCCGCTGCCGCCATGACCCTGGCCGCCTGCGGCAAGCAAGAGCAACCGGCCGCCAATCAGGCGGCTTCGGCCCCGGCTCAAGCCGCAGACGACGGCGCCGTCGTCAAGATCGGCCAGGTATCGCCGATGTCCGGTCCCATTTCCCATTTGGGCAAGGACAACGAATACGGCGCCAAGCTGGCCATCGCCGATCTGAACGCCGCCGGCGTGGAGATCGGCGGGAAGAAGCTCAAATTCGAACTGGTGTCGGAAGACGACCAAGGCGATCCGAAAATCGGCACCCAAGTGGCGCAGCGCCTGGTTGACGCCGGCGTGGCAGGCGTGGTGGGCCACCTGAACTCCGGCACCACCATCCCCGCGTCCAAGATTTACTCCGACGCCGGCATTCCGCAGATTTCCCCCTCCGCCACCAACCCGGACTACACCAAGCAAGGCTTCAAGACCACCTTCCGCGTGATCGCCAACGACGTGCAGCAAGGCCGCGCCTTGGGCGAATTCGCCGCCGCCGGGCTGAAGGCCAAGAAGATCGCCATCATCGACGACCGCACCGCTTACGGCCAAGGCCTCGCCGACCAGTTCGAGGCCGCGGTCAAGGGCAAGGGCGCCGAAGTGGTGAAGCGCGAGTTCACCACCAACACCGCCACCGATTTCAACGCCATCCTGACCTCGATCAAGGCCAGCAAGCCGGATCTGATCTTCTACGGCGGCATGGACGCCCAAGCCGGCCCGCTGGCCAAGCAGATGCAGCGCCTGGGCCTCAAGGCCAAACTGATGGGCGGCGACGGCTGGCAGACGCCGGAATTCATCAAGCTGGCCGGCGAGGCCTCCGACGGCCAGTACGCGTCCAGCTGCGGTGTGCCGCGCGACAAGATGCCCGGCTTCGCCGCGTTCAACGACAAGTTCAAGAAGCAGTTCAACACCGAGGTGCAGATCTACGCGCCGTATGAATACGACGCGGTGATGGTATTGGTGGATGCGATGAAGCGCGCCAAATCCACCGACCCCAAAACCTATCTGGCCGAAGTGGGCAAGACCGGCTACACCGGCGTGACCGGCAAGATCGCCTTTGACGACAAGGGCGATATCAAGAACGGCGCGGTCACCGTGTATCAGGTCAAGGGCGGCAAGTGGGAAGTGGTGTCCACCGTCGGCGGCGAAGCCGCCGCCGCGCCGGCCGCCAGCGCCGCCCAGTAAGCTCAGTCCTACCGCTTGAACCGAAAGAGGCGCTCCGCGCCTCTTTTTCTTTGCCCGCCGCCAACGACAATGGCGCCCGCAGGCGCCATTGGGACCAAACCGCGCTCAGTCGCGGAACTGCGCCGCGTGGCCGGTCAGGATGGCCATGCCGGCCTTCTGGATATCCTCGGAGATCAGCATCGCCGCGTTCCAGCTCGCCACATAATTAAGGCCGTCCGCCACCGAATGGTCGCGGCTGTAGTTGAGCACCTCCTTGCAGCCGCGCATCGCCAACGGCGACTTGCCGGCGATCAGCCGCGCCGATTCCAGCGCCGCCGCCAGCACCGCGTCCGCATCCGGCAACACGCGATTGACCAGACGCATCGTCAGCGCCTCTTCCGCGGCCACGTCGCGGCCGGTCAAGGCCAGTTCCCGCGCCAGGCCCTCGCCCACCACGCGCGGCAGCCGTTGCAGCGAACCCACATCCGCCACCATGCCCACGTCGATCTCCCTCACGGAGAACACCGCGTCCGCGGCGGCGAAGCGGAAATCCGCGGCCAGCGCGATATCCAGGCCGCCGCCGACGCAAGCGCCGTGCACCGCGGCGATCACCGGCTTGCGGCAATGCTCCAGACTATTGACGCAGTCCTGCAGATCCAGGATCAGCCTACGCAGCTTCTCGCGCTTGCGCGCCTCGCAATCGTCGGCGATCTCCGCCTGCACGCCCATCAGCATGCCCAGGTCGATGCCGGAACAGAAATGCCTGCCCTCGCCGGCCAGCACGCCCACGCGCGCCTCGGGAGTGTCGTCCAACCACTCGAAAGCAGCACGCAAATCCTGCCACATTTGCCGGTTCAAGGCATTGGCCTTATCCACTCGATTGAGGCGAATCAGCGCTACATGCTCGTTCAGTTCGATCTGCATCGTTTCCAGATTGATCATGCCGCCGCTCCTTGTTCCGGGCGCTTCTTGGGAATCCACGCCCACAGCATTTCGCATTCGATCGGCGATTCGCCGGATTCGTCGGTGACAAGCACCGGCACCAGCACCTCGCCCTTTTCCGTGTCGTGCATCAGCTGAATCTGCTCCGCGTTCAGGCTGGCCACCGCGCGCATATCCCCTTGCGAACGACGCACGTAGTTGACCTTCATCGACTTAAGCAGCATCAGCTTGTCGTCCGGCATGTTCATGCCGACGACGAAGCCGGTCGAAGTCTCCGCCAGCAAGGCCATCGCCGCGGCGTGCACCCCGCGAATGTGGTTCTGCACCTTCTTGCGGTTGCGAATGGACACCGTCAAGCGCTGATGGCCCACCTCCTCGAAACGCAGGCCGGCCGTGGACAGAAACGGCACGATCTTGCCGAACATCAAACTCAATACCGTGCTGCGCATTCCCGCCGGCAACTTGCCCACTTTGTCGGCAATGCGGCTCATGCTGTTTTTCTTGTACTCCATGTAGCGCCCCTCTGTTGTTGTCGTGATTTCGACACTCAATGCCCGTCCAGCCCCAGCACCGCGCGCACCTGCTGCTTGATGGTCTCCAGCGCGTGCGGATCGATGCGCGCCAGTTGCAGCGCGCCTTGCAAGGCGGAAAACAACATCATGCCGATGGCTTCCGGCGTGCCGGCGTAACGCATCTGGCCGCAGGCCGCGCCCCGCCGGGTGATGTCCACCGCCCATAGCCGCATCTCGTCGATGAAGGCCGCCGCCTCTTGCTGCATGTCCTCCGGCAGCGTCAGGAACTCTGTGCTGAGAATGCCGCTGGGGCAGATCTGCCGGTGCTGCCGGTAATAGCTGTCGCTCAAGCCGAAATACGCCTCCAGCTGCGCCCTGGGATCCTGCGCCGCCTGCTGGTCGATGAAGCGTTGGAAACGCCGGCGGTAACGCTGGATCAAGGCCACGCCCAGATCGCTTTTCTTGGGAAAGTGATAATGAATGGCGGCGTTGCGCACGCCCAGCTCCGAGCTGATGTGCTGGTAGCTGAAAGCGTTGAAGCCCCGGCTGAGCAGCAGTTGCTCCGCGATGTCCAGAATGCGCTTGCGGGTGTCGGTCTTGGGATCGGAGCTTTGAGTCATGCAAAGCACTTTACTTACTGGTCAGTAAGGTGTCAATTATGCGATTTTGCAAGCAAAGCTGGAAACTGAATCAATCGTCCCCATCTCTAAACCCCGACGCCGATTCCACGCGCCGCCAAGCAGGCGCTCGCGCCGCGCCGGAAAATCAAGCCGCTTGCGCCTACCATTAAGGTTGTAGGCCGGAGTCGCGCCCCACCACTCACTTGCATCCAAACCAGCACCCTAGATGAGCGAAAACATTCAGTCTCCCAGCCTGGAACAGGCCTTGCGCCAAATCAGCCAAGCACCGGCCCAGCTCGACGCCCTGTCCGCCCTGCTGCAGTGCCTACGCCCCGACGACGCCGGCAAACCGCAACAAGCGGTCGTCAATCTGCAAGCGCTGTCCTATTTGCTGGAGCACCACTCCGATTACCGCGCGGCCTTGCGCAAGGCCTTGCTGCAATTACTGACCGAAACCCGGCAAATTCCGCTGTACACCGAATGCGGCATCCTGGCCAACGAAGGTTTCGGCTCCACCTTGCTGCGCCGCGTCGGCGAGCGCATCCTGCCCATGCCCTATAAGGCGGACTCGCTGCAAGACCGTTTCAGCCGCCTGTTCAGCTGGAAGCAGGACTACATCTGGCTGGCCGCTATCCCCAACGCCACCTGGCACGCGCTGTGGCGGGCGATGGCCTGGCAGGAGAACGACAACGCCGACGGCTGGCAGCAGACCCGTCTGCAATTGCTGGAGTCGGTGCAAGTGCTGTCGGCCCAGATCACCGCCATCGGCCTGGAGCCGGAGCTGGTGCGCATCAACCCGGACATCGAACGCTTCGAATCCCCGTTCCTCAACCTGAACGCCGAGGTTCAGCGCTATGTAGACGGCTACCGCCGCGATCTGGTGGAGGGCATGCCGCGCACCGAGGACGACAAGCACGTGCTGGTGCTGCTGGATCAGTGTGAAAGCATTCTCAACAAGGTGCGCAAGAACGCGCGCCGCTTCGGCATCTCGGTCAACCTCACCTACCATGGCCTGCGACTGGCGCAGAGCATAGCCCGCATCCGCGCGCTGCTGGCCATCCTGGATCCGGAGCACGACCCGGCCGCGGAACCGCATTTGTTCCAGCTCATCGTCACTTTCGCGCGCGCGGAAAACCGCAAATACAGCCTGCGCGATCTGTTCAAGTCCAATGTGGAGCTGCTGGCGCTGCAAGTCACCGAGCACGCCGGCCGCCACGGCGAACACTATATCGCCGAGAGCCGCCAGGAATGGTCAACCATGGCCAAGGCGGCGATGGGCGCCGGCCTCATCGTCGGTTTCATGGCGCTGATCAAGCTGATGCTCAGCCGCGGCCATCTGCCGCCGCTGTGGGAGGGCATCGCCTTCGGCCTCAACTACGCCATCGGCTTCATCATCGTGCAGATCCTGCACCTGACCATCGCCACCAAGCAGCCTGCGATGACCGCCGCCCGCATCGCCGCGGTGCTGCATGAAAACCACGGCCAGAAGAAACAGCTGGAAGACCTGGCCGACCTGGTGGTCAAAGTGATGCGCACTCAGTTCGTCGCCATCCTCGGCAACGTGTTGCTGGCCATCCCCACCGCCGGCCTGATCGCCTTCGCCTGGCAAGCCGCCTTTGGCGCGCCGGTGGTGAACGTGGCCAAAGCCCAGAGCCTGATGCACGATATCGACCCCCTCCATAGCCTGGCGCTGCCGCACGCCGCCATCGCCGGCGTCTTCCTGTTTCTGTCCGGCCTGATCGCCGGCTATTACGACAACAAGGCGATCTACCGCCGCATCCCTGAGCGCATCGCCTCCCATGCCGGGCTGAAGCGGCTGCTGGGCGAGCACCGCGCCTGGAAACTGGGCAGCTATATCGAGCACAATCTGGGCGCGCTGGCCGGCAACTTTTACTTCGGCATGTTCCTGGGCCTGACCGGCACCATAGGCTTCATCCTCGGTCTGCCCATCGACATCCGCCACATCACCTTTTCCGCCGCCAACCTGGCTTTCGCCACCGTGGCGCAGGACTTCCAGCTGCCCTTGGCCACCGTGCTGCTGGGCTGCGCCGGCGTGGCGCTGATCGGCCTGACCAATCTGGCGGTCAGCTTCTCGCTGGCTCTATGGGTAGCGCTGCGCTCGCGCAAGCTGTCCGGCAGCCTGCTGTGGCCGCTGGTGCCCATGCTGCTCAAGCGCTTCCTCAGCGCGCCGCTGTCCTTCTTCCTGCCCCCCAAGAGCCCGCCGCCGGAAGACAGCGGCGAAACCGGCGAAGCCGCCGAGCTCAAGAACGGTTCGTGACAGCTCGGGCCGTGGCGACGTCAACCCGCCGCCGCGGCCCGCGTTATGACGGAAACCGACCCGCCGACACACTCGCGCGCGCCGCGCTAAAGTCCGGACGGGAATGGTCGATAACGATTCATCAGCGCACTGCGCGCCGCCTTCTACAATGGAAGCTGCGGCGCAAGCCCGCCTCGGCCTGGCAGCCGGAACCGCAACCGTGATGGACGCATTACGACAACAAAATTTTTGAATCTCTAGCATTGCAGCGCCCCATGGCAGCGGCGCGCCAGGGAGGCGTCGTCATGGCATCCATCACCACCAGCGTAGGGCCGCTGGACGTGCAAAGCATTGTCAGCCAGCTGATCGCAGTGGACTCGCAACCGCTGACCCAAAGCCAGAGCCGGGTCAGCAATTATCAGTCCCAGCTCAGCTCCATCGGCCAGATCAGCTCCGCGCTGTCCAGCCTGCAGACCGCCTCCACCGCCATGGCCTCCGGCAGCTTTCTGCAGCAATTCCAGATCGCCTCCACCGACAACACCATCGCCAGCGCCAGCGCCACCAGCGGCGGCGTGGCCGGCAATTACGCGCTCAACGTCACCCAGTTGGCCCAGCCGAGACAACTGGTGTTCGACCAAACCTCGGGCGGGCAAGCCATCACCGACCAGAACGCCGCACTGACCGGCGCGCCCGGCGCGCTGAGCTTCACCGTCAACGGGACCACCAGCACCGTGCAACTGGGCCAGAACGGCTCCGCCGTCTCGCTGTCCTCCATCGCCGACAGCATCAATAGCGCCGGCATCGGCGTCAACGCGTCGGTGGTGGAGTACAACAACCATTACTCGCTGGTGCTGGCCTCCTCGCAATCCGGCCCCGCCAACGCCTTCAGCATTTCCGCCGGTGGCAGCGACAGCGGCGCCACCTCCGGCAACACCCTGGCCGGCCTGGGCCAGAGCAGCGCGGCCGCCAGCGAATCCGCGGCGGCTCAGGACGCCTTGCTTACCGTCAACGGCGTCAACGTGTCCAGCAGCAGCAACACCCTGAACAATGTAATCAACGGCGCCACCGTCAACCTCAACAAGCTGGGCCAGGTGACGCTGAACATGAGCCAGAACACCGCCAATGTCACCTCGACGCTGCAAAACTTCGTCAGCGCCTACAACCAGGTGATAAGCGCCAGCAACTCCGCGCTGGGCGGCAGCATGAAGAACAGCAGCGACGTCATCGGCCTGCAAGAGCAGCTGTCCGGCCTGCTCAGCACGCCGGTGCCGGGCGCCAACGCCTCCTCCTCTTATGCCTACCTGGCCCAGGTCGGCATCACCCAGCAGGCGGACGGCACGCTGAAACTGGATTCCAGCGCCTTCACCACCGCGCTGAACGCCGACCCCGGCGCGGTGGCCAATCTGTTCGGCAACGCCCAGAACAACGGCTACGCCAACGCCTTCAATACCGCCATCAACAATTTGCTGGGGCCCAACGGCATGATCACCACCGAACAAGGCGACATCAACACCAAGATCAGCGACGAGAACAACCTCCAGTCCCGGCTCAACAACCAGTTGGCCAATGAGAAGAGCTCGCTACTGAACCAGTACACCACGCTGAACAGCGAACTGTCCGCCATGCAGCAGTCCACTTCCAGCCTGGCCAATCTACTGGCCTAAAAACCTATTTACGATCTGCTGCGCGTCGGCGACACAGCGTTGAAACCGGCCTCGAAATGCTCATGTACCACGTGTACATTCCGCTTTCTCAGCCGCAACGCCTTGTCTCGCTCTAGCTCGCGAGATCGTAAATAGGTTCTATGAGCCTGTTCCAAGTTCACTACGGCGGCGGCGCTCAGCATCGTCGCCGCGTTTGCCGTATACTGGCGCAACTCACGCAGCCTCGCGCTGTCGAACCTCGTTTGCACCAGCCCTTATCGGCCCCGGATTCAATGACTGCCCGCATTCAATACTCTCGTCGCCAACTACTCCAGATGGGCGCGCTCAGCGCCGGCCTTGGCCTCTTGCAAGGATGTCGCACCATGGTTGACCAATCCCTTCCCGCGCCGGCAGCCGTCGGCAGCAGCCTCTATTTCACCGCCTGCTCCGGCCCCTTGCCGGACGCGCGCCAAAAGCAGCAAGCCGTGGAGCGGCTGCGCCTGGCCGGCTATCAGCTGGAAAACGTCCAGGCGCTGGACCGCCGCCATCAGCGTTTCGCCGGCAGCGACGCGCAAAGGCTGGCCGACCTCAATCAGCTGATCTCGCGCCGCAGCGCGCCGCAGCTGCTGGTGGCCGGCCGCGGCGGCTACGGCGCCACGCGGTTGCTGCCCCACATCGACTACGGCCGGCTCTGCCCGCTGCTGCGCGAATCCGGCAGCCAGCTGATCGGCTACAGCGACTTCACCGCCATTCAGCTAGCCTTGCTGGCCAAGGGCGGGCTGGGCAGTTTCGCCGGCCCCATGGTCAGCGACTTCGGCGCCAAACAACCCAGCGCCTTCACCCTGAATGAATTCCTCACCACCACCACCACCGCCAACCGCCAGTTGCGCATCGACGCGCCACAGCGCCACAACGCCAGCGGCGAGGGCATTTTCTGGGGCGGCAATCTCAGCGTGCTCAGCAGCCTGGTTGGCACCCCCTACCTGCCGGACATCAAGGGCGGCCTGCTGTTCCTGGAGGATGTCGCCGAACAGCCCTACCGCATCGAACGCATGTTGCAGCAGCTCCATCAAGCCGGCGTGCTAGCCAAGCAACGCGCCATCTTCATCGGCGACTTCAATATGAATCGTCAGATCGACATCTACGATCCCGGCTACAACCTGGATGCGGTGCTGGCGGAAATCCGCCGCCTGACCGGCCTTCCGGTACTGACTGGCATTCCTTTTGGTCATGTCCACGACAAGACCACGCTGCCGCTGGGCTTCCCGGCCCGCTTCAGCGCCGACGGCGGCGGTCTGTCGCTGCAGTTCTTCGACTACCCGGTGACACCGGCCAATCCGCAGCAAAAAGAACTGCTTAGCGCCGCCGCGCCGCTCTAGCGCGCACTCGGCCGCCGCCGCCCGCGCGCGGCGCGCCTTGACGCTCCGGCGAGACTAGGGCAAGTTTTTTGACTTGCCCGCCATTCTTCGCCAGGAGTCCCGCATGTCCCTTCGTTCCCCGCTGTTGACCGGCGCGCCGCTGATTGTCGGCCTGTTGGCCGCGGCGCCGCTTAGCGCCGCCGAGCACGGCTATCAGACCCCGCCCGCGGAACTGCAAGCGCTAGTGGACGCGCCGCGTCCGCCCTTGCAAAGCCTGGGCCCCAAACGCCGGATCTTGCTGCAAATCCACCGCCCCGGACTGCCCGGCATCGCCGACGTCGCTCAACCTGAACTCAAGCTGGCCGGCTTGCGCCTGAACCCCTCGATGCGCGCCGCCAGCCGTTTCGACTTCGGCAACGCGCTGACCCTGCTGGACGTGAAACAAGGCCGCGCCCGCACGGTGCGCGGTCTGCCGGCCGGAGCCCGCATCGCGGACAGCGCCTGGTCCGCCGACGAAAGCCGAGTGGCCTTCAGCCTGTGGGGCGCCAAGGGCGTGGAACTGTGGCTGCTGGATGTCGCCGGCGCCCGTGCTCACCGGCTGGGCGATTTCCACCTCAACGCCGCCACCGGCCCCGGCTTCGCCTGGTTCGGCGAACAATTGCTGATCAAGCGCGTACCCGCGAAGCAAGGCCCCGCGCCACGGCAACCCCAGGCGCCCAGCGGCCCCAACATCCAGCAAAGCGAAGGCGGCATCCTGTCCCAAACCCGGACCTATCCCGACCTGCTCAAGACCCCGTACGACGCCGACTTGCTCGACTATCAGTTGCAAAGCCAATTGGCGCTGGTCGGCCTGGACGGCAAGCTCAGCCCGATCGGCCAAGCCGACCGCTATCTTAGCGTCAGCGGCTCGCCCAATCGCCAATACCTGCTGGCCACCCGCCTGCAGCGCCCCTACTCCGGCCTGGTGCCGATATCCCGCTTCCCTAAACGCATCGACGTGCTGGACAGGCAAGGCCGCATTGCCCACACCGTGGCCCAGCGGCCGCTGCTGGAGCGCATGCCGTCCGGCAACGACGCGGCGGAGGCCGGTCCTCGCGAAGTCGCCTGGCGCGCCGACGCGCCGGCCACCCTGTTTTGGGTGGAAGCGCTGGACGGAGGCGACCCCGGCCGCGCCGCCGCCGAACGCGACGCGCTCTATCTGCAAGCCGCGCCGTTTCAGCAAGCGCCGCGGCAGCTGCTGCGGCTGGCCAGCCGCTTCGCCGATGTCCGCTGGGGCCGCAGCGACCTGGCCTTGGTGCGCGAACACTGGTGGAAAACCCGCGAACTGAAAGTCTGGCGCGCCCGTCCCGATCAGGACGTCGCACCGGAGTTGTTGAGCAGCCGCAAATCGGAAGACCGCTACAGCGACCCAGGCGAGGCGGCCATGGTCAGCAACGCCAACGGCCAATCCGTGCTGCAAACCACGCCGGACGGCAAGTCCGTTTATCTACTGGGCGAAGGCGCCGGCCCCGACGGCGACCGTCCCTTCGTCGACCGCTACGCCCTGGCCGATAAACGCGCCACGCGGCTGTGGCAATCGCAAGCGCCCTGGTTCGAACAGCCGGCGGCGCTGCTGGACGACGCCGGCCAAGAGCTTCTGCTCAGCCGCGAATCCGTCGACCAGCCGCCCAATCTCTACCGTCTGACGCTGGGGCACGCCGCCGAAGCGCTTGCGCTAACGCATATGCTCCACCCAACTCCACAGCTGAAAAATGTCTCCAAAAAGCTGCTGCGCTACCAACGCGCCGACGGCGTGAAGCTGAGCGCCACCCTCTACCTACCTCCGGGCTACGAGGCCAAACGCGATGGTCCGCTGCCGCTGCTGATGTGGGCCTATCCCACCGAGTTCAAAACCGCCGCCGCGGCCAGCCAGGTGACGGAGTCGCCTTACCGCTTCAACCGCGTCAGCTATTGGGGACCGCTAGCCATGCTGGCGCGCGGCTACGCGGTGCTGGACGACCCAGGCATGCCCATCGTCGGCGAAGGCGACAAAGAACCGAACGACAGCTATCTGCCGCAGCTGAAAATGAACGCCCAGGCCGCCGTGGACGAAGTGGTGCGACAGGGCGTGGCGGACCCTGCCCGCATCGCCGTCGGCGGTCATTCCTACGGCGCCTTCATGACCGCCAACCTGCTGGCTCACACTAGGCTGTTCCATGCCGGCATCGCTCGCTCCGGCGCCTACAACCGCACGCTGACGCCCTTTGGCTTCCAATCGGAGGAACGCAATTTCTGGCAGGCAAAAGAGGTCTATCAAGCCATGTCGCCGTTTAACTTCGCCAATCAGATCAAAGACCCGCTCTTGCTGATTCATGGCGAGATGGACAATAACCCCGGCACCTTCCCGCTACAGAGCGAACGGCTGTATCAAGCGCTGCAGGGGCTAGGCGCCACGGCGCGGCTGGTCACCCTGCCGGCGGAGAGCCACGGCTACCGCGCGCGCGAATCCATCCTGCACATGCTGTGGGAACAGGACCGCTGGCTGGGGCGATACCTGGGCCGCGCCGGCGCCGCGCGGCAGCCATCCTAGGGGCCCTTCAAACTCTCGCGGGCAAAAGCGAGACAAGACGTTGCGGCGGAGAAAGCGGAATCAACATGGGACACATGAGCATTTCGAAGCGGGTTTCAACGCCGTATCGCAGATGCGCAGCAGATCGTAAACAGGCTCTAAGCGGCCAGGCCGCGCGCTGCTTGCGCGGCCATCGCCAGCCCAACCAGCAACATCAAACCGGCCGAGAGATAGGGCGCGCGCCGCGCCCATTCGCCCAGCCCGCCAAAGCGGGCGCTCGCCTGGCGCACGCCCCAGGCCGCCAACACGCCAACGCTGACCAGAGCCAAGGCCAACCCCAGACTGAAGGAAGCCACCATGGTGGCCCCCAGGGAGAAGCGCTTCAGGTGCAGACACAGCAGCAAAATGGTTACCGAGGCCGGACACGGTATCAAGCCCCCAGTCAGGCCAAACAGCGCAATCTGCGCGTTGCCTACCTCCTTGCCGGCGAAACGCCGCTGAATCTGTTCCGCGTGCGCGCGTTCATGCGCGTCCTGATAAACGGGCAACGCCGCCGGCGCTCGACAAGCTCGCTTTGCCGGCCCCGCGGCCTCAGCCCGACGGTAGGCTCCGGCGCGTTCAGCGCCGCCCACTGCCGCCAGCTGCAAAGGGTAGCGATGAGCGTGACCGCCGTGACTCAACAGCAAAGCGCTTACAAGCGCTCCGGCGGGCAAATACGGGCTGATTAGATACTCCCCCTCAGTTTCAAAGCCTAGCTCCCCTTCCTCTTCGCCGCGCCGCCATGCCAGCGACAAACCACGACCATCAGGCTTCAGCCGACGCAAACCGGCGTCGTACTGGTACAAGGCCACGCGCAGACCCTCCTCCCGCAAGGGCAGCGCCTCCATCAGGCCATGGCCGGTGTCTATCATGCGGCCGCCCTGCGGCGGCTTCCGCATGGCCCGCGCGGCTAGATTGTCCCGCCATGTGCGCCATAGCATCCAGGCAGCCACCGCCATGACCACGGCGGCCGAAAACAACATCAGATAAGGCTCCGCCTGCTCGGCAATCAACTGATTCCCGTATTTGAGCGCCAGCGCAGCCAACAGCCAGACGATCAGCGAGTGCGACAAGGCCGCGCACAGGCCAAGCAGCACCGCCTGGCCGATGCTGCCGCGGATGGCGATGATGAAAGAGGCCATCATGGTCTTGGAGTGCCCGGGCTCCAACCCGTGCAGCGCTCCCAGCAGGATGGCGGAAGGAATGAACAACCAGAGATTAATGCTTCCTTGTTGAATCAGTTCAGCGATTGGCGGCATCTTCAGCCTTCTTTTACAATACGTTCATGCCGGCCTCCCCAGCCAACGGAGGGGCAAACCGGCGCCACCGCAGCAAAGCTGCGTCCATATACTATACCCCAGTATATTATCTGCAATAAGGAACGTCCACTCGCATGCCGCATACCGTGAAAGACAAGAAAAAGTTATTGACCCGCGTCCGCCGCATCAAGGGCCAGGCGGAAGCGCTGGAACGCGCGCTGGAACAGGAAGTCGATTGCTCGGCCGTGCTGCAACAGATCGCCGCGGTGCGCGGCGCCGTCAATGGGCTGATGATGGAGGTGATAGAAGGCCATCTGCGCGAGCATCTGGGCCCGGAGGCCGTCGATCCCGCACAGCGCAGCAAGGACTTGGAGCAGGTGACAGGCGTGCTGCGCTCCTATCTGAAATAAGGGCCCCTAACAAAACCGCGCAGCGCACCTGTGCCAAGGCGCGCCGACGCAGACAGTACCAGTACGACAAGGAGGCGCAACGCAGGATCAGGGGTTTTGTTAGCGGGCCTGAGAAACCTGTTTACGATCTGCTGCGCGTCGTGAGACGTCACACGGTGAGTGCCGCTTCAAAATGCTCATGTACCGTGCGTACACTCCGCTTTCTCAGCTGTTTTCGCCTTGCCTCACCTTAGCTCGCGAAATCGTAAACACGTTCTAAGCGCGCAAAAAAATTGGGAGGGCTAAGCCCTCCCATCAAGTCTTGTAGCCAGGAGTGTTACAAGAAATCCTGCGCCGCCGGCCGTCTGCCGGCGCGCGAATAAGCGCCTGCGCTTAGTTCCAGTTCTGCGGCAACTTGTAGCCCGCGTACTTCTGCTTGGCGAAAGCCTTGAACGCCGGCGAGTTGTAAGCCGCCACCACGTCCTTGGCCCAGGGCTTGGCCAGGTCCGCCGTGCGCACCGCGCCCCAATTGACGTAGGCGTAGCTCTTTTCCTGATAGATCGCCTCGGTCAGCTTGATGCCGGAGCTGGTGGCGTAATTGCCGTTGATCACCGAGAAGTCCACATCGCTGCGCGAACGCGGCAGTTGCGCGGCTTCCAGCGGAATGATCTTGATCTTCTTCACATTGACGGCGATGTCGCGCTCGGAAGCGGTCAGCGGGTTGATGCCCGGCTTCAGCTTGACCCAGCCCAGATCGGCCAGCATCACCAGCGCGCGGGCAAAGTTGGACGGATCATTGGGGGCTGCCACGGTGGCCCCCACTTTGACGTCTTTCAGCGCCTTGATCTTGCCGGCGTAAATGCCCAGCGGTGCGGTCGGCACTTGGAAAGCCTCTTTCAGATTCAGCTTGTGCTCTTTGACGAAGTTGTCCAGATAGGGCTTGTGCTGGAATACATTCACATCCAGCGCGCCTTCCTGCAAGGCCAGGTTCGGGCGGACATAGTCGGTGAACTCCACCAGCTTGACCTTGTAACCCTGCTTTTCCAGGATGGGCTTGATCGACTGCTTGACCATGTCGCCGAAATCGCCGACGGTGGTGCCGATCACGATGTCCTTCTTGGCCGGGTCCGCCGCCAGCGCCGCGCCCGCCGCCGCCAATCCCAATACCGAAGCCGCCACTGCCTTGATCACGAATCTGCGCATTTATTTCTCCTGCTTGTCCATTGATAGGTAAAAGGTCCGCCATGCCGGCGCCAAGCGCCGGCAAATGTCAACGCTTGTCCAGCTTGGCCGCCAGGCGATTGCCCAGCAGCTGAATGACTTGCACCAGCGCCACCAGCATCAGCACCATGGCCACCATCACATCGGTCTGATAACGGTAGTAGCCGTAGCGGATGGCCAGGTCGCCGATGCCGCCGCCGCCCACCACCCCCGCCACCGCGGTATAGCTCAGGAAGCTGATGGTCAGGATGGTCAGGCTGGAAATCAGACCGGAGCGAGCCTCGTTGAGCAATACTTTGCAGATGATCTGCAAGGGGCTGGCGCCCATCGCTTCGGCCGCCTCCACCACGCCGCGCGGAATCTCGCGCAGGGTCTGCTCGACCAGACGGCCGAAATATGGAATCGCCGCGAAGGCCAGCGGCACCGAAGCGGCCACCGGACCAATGGTGCTGCCCACCAGCACCCGCGTCAGCGGCACCAAAGACACCATCAGAATAATGAAAGGGAAGGAACGAACCAGGTTCACCACCCAGCCCAGCACGCCGTTCAGCGCGCGGTTGGCGAACTGCTGGCCCGGCTGGGTCAGGTAGAGCACAATGCCGAGCGGGCCGCCCAGCAAAATGGCCGCGCTCAGGCCTATGCCCAGCATCACCAGCGTTTCCTGAAAGGCCTGCCAGATTTCTGGCCCCATGCTCACCAGGTTTTGCAATGCTTCATTCAAGGTTGCGGCATCCATCACGCGGCCTCCAGCAGCGAGCGCGCCAGATCGGAATCCGCCGCCACCTCGTTATTCGACACATCCACCACTTCCACCACCCGGCCGGCGTCCAAGGCCGCCGCGCGATGGCAGATCGCCCGCACCACGCCCATCTCATGGGTGACGATGACGATGGTGACGCCAAAGCGTTGATTAATGTCTTTCAGACACTCCAACACGGCTTGAGTGGTTTTCGGGTCCAGGGCCGAAGTGGGCTCGTCGGCCAGAATCACCTTGGGATTGGGCGCCAGTGCGCGGGCAATGCCGACGCGCTGCTTCTGGCCGCCGGACAACTGCGCCGGATAGTGATTGGCGCGGTCAAGCAAGCCCACCACTTCCAGGCATTCCTTGACGCGCTTGTCGATGTCCGCCTTGGCCCAGCCAGCCACTTCCAGCGGGAAGGCGACATTGCCGGCCACCGTGCGGTTGGCCATCAAATTGAATTGCTGGAACACCATGCCGATATTCTGGCGCGCGCGGCGCAAAGCCTTGGCGGACAAGCTGGTCAGGTCTTCGCCGTCGACGATGACCGCGCCGTGGTCCGGGCGCTCCAGCAAATTGATCAGGCGCAGCAAAGTGGACTTGCCGGCGCCGGAAAAGCCGATCAGTCCGAAGACTTCACCCGGACGAATGGTAAGAGAGGTGTCCGTGACCGCGTTGAACCAGCCACCCTCGGGATGACGGAAACGCTTACGAACATTTTGCAGATGAATCATTCCAAATACTCCAAAAACACAAGGCCCGCCAATGAACTTGGCGGGCCTTGCATGGGAATCTTCGGAATCACTGCTGAATCGAGATTACTGTAAGCAGATGCTGGATTGCTTCCTGGGTCTGCTCACCCACGCTTTAGCTGTTTTACGCCCGCAAGCTGTGTTCAAATCGGCGACTAAATTTGTTTATGATTGAACATCTTTTTTCGTTTTCAGTCAATAGCTCCACCCAAAAAAACATTGAAATTGTCTTATCCAGTTCAAAAATCAACCTCTCTTAGAGAGAATAGCCATAAACAAATCAGCAAAAAGCATATAAAAAACCGCCGCCAGCAAACGCTGGCGGCGGCGATCTGACAGAATCAACGCGGGTTTATTGAGCGTCGGACAAACCCTGCTTGCCCATCGTCACACTGTACTTCTGACGCAGCGTGTCAAGATAGCTGGACAACTGAGCATTGGCGTTCATCTCGCCCAGAATGGCGCTCAGCTGGCCGCGTTCGGCCTCGCTGGCCGCCGGCGCAGGAATCACCTTGTCGATGCGATAGAGCGCGTATTCTCCGTTATCGCGCTTGGCCCCGGCAAAGGCCGGCAGCTTGCCCGCCTGAGCGGCGAACACGGCGCGCGCATCGGCGATCGGCAACCCGCCCGGATCACGGCGCAGCAGGGTCTTGGCTTCGCTCCAAGCCTTGCCCTCGCCCTTGCCCGCCTTGAGCTCGGCCAACAGCGCCTGGCCCTTCTTCTCGGCTAGCTTGGCGCCTTCCTTGGCCACCAGCTCGGCCTTGATCACCTCACGCACCTCGTCCATCGTCTGCTGACGCTCCGACTGATGTTCGGCCACGCGCACCACCAACAGGCGGTTGTTGCCGATGTCCACAGGCTCGCTATTGTGCTTCTTCTTCAGCACGTCCTCGCTGAACGCCGCCTCCAGCACCTTGGGGCTGTTGAGCAGAGGGTCCGCCGCCGGCTTGCCGCGACTCAGCCAATCGGAATGCTGCGGCTGCAGCTTCAGCTGCTCTTGCAGCGCCTTCAGCGAATCGCCCTGCTGGTAGGCCAGTTCGGTCAGCTTGTCGGCCTGGCTGCGGAACAGGCTGCCCGCCAGCTGACGCTGCAGCTTCTCGGCAATAGCCGCCTTCACTTCAGCAAAGTCCTGCGCCTTGACTTCATCCAGCTTGATGATGTGATAACCAAACTCGGTCTCGATCACTTCGCTGATCTGGCCCGGCTTCATGCGGAACACCGCGTCGTCGAAAGGCTTCACCATCATGCCATGGCCGAAGAAGCCCAAATCGCCTCCATTGGCCGCGGAACCCGGGTCTTGCGACTTGGCCTTGGCCAGCTCCGCGAAACGAGCCGGATTGGCGCGCACATCCTTCAGCAACGCTTCGGCTTCAGCCTTGATCTTGGCCTTCTGCTCCGGTTTGGCGTCCTTGGCCACCGTCAGCAAGATGTGGGAAGCGCGGCGCTGCTCATTGCTGAACTCGGCCTTATGTTCTTCATAGTACTTCTGCAGCTCGGCGTCGCTGGGCTTGACGCCCTGAGCCAAGGCGTCCTGAGACAGCAGCACATAGTCGAGCTTGACCCGCTCCGGCACGCGGAAACGCTTCAAATTGGCGTCGTAGAAGGCCTTGAGCGATGCGTCGTCGGTCTTGACTTCGGCGGCGAAGTCCGCCGGCTTCAACAGCAGGGAGCGCACTTCGCGGCCCTCGCCCAACAAGCCGGCCAAGCGGTTAACCACCGTGCCCGCGACGAACTCGGTCCCGGCGATGCCGGTCAGCTGGCTTTGCAGCACGAGGTCGCGCTTGACCTGGATTTCGAATGCTTCAGGCGACGGGTAACGGTTTTGCAGGAATTCGCGATAGCGTTCCGGGCTGAACTTGCCGTTGTCCTGGAAGGCCGGAATGGAGGCGATGACTTTGCGCAACTGCTCGGGGCTGACGGTGACGCCGCGGTCGTGGGCGTCGGACAGCAGCAGTTCTTGACGGATCAGGTTTTCCAGCGCGGCCTGACGGCTAGCCGGATCGGTGGGCTGGCCCTCCAAGGCTCGATCCAGATCGCGCTTGTAAATCTTGGCGGAACCTACCTTGGCGAGATAAGGGTCGTCGGAAGCTGCTTCATAGCTGCCCACGCCGAAGCCCACGAAGGTCAACGCAACAGCTCCCAATACAACCTGAATGAAGACTTTATTGTTCTGGACAAACTCGAACATGGCGATTGGCTTGAGCCACCCTTGTCAAAAAAAAAGGTGAACGCTGTATTTCGTTCACCTTTTTGTGAGTTCTGGCGGAGCGGACGGGACTCGAACCCGCGACCCCCGGCGTGACAGGCCGGTATTCTAACCAACTGAACTACCGCTCCGGACTGTGGTGGGCGTTGACGGAGTCGAACCGCCGACATTCTGCTTGTAAGGCAGACGCTCTACCAACTGAGCTAAACGCCCCTCGAAACACCTTGCCAGCCGCTAGGGCTGCCAAGGCCGCTAATTATAGCGCGTCTTTCAGTGCCTTGCCAGCACGGAACTTCGGCGAACGAGCTGCCGGGATCTTGATGGTGGCGCCGGTCTTCGGGTTGCGGCCGCTGCGTTCTGCGCGCTCGCCAACGTAGAAGGTGCCGAAGCCCACCAGCGTCACGGTGTCGCCCTTTTTCAGAGCGTCGGTTACAGCGGCCACCATGCCATCCAGCGCCTTGGCGGCGGCGGCTTTGGAGATATCGGCCTCAGCGGCAATAGCGTCAATCAGTTCAGACTTGTTCACGTAAGTCCCCTTTCGTCGTTCTCGGTCTACGTAATTCGGATAAAAACCGCTTGCTTTATAGCAAGGGCGAAATCCTTGTGTCAAGCGGCTTTGACGGGCATTTTGCCATTTCGCAAGCATGCTGAAAAGCCGCATGAACACAAGTTATTCAACGTTTGGCTAAGACCATGATTCTTAATGCTTCATCACGGACACGCCCTGCCCAGCCTCCTGCGTCGCTCGCAACTCCTCCACCGGCTTTTCTTCTTCCGACAAAGGCTCCGGCTGCCGCTCCAACGCCAAGGCCAAGACTTCGTCTATCCACTTAACGGCATGGATTTCGATTTTATGCTTGATATTGGCGGGAATTTCAACCAAATCTTTTTCGTTGCCTTTGGGGATCAACACATGCTTGATCCCGCCGCGATGGGCCGCCAGCAGCTTCTCTTTCAGGCCGCCGATGGGCAACACCTCGCCTCGCAGCGTGATCTCGCCAGTCATCGCCACATCGGCGCGCACCGGAATGCCTGTCAGGATGGACACCAGTGCCGTGGTCATCGCGATGCCGGCGCTGGGCCCGTCCTTGGGCGTCGCGCCTTCCGGCACGTGGATGTGCATATCGCTCTTCTCGTAGAAGTCCGGCTTGATGCCCAGCGAACGCGCGCGGCTGCGCACCACGCTCATCGCCGCCGTGATGGACTCCTGCATCACCTCGCCCAGTTGGCCGGTGCGAATGATGTTGCCCTTGCCCGGCAGCGACACCGCCTCGATGGTCAGCAGTTCGCCGCCCACCTCGGTCCAGGCCAGGCCGGTGACCTGGCCGATGCGGTTCTCGTCCTCGGCGATGCCGTAGTCGAAGCGGCGCACACCCAGGTATTTGTCCAGATTGCGGCCGCTAACCGTCACCTTGGCCGCCTTGCCCGCCTTGAGCGAGGCGCTGGTCACCACCTTGCGGCAGATCTTGGCGATCTCGCGATCCAGGCTGCGCACACCGGCTTCACGGGTGTAATAGCGCACGATGTCGCGCAAGGCGGACTCCTGCACCGCCAGTTCACCCTCCTGCACGCCGTTGGCCTTCATTTGCTTGGGCAGCAGGTATTTGATGGCGATATTGACCTTCTCGTCCTCCGTGTAGCCGGCCAGACGGATGATCTCCATCCGGTCCAGCAGCGCCGGCGGAATGTTCAGCGAGTTGGCGGTGGCCACGAACATCACGTCGGACAAGTCGAATTCGACTTCGGCGTAGTGATCGATGAAGGAATGGTTCTGCTCCGGGTCCAGCACCTCCAACAGCGCCGACGACGGATCGCCGCGGAAATCCGCGCCCATCTTGTCCACTTCGTCCAGCAGGAACAGCGGGTTCTTCACCGCCGCCTTGCTCATGTTCTGCAGCACCTTGCCCGGCATGGAGCCGATATAGGTGCGGCGATGGCCGCGGATCTCGGACTCGTCGCGCACTCCGCCCAGCGCCATGCGCACGAACTTGCGGTTGGTGGCGCGCGCCAGGGACTGGCCCAGCGAGGTCTTGCCTACGCCCGGCGGCCCCACCAGGCACAGAATGGGCGCCTTGAGCTTGTCGACGCGCTGTTGCACCGCCAGGTACTCCAGAATCCGCTCCTTGACCTTCTCCAGGCCGAAGTGATCCTCGTCCAGCACTTCCTCGGCCTTGGCCACGTCCTTGCTGATCTTGGTCTTCTTCTTCCACGGCAGCTCGAGCAGGGTGTCGATGTAGTTGCGCACCACGGTGGCTTCCGCCGACATCGGCGACATCATGCGCAGCTTCTTGAGCTCGGACATCGCCTTCTCGCGACCCTCCTTGCTCATGCCGGCGACCTTGATCTTGTTTTCCAGCTCGTCGAGGTCGCTAACCTCGTCCATCTCGCCCAGCTCTTTCTGAATCGCCTTGACCTGCTCGTTCAGATAGTACTCGCGCTGGCTCTTTTCCATCTGCCGCTTGACGCGGCCGCGGATGCGCTTTTCCACCTGCAGGATGTCGATTTCGCCTTCCAGCTGCGACATCAGGTGCTCGAGGCGCTGCTGCACGTCGAACATCTCCAGCACTTCCTGCTTCTGCTCCAGCTTCAACGGCAGGTGGGCGATGATGGTGTCGGCCATGCGGCCGGCGCGGTCAATGCCGGCCAGCGAGTTCAAGACCTCGGGCGGAATTTTCTTGTTCAGTTTGACGTACTGCTCAAACTGAGCGAGCAGCGCGCGGCGCATCGCCTCGGTCTCGGTCGATTCCTCGGCCTCCGGGCTCAGCGGCTTGAAGGCGCCGACGAAGCATTCGTTTTCTTCGCCCACGGATTCGATCATCGCGCGCTGCCGGCCTTCGACCAGCACCTTAACGGTGCCGTCCGGCAGCTTGAGCATCTGCAATACCGAAGCGATGGTGCCGACTGGGTACAGATCGTCGGCGGACGGTTCGTCCTTGGAGGCGGAACGCTGCGCCACCAAGAGGATTTGCTTGCCCTCGTCCATCGCCAGTTCCAGCGCGCGGATGGACTTGGCGCGGCCGACGAACAACGGGATGACCATATGGGGGAAGACCACCACGTCGCGCAACGGCAGCAATGGCAGCGTGGCTTCTTCTTTGAGTTCTGCGGGTTGCGGCATATCACCTAACCTTGCTTGTGAAACAATGCTTGGGAGATGGGGGGCGGACAGTAAAATTCAACACCCCCATACTAAATCAGATTTCCGGCTCTACAAATAAAAAACCGCCCGGTTTGGGCGGTCTCCGGAGTCGCGGCGAACAATCAGGCCGATTGCGCCTTGTCGTCCTTGTCGCGATAGATGAACAACGGTTTGTCGCCCTTGTCGATAACCTTTTCATCCACAACCACTTTTTCCACATCGGCCATGGACGGCAGCTCGTACATGGTATCGAGCAGCGCCCGTTCCAGAATGGAGCGCAGACCGCGCGCGCCGGTCTTGCGGATCAGCGCCTGCTTGGCGATCACGCGCAAGGCGGACGGACGGACCTCCAGCTCCACCGACTCCATCGAGAACAGCTTCTGATACTGCTTGATCAGCGCGTTCTTCGGCTGGGTCAGGATGGTGACCAGCGCTTCTTCGTCCAGCTCTTCCAGCGTGGCCGCCACTGGCAGTCGGCCGATCAGTTCGGGAATAAGACCGAAACGGATCAGATCCTGCGGCTCCACTTCCTGGAACAACACGGACAAGCTCTTGCCGTCGTCCTTGGAGCTGATGTCGGCGCCGAAACCGATGCCGCCTTTCTCCGAGCGCTGGCGAATAATCTTCTCCAGGCCGTCGAAAGCGCCGCCGCAAATGAACAGGATGTTGGTGGTGTCCACCTGAATGAATTCCTGATTCGGATGCTTGCGGCCGCCCTGCGGCGGAATCGAGGCCACGGTGCCCTCGATCAGCTTCAGCAGCGCCTGCTGCACGCCCTCGCCCGATACGTCGCGGGTGATGGACGGGTTTTCCGACTTGCGCGAGATCTTGTCGATCTCGTCGATGTAGACGATGCCGCGCTGGGCCTTGTCCACGTCGTAGTCGCATTTTTGCAGCAGCTTCTGGATGATGTGCTCGACATCCTCGCCCACGTAACCCGCCTCGGTGAGCGTGGTGGCGTCGGCGATGACGAAGGGCACGTCCAGCAGACGAGCCAGCGACTGGGCGAGCAAGGTCTTGCCGGAACCGGTCGGACCGATCAGCAGGATATTGCTCTTGGCCAGCTCGACGTCGCTCTTGCTTGCCGGGCTGCTCAGGCGCTTGTAGTGGTTGTACACCGCCACCGACAGAGTTTTCTTAGCGAAATCCTGACCAATGATGTATTGGTCGAGATCCGCGCGGATTTCCTGAGGCGTAGGCAGCGGACTGTCTTCGGAGGCGGACGCGACATCGCCGACGCCCTTCTCCAGCTCCTCGCGAATGATATCGTTGCACAACTCGACGCATTCGTTGCAGATGAAGACCTGCGGCCCGGCGATCAGGCGTTGGACTTCATGCTGGCTCTTGCCGCAGAAAGAGCAGTAGAGAAGCTTTTCATTGCTGTTCTTGTCAGCCATTTGCGGATTCCATCACTCCTTAAGCTTTCACGTCCTTGTGGGACGTCAGCACTTTATCGATCAAGCCGTAGGCCTGTGCCTCGTCGGCGGACATGAAGTTGTCGCGCTCGGTGTCGGCCATCACCCGCTCCAGCTGCTGACCGCTGTGCTTGGCCAGCAACTCGTTCATCTTGGCCTTGACCTTGACCAGTTCGCGAGCGTGAATCTCAATATCGGTGACCTGGCCGGACAGGCCGCCGCCGTACAGCAGCGGCTGGTGAATCATCACCCGGCTGTTGGCCAGCGCGAAGCGCTTGCCCGGCGCGCCGGCGGCGAGCAGGAAGGCGCCCATACTGGCGGCCTGACCGATGCACAAGGTGGAAACATCCGGCTTGATGAAGTTCATCGTGTCGTAAATGGACATGCCTGCGGTAATCGACCCACCCGGCGAGTTGATGTAGAAGTGAATATCCTTGTCCGGATTTTCCGACTCAAGGAACAACATCTGCGCCACAACCAGGTTGGCCGACTCATCCGTGACAGGGCCCACCAGGAACACGATGCGCTCCTTCAGCAGACGCGAGTAGATGTCATACGCGCGCTCGCCGCGGCCGCTTTGTTCCACCACCATGGGCACAAGGCCCAGACTTTGAGGTTCCATCATCGATTTCATCGGCCACTCCAGCTGTTATCAGGCGTTGTTGCCCATCAGGGCGTCGAAGGACAGTTCTTTCTCTACAACATTGGCCTTGGACAGCACAAATTCAACCACATTATCTTCCAGCACCATGGAAGTCGGGCCTTCCAGGCGGTCCGGGCTGGCGTAGTACCAGGTCAGCACTTCAGCCGGATCTTCATAGCTGTCGGCAAACTCGGTGATCATGGCCTTGACTTGGTCCTGCTTGGCTTCCAGCTTGTTGGATTCCACGACTTCGGACAGAATCAGGCCCAGAGCCACGCGGCGCTCGGCTTGCTGAGCAAACAGTTCCGGCGGGAACGGCATGTCTTTGACGTTCATGCCGCGTTGCTGCATGTCGCGACGAGCTTGCTCGACCAGACGGCCGATTTCCAGGCTGACCAGGGCTTTCGGCAGTTCGATCTCGGTGGCGTCCAACAGCGCCTGCATCACGTTTTCCTTGGTGCGGGCCTGCAGACGGCGCTTCACTTCGCGTTCCACGTTCTTGCGGATTTCAGCGCGCATTTTCTCAACGTCGCCATCGGCAATGCCCAGCAGCTTGGCGAACTCTTCGTTCACTTCCGGCAGCACGGCTTCAGCCACATTCTTCAGCAGGATTTCGAACACGGCGGTTTTGCCGGCTACGTCCTTGCCGTGGTAATCCTCGGGGAAGCTCACTTCCACGCTCTTGATGTCGCCTTCCTTCATGCCGGCAACGCCCGCTTCAAACTCGGCCAGCATCTGGCCTTGGCCCAGCACGAACGGGAAGTTCTCGGAAGAGCCGCCTTCGAAGGCCACGCCGTCGATGGCGCCCTTGAAGTCGATGATCACGCGGTCGCCGGTGGCGGCTTCGCGCTCAACGCGGTTGTAGCGGGTGCGCTGCTTGCGCAGGATATCGATGGTTTTCTCGATTTCGGCGTCGGTCACCGGAGTCAGCGGCTTTTCCACTTCCTTGCCGGCCAGTTCGCCTACCTTCACTTCCGGATAAATCTCGAAAGTGGCTGCGAACTTGAAGTTTTCCTTGTCATCGCCGGCGGCTACCGGCTCAAAGCGCGGGTAACCTGCAACGCGCAGCTTCTGCTCGCTCACGGCGGAGTAGAAACCCTGTTGAACCTGTTCACCCATCACTTCTTCACGCACCTGGGCGCCGTAGTTCATTTCCACGATCTTCAGCGGAGCCTTGCCCGGGCGGAAACCTTGAATCTTGGCGTTGCGGGCCACGCGCTTCAGGCGCTCGGCCACTTGCGTGTCGATGGCAGCCATCGGCAGGGCGATATTCATGCGGCGCTCAAGATTGCTCAATGTTTCCAGCTGTACTTGCATGTTAAATCCTTAAGTGTGTGACAGGTTTAGTCATCTGGGACGGTACGACGCCACGGATTGGCAGACTCGAAGGACATTGCCTCACCTTGAGTGGCGCTGCGCGGAGTTACACCACGCACCCAACGCGAAAACGGACAGTATAGCACGCGGCCGGCGCTGGCAAGTAGCCGCCGCGCGGCCGCTGCAGGCCAAGCGGACCTAGCTCCGCCGTGGATTCCGGCATGACGGCGCCCCGAAAAACGGCAAGCTTTTGAATCAACGCGTGAATGCGCAAATGATTTTGATCTGAACCAAGCCCGGCCGATAGGACGGCCTGGACGGGCGATAAAGGATTTCAATCAGCAATGTTGAATATTCCAATCACGCCGACCCTTAACCTTGCCCCTCCGCTCTTGTATATTGTCAGCCGAAACGGTCGCCGCCGCGCAGGCGCGGCCGACGCCGGCGGGTGTCCGGAGCTTGGATTCCGTCGGCTTGGCTCCATACTTCAGAACTGAACGGCGCGTTCGCGGCTCCAAGCACTCCGCCCCGGACCGACGCCATCGGCTCTCTTACCGCTTCTCACACAGGAAAACATCATGACCACGACTCGCCACAGCCCCCTGCTGATTCTTGGCTCAGGCCCCGCCGGCTACACCGCCGCCGTTTACGCGGCGCGCGCCAACCTGAAGCCTGTGCTGGTCACCGGCCTGGCGCAAGGCGGCCAGCTGATGACCACCACCGATGTGGACAACTGGCCCGCGGACGCCGCCGGCGTGATGGGCCCGGACCTGATGCAGCGCTTTCAGCAACACGCTGAGCGCTTCGGCACCGAAATCCTGTTCGACCACATCCACACCACCCATCTGCACGAAAAGCCGATCCGCCTGGTGGGCGACGCCGGCGAATACACCTGCGACGCGTTGATCATCGCCACCGGCGCTTCGGCCAAATACCTGGGCCTGGCGTCCGAAGAGGCCTTCAAGGGCAAGGGTGTGTCCGCCTGCGCCACCTGCGACGGCTTCTTCTACCGCAACCAGGACGTGGCGGTGATCGGCGGCGGCAACACCGCGGTGGAAGAGGCGCTGTACCTGGCCAATATCGCCAAGCACGTCACCCTGATCCACCGCCGCGACACCTTCCGCGCCGAGAAAATCCTGATCGACAAGCTGATGGACCGCGTCAAGGAAGGCAAGATCAGCCTGAAGCTGAACGCCACTCTGGACGAAGTGCTGGGCGACAACTCCGGCGTCACCGGCCTGCGCCTGAAATCGATGCAGGACGGCGCCACGGAAGAGATCAAGGTCATGGGCCTGTTTGTCGCCATCGGCCATCAACCCAACACCGAAATCTTCAAAGGCCAGCTGGAAATGGACGGCACCGGCTACCTGATCACCAAGAGCGGCCGCGAGGGCAACGCCACCGCCACCAGCGCGGCGGGCGTATTCGCCGCCGGCGACGTGCAGGACCACATCTACCGCCAGGCGGTGACCAGCGCGGCCTCCGGCTGCCAGGCCGCCCTGGATGCGGAACGCTATCTGGACAGCCTGAAGTAAACGCTTGAAAGCCTTCAAGAAAGCCTTGCAAGGCCTGCGCCAGCAGGTGCGCGACTCCCGCGCGCCTGCTGGCGCTTCCGTTTCCGCCGCGCCGCCAGCCGAACCAGAACCGGATTTCCGCCAGTTGTTCCGCGACGTCAAGCCCGTGAAGCCGGACGACCGCCACGCCAGCCCTCGCCCCAAGCCCAGCCCGCATCCGCGTCGGCGCCATCAGCACGGCCAGACATCGGAAACCGTGCAACAGGCTTTGCTGCAACAGATGGTGGGCTGGTTCGAGCCCGCCGAGATCGACGCCCATTTCGCCCGACCCGGCATGCCTTCGGCCACACTGAAGAAGCTGCGCGCCGGTTTCTGGCCGGTGACGCGTCAGCTCGACTTGCACGGCTGCGACCGCTATCAGGCACAGGACGCGCTGGCATTGTTCCTTCACCAGGCGCGCCGGCACGGCCCCTGCGTGCGGGTGATACACGGCAAGGGCTTCGGCTCCAACGGCCAGCCGGTGCTCAAACGCATGGTGCGCGCCTGGCTCAAGCACCACCCCGACGTGCTGGCCTTCTGCGAGGCCGGCGAAACCATGGGCGGCGCCGGCGCGCTTCTGGTGCTGCTGCGGCGCGAACACGCGCCGTGAAAATTTCGTTACCCATTCCCATTGTCTAACCGGGCGGGAATCCGCTAATCTCAAAACAAGGCGGACGCACCACCCAGTTCCACCACAGGAGTTACTGCATGTCCGGCACTGCTTGCCCCGACTTCACCCTGCCCGGCACCGCCGGCGTCTCGTTTCAGCTGTCCTCCAGCCCCAAACCGCTGGTGATCTACTTCTACCCCAAAGACAACACCCCCGGCTGCACCAATGAAAGCATGGACTTCCGCGACCTCCATGCCGAATTAGCCGCCGCCGGGGCCGCCATCGTCGGCATTTCCCGCGACGGCTTGAAATCCCACGAAAATTTCAAGGCCAAGCTGGAGCTGCCGTTTGAACTGCTGTCCGACACAGAGGAGACCGTCTGCAATCTGTTTGGCGTCATCAAGATGAAGAATATGTATGGCAAACAAGTCAGAGGCATTGAACGCAGCACCTTCGTGATTGACGGGAACGGCGACATCGCGCGCGAATGGCGCGGCGTCAAAGTGCCCGGCCACGCCGCGGCGGTGCTGGACTTCGTTAAGACGCTCTAAAAACCGCGTCGGGGCGGCCGGTTTCCGGGCTGCCCCGCGATAAAACCAGGGGATCATTATGGCCAGCCGCAAAAAAACCAGCGCCAGCAAGCTGTTTGTTCTCGACACCAACGTGCTGCTGCACGACCCCACCTGCTTGTATCGTTTCGAAGAACACGATGTGTTCATTCCCATCATCACGCTGGAAGAACTGGACACCCACAAGAAGGGCATGTCCGAAGTGGCGCGCAACGCGCGTCAGGCCAGTCGTTTCCTCGATGAGATCGTCAGCGGCGCCGAAGCCAAAATCGAATCCGGCATTCCGCTGAAGAACGCCAGCCGCGACGCCGCCACCGGCAAGCTGATCCTTCAAACTCAAGCGATACACAGCGTGCTGCCGCCGTCGCTGCCGGTTGGCAAGGCCGACAACCAGATCCTCGGCATCGTGATGGCGTTGAAAGAGCTGCAGCAGGGCCGCTCGGTGATCCTGGTATCCAAAGACATCAATATGCGCATCAAGGCCCGCGCGCTGGGCCTGGACGCGGAAGATTATTTCAACGACAAGGTGCTGGAAGACACCGACCTGCTCTACACCGGCACCCGCGAGATCGACGAGAGCTTCTGGGAGCGCAACGGCAAGGACATGAAGTCCTGGCAGGAACAAGGCCGCAGCTACTATCAGGTCAAGGGCCCGGACGGCCAGAACCTCTACGTCAACCAGATGCTGTGGCAGGAGGGCGCCCAGCCGCTGCAGGCGCGGGTGACCCAGGTGGAAGGCAAGACCGCGGTGCTGCAGACGCTGAAGGACTACAGCCACCACAAAAACAATGTTTGGGGCATCACCGCTCGCAACCGCGAGCAGAACTTCGCCCTCAACCTGCTGATGGATCCGGAGGTGGACTTCATCACTCTGCTGGGCCAGGCCGGCACCGGCAAAACGCTGCTGACGCTGGCCGCCGGCCTGGCGATGACGCTGGAGCAGAAGCTGTACTCCGAAATCATCATGACCCGGGTCACCGTGCCGGTGGGCGAGGACATCGGCTTCCTGCCGGGCACCGAAGAGGAAAAAATGGCGCCGTGGATGGGCGCGCTGGAGGACAATCTGGACGTGCTCAACAAGAGCGACGACGACGGCGGCGACTGGGGCCGCGCCGCCACCCGCGACCTGATCCGCTCCCGCATCAAGGTCAAATCGCTGAACTTCATGCGCGGCCGCACCTTCCTCAACAAATACCTGATCATTGACGAGGCGCAGAACCTGACGCCCAAGCAGATGAAGACGCTGATCACCCGCGCCGGCCCCGGCACCAAGGTGGTCTGCCTGGGCAATATCTCGCAGATCGATACCCCCTACCTGACCGAGGGCAGTTCCGGCCTGACCTATGTGGTGGACCGCTTCAAGGGCTGGGGCCATTCCGGCCACATCACGCTGCAGCGCGGCGAGCGCTCGCGGCTGGCCGACCACGCGGCAGAAGTCCTGTGATGCACCCGCGCCTGGAACTGCTCCATCAGGCGCCGGCAACAACGGCGGCGCGCCTTGCGCCGCCGTTGTTGTTCGTTCACGGCGCTTTTTGCGGCGCCTGGTGCTGGCGGGAATACTTCATGCCCTGGTTCGCCCGGCAAGGCTACGATTGCTGGGCGCTGAGCCTGGAGGGCCACGGCGGCAGCGAGGGCCGGGACTACCTGGCCGCCATCGGCGTCGACGACTATGTGCGCAATCTGGACTTCGCGCTCAAACAGTTGCCGACCGCGCCGGTGATAGTGGGTCATTCGATGGGCGGCTACGTGGCGCAGCAATACCTGAGCCGCCACAAACTGCCCGGCGTGGCTTTGCTCGCCTCAGTACCGCCTGGCGGCCTAGCCTCCTCCAGCCTGCGGCTGCTGACGCAGGCGCCGGCGCTGTTTCTCAAGCTCAATATGTATCAGCACGGCCTGTACGACCCGGAGTTCATCGAGCTGAAAGACATGCTACTGTCGCCGGACGCGCCGGAATCGGCGGTGGAACTGCTAATCAGCCGTTGCCAGCAGGAAAGCCAGCGTGCACTTATGGACATGACCCTGGTCAACCTGCTGGCCAACCGGCCGCTGGCGCGGCTGCCGGCGCTGGTACTGGGCGCGGCGGAAGATCGGCTGGTGGGGCCGGAAGACGTAGTGGCCACCGCGCGGCGTCTGGACGTGGCGGCGGACATCCTGCCCCATCTTGGCCATATGATGATGCTGGACACGCGCTGGGAGAGCGCGGCGGAATGGCTGGCGAACTGGCTGGAACGGCAGTTTCCGGAAGACTGGGATCAGGCGCTCAGCGCCTGAGAATCTGTTTACGATCTGCTGCGCATCATGAGACGTGGCGCGGTGAGTACAGCGTCGAAATGCGCATGTACCACGAGTACATTCCGCTTTTTCGCTCGTTTTCGCCTTGTCTCACCTGAGCTCGCAAGATCGTAAACCGGTTATGAAACCTCGCAATAAAAAAGCGGCCTAGGCCGCTTTTTCAGTCACCCCGCCGTCTCAGGCGCGGGTATCGATGTTCTGCCCCAGATGGGCCGGATTGCTGGCCTGGGCCTGCGCCATAGTGTCGGACGCGCCTTGCACCAAGCTCAAAGCCGACTGCGACTGCGCCGACATGGCTTTTTTCAATGCGTAGATCTGGATGCTGTTGGACACGCCCTGCCCGCTGATCTGACTCAATCCATCCATACTTCGCCTCCCTCTGAAACACGCACAATGCGCATGGCTACAGTCTAGACGCATCGCAGCCTGCTGTCATCGCTGAATTTAGTCTTTTGTATCCAATTCACGACAGCGCCGGCCACGCCTCGCCGTTGCCGCGCATAATCATCTCGCTCCCTCATTTCTCCGGACCCGTCCATGCGTTTGCACAGCCTGTCCCTGATCGATTTCCCCCTCATCCATCAAGCCTTCAAGCTGGCGTTCAGCGACTATCTGCTGCCCATGCAAATGGACGAAGAACAACTGGCCGCCATGCTGCATCGACGCGGCTGGCGTCCGGAACTGAGCGTCGGCGCCTGGCGTGACGGCGCGCTCGTCGGTCTGTGGCTGGCCGGCGTGCACTGCGACGAGGCCGGCCCGATCGGCTATTGCATCGCCACCGGCGTCAGGCCCGACGCGCGCCGCCAGGGCGTGCTGCAGGCCATGGCCGCCGCAATCAAGCAAAGACTGGCCAGCCGGGGCATCCAGCGTCAGCGGCTGGAAGTCATCAGCGACAACGCCGCGGCCATGGCTGCTTATCTACGGCTCGGCTATCGCCCGCACCGGCGACTGGATTGTTACCGCATAGAACAGGCACTGGCCGTGGATGCCGCGCCCGGCTGGCGCTGCGCGCCGACGGATCGCTCGCTCTGGCCTCGCTGGCCTTTGCATAGCGAACCCGCCGTGCCCAACAGCCGCGACAGCCTGGAGCGCGCACAGCCGCCGCTGCTATTGCTGACGGCAAAACAGGATGGCGATTTGCTGGGCTACGCGCTTTATTCCGACGCTGGCGATATCGCGGAACTGGCGGTGGCTCCGCCTCATCGACGCCGAGGCGTCGCCCGCTCGCTGCTGGCCGCCGTACAGCGGGAAACCTCCGCTCCCTCGCTGGCCGTCAACAATCTCGACTCAGACGACGCCGCCGGCGCCGGTCTGCTGCATTCTTGCGGCGCTAGGCTGTGGTTATCGCAATGGGAAATGCGACGCCCTTGACCCGCAACATGCCAAAGCCGTAATATCAAACAAATGTTTGCAAAACGGACAAATGTTTGATGACAGAGCGGGAACAACAAATCCTCTCTCTGCTGCGCCTGGATCCACTGATCCCGCAGCAGGAGCTGGCGGATCAACTGGGCATCAGCCGCTCGGCGGTGGCCGGGCACATTATGAACCTGGTGCAAAAGGGACATATCCGCGGCAAAGGTTACATCCTGGCCGAGCAGCGCTATATCGCCGCCGTCGGCGGCGCCAATATGGACATCGTTGGCAGCGCCGCCGCCGCGCTGCGCCACGGCGACTCCAATCCCGGCCGGGTGCGCTGTTCGCCCGGCGGCGTGGCGCGCAACGTCGCGGAAAACCTGGCGCGGCTGGGCGCCGACTGCCGGCTGGTATCGGTGGTGGGCGACGACATTCACGGTCGCTCGCTGCTGGAGGCCACCCAGCGCGCCGGCGTCGACGTCCGCGGCTGTCTGACGCTGCCGGACGCGGCTACCTCCACCTATCTGTCCATCCAGCAGGCCGACGGCGACATGGCGCTGGCCATCAACGACATGGACATCCTCAACCGGCTGACGCCGAAGCGCTTGCAGGCGCAGCGCGACCTAGTGCGCCATGCCGGTGCGGTGGTGGCTGACACCAATCTGAGCTCGGACGCGCTGGCCTGGCTGATTGCCGAAAGCGGCGACAAGCCGCTATTTGTCGACCCGGTATCCGCGTTCAAGGCGGAACGCATTCGACCCTGGCTGCCCCGCATTCACACGCTGAAACCCAACCGCCTGGAAGCCGCCGCGCTGTCCGGCCTGCCGCTGGAGCGGGCGGAACACGCGCCGGAGGCGGCGCGCTGGTTCCATGGCCAGGGCGTGCGCCGCGTGGTGCTGAGCATGGCCGGCGCCGGCATCTATTACAGCGGCGAAGCCGGCGACGGCTGGTTGGACGCGCCGGACTGCGCCATCGTCAACACCACCGGCTCCGGCGACGCGCTGATGGCCGGCCTCGCCTGGGGCTGGCTCAATGAATTGCCGCTGGCGGACAGCGTGCGCTTTGCACGCGGCTGCGCCGCGCTGACACTGTCCTGCGCCGCCACCAATAATCCCTCGCTGTCGCGCGCGGCGGTGGACGCCTATCTGAACACCTGATCTCGTCATCAACAAGGAGCACGCAATGCACAATGCCCATCTCGATATCCATCCCGAAGTCGCCGACGCCCTGGCCGCCAACCGCCCTGTAGTGGCGCTGGAGTCCACCATCATTTCCCACGGCATGCCCTATCCGCAGAACGTGGAAACCGCGCTGCAAGTGGAAGCGGAAATCCGCGCCCACGGCGCGGTGCCGGCCACTATCGCCATCATAGACGGCCGTCTGAAAGCCGGCCTGAGCGCGGATGAGATCGAATACCTGGGCAAGGGCGGCCGCGACATCGCCAAGGTCAGCCGCCGCGACCTGCCCTTCATCGTCGCCGGCAAGCGCAGCGGCGCCACCACGGTAGCCTCCACCATGATCATCGCCGCGATGGCCGGCATCCGCGTGTTCGCAACTGGCGGCATCGGCGGCGTGCACCGCGGCGCCGAGCGCAGCTTCGACGTGTCCGCCGACCTGCAGGAGCTGGCGCAAACTCCGGTAGCCGTTGTCTGCGCCGGCGCCAAGTCCATCCTGGACCTGGGCCTGACGCTGGAATACCTTGAAACCCACGGCGTGCCGGTCATCGGCCACCGCTGTGACCATCTGCCGGCCTTCTTCACCCGCGACAGCGCCTTCAAACTGGACCACCGTCTGGACGAGGCCGCCGACATCGCCGCCGCGATGCAGGCCAAGTGGAGCCTGGAGCTGCGTGGCGGCGTGGTGGTGGCCAACCCGATTCCGGAACAGTACGCGATGCCGCGCGACAAGATAGACGCCGCCATTGAGCAGGCGCTGCGCGAAGCCGAGGAGCAGGGCGTAGCCGGCAAGGAGTCCACTCCCTTCCTACTGGCCCGCGTCTGCGAGCTGACCGGCGGCAACAGCCTGGCCGCCAACATCCAGTTGGTGCTGAACAACGCCCGCCTGGCCTCGGCGATCGCCGCGCGCTACTGCGAGATGAACGCAGGCTAAACACCTGTTAAATGGCCGGCTTGACGGCAACGCGGATTGGGGCTGTAATCCCCTGCCCCAATCCTTGCCGCCGCCATGAACGCCATCCTCCCCAATGCGACTATCGATGTCTGGCGCGCCCGCCTGATCGACCTGCTGCAACAACAGCCGGGCGACGACGACGGCGCCCACGACCTGAACCATTTCCACCGTGTCTGGGCTTGCGCCCGGCAGTTGCTGGACGCCCACCCCGGCGCCGACGCGCTGACCGTGCTGGCCGCCTGTTATCTGCACGATCTGGTCAACTTGCCGAAAAACCACCCGGAACGCCATCTGGCTTCGCGCCAGGCCGCCGCGCGCGCCCGCGCGCTGCTGGCCGCCAGCGATTTTCCGGCGGACCGGCTGGACGGCGTCGCCCACGCCATCGAGGCGCACAGCTTCAGCGCCGCCATCCCGCCGCAAAGCCTGGAAGCTCGCATCGTGCAGGACGCCGACCGCATGGACGCGCTGGGCGCCGTCGGCTTGGCGCGGCTGTTCTACACCGCCGGGCGCATGGACTCCGCGCTGGCCCACCCGCTGGACCCGCTGGGCGAGGCCCGCGAGCTGGACGACCGTCGCTGGGCGCTGGACCACATCGAGGTCAAGCTCGCCAAATTGCCGGCCATGATGCAGACAGAAGCCGGCAGAAGGATGGCGGAACTGCGGCTGCAATGGTTGCGCGACTTCCGCCGGCAGTTTTGCCAGGATTGGCGAACCGGCTAAGCCCGGACGATGCCGAACTCGGTAAGCCATTGATAGTCAAATCAAAACAATTCTAGTTTTGAAACTATCAACACAATGACAAAACCATGGGCATGGCGCAAAATAAGCGTACCCCACCCCCGAGTTCAAGCATGATTCTGAAGCTGCAACGCAATACCCAAGGCCGAGACTGGGCGGTTGGCGACATTCACGGCTGCTTCCGCCAATTGTCGCGCCTGCTGAAAATGGCCGCCTTCAATCCCGAGTGCGATCGTCTGCTGTCGGTTGGCGACATGATAGATCGCGGCGCCGACAGCGAAGCAGTGCTGGAGTGGTTGGCGCAACCATGGTTCTACGCGGTGCGCGGCAATCACGAACAGCTGGCGATCGACTCTCTGCTGGGCGACAAACAAGCCGAAGTCCGCCATGTGAACAACGGAGGCTCCTGGTTGCTGACGCTGCCGGCTCCTCAACGACAAGCCTGCCTGACCGCTTTTCAGCGCCTGCCATACGCCATTGAAATCGCCGACGCGGACGGCGGGAAAATCGGCGTGGTGCACGCCGACTGCCCGGACAACGACTGGGAGGCGCTGGCCTCCGGCCTCGCGAACGGCACGCTGCCGGAGACAGGCCGCAACGTCACCTTATGGTCGCGGGAACGCGCGCGGCATGGCCGCGGCGGCGTCGTGCGCGGCGTGGATCTGCTGCTGGTGGGCCATACCCCGCAAACCAGCGCCACCCGCTTTGACAATGTGCTGAACCTGGATACCGGCGCCGTCTACGGCGGCAAACTGACTCTGTTCTGCCTGAACGACTTCGTCGAACTGTCTCTGCCCAGCGAAGACGACGCTCTGCTAGGTTTCCACCTGCACGAATAGCGCGACGGTGGCGCGCCGCGGCCGGGATGGCTAGAATGCGGCGCTCTGTCTTTTATCCCAGGAGTTCAAGATGGCCAGCAAGAAAGCCGCGACCAAGCCCCAAGCGCAGCAACGCCAGCAACAGGACAAGCGCTGGAACGCCGCGGAACAGGCCTGTCGCGAAATCATGAGCTTGCTGGAGGCTTTGGAGCCCAGCTTGGCCGCACAGCAAACCTCGGCCCAATACGCGCAGATGGCGGCCGTGTACTACAAGAAAATCCGCAATGGCCGGGTGCTGTCCCCCGGCGACTTCAATCTGGCCGCCGACGTGGCCGCCAGCGCGCGCCGCGCCTTGCAAACCTTGGATCCAACGCTGGACTTCGCCTCCCTGCCGCAAACGGCCGACTGCCAGCGCATGCTGGCGCTGGCCGACGGCGTCTTGGCGGCGATGAGCGAGTTGAAGGCTGCCGGCCGCCGCCAGCCCTGAGCCTGTTCAAGACCCCACCACCGGCACGCGGCAAACTCTGAACAGATTCTCAGGCCTCGTCGGCCGCCGGCTGCTCGGTCTGCTGCAAGCGCCACATCTCAGCGTAGCGGCCGCCGCGCTCCAACAGTTCCCGGTGCGCGCCCTGCTCCAATACGCGCCCGGCCTCCATCACCAGGATCTGGTCGGCGTCGACAATGGTGGACAACCGGTGGGCGATGATCAAGGTGGTGCGGTTGGCGGAGATCTCCGCCAGCTCGCGCTGGATCGCCTTCTCGGTTCTGGAGTCCAGCGCACTGGTGGCCTCGTCGAAAATCAGAATGGGCGGATTTTTCAGAATGGTGCGCGCAATCGCCACTCTTTGCTTTTCTCCGCCGGACAGCTTGAGGCCTCGCTCGCCCACCATGGTGTCGTAACCGTCCGGCAGGCCACTGACAAAATCGTGGATGTGCGCGGATTTGGCCGCCTCTATCACCTCCTCGCGGCGGGCTCCCGGCCGGCCGTAAGCGATGTTGTAATACACCGTGTCGTTGAACAGCACGGTGTCCTGCGGCACGATGCCGATATGGGCGCGCAGGCTGTCCTGAGTCAGTTCGCGTATGTCGCGGCCGTTGACCAGAATCCGCCCCTGTCCAACATCGTAATAGCGGAACAGCAAGCGCGACAGCGTCGACTTGCCCGCGCCGCTGGCGCCGACCACCGCCAGCGTCTTGCCGGCCGGAATATCGAAGCTGACCTCGTTCAGAATCCGCCGCTTGCTTTCATAAGCGAAGCCCACCTGTTCAAAGCTCACCGCGGCCGCCGGCGCGGCCAAGACCGCGGCCTCCGGCGCGTCCGCCACCTCCTCGTTGGCGCCCAGCAGCACAAACATGCGCTCGATATCGGCCAACGAATGCTTGATCTCGCGATAGACAAAGCCCAGGAAGTTCAAGGGCGCGTACAACTGGGTAATGAAAGTGGCCACCAGCACCACGTCGCCCACCGTCATCCGCCCGGCCACTACCTCCCGCGCGGACAACACCATGATCAAAGTGACGCCGCTGGCGATGATCAGCCCCTGACCGGCGTTGAGCATGGACAGCGACACCTGGTTCTTGATCGCCGAAGCCTCCCAGGCCGCCAGGTTCTTGTCGTAGCGCTCCGCCTCATAGCCTTCGTTGTTGAAGTATTTCACCGTCTCGTAATTCAGCAGCGCGTCGATTGCCTTGGCGTTGGCCTTGGAATCCAGATCGTTCATGCTGCGGCGGTAAACGGTGCGCCACTCTGTCACCACCAGGGTGAACGCGATGTAGACGGCGATGGTGCCGAAGGTCACCAACGCAAACGGCCAGGCGTAACGGTGCAGCAGGATGGCGGTGACCATGCCGATTTCCAGCAGCGTGGGCAGGATGTTGAACACGGTGAAGTTGAGCAAAAAGCCTATGCCCTTGGTGCCGCGTTCGATGTCGCGGCTCATGCCCCCCGTCTGGCGCTCCAGGTGAAAGCGCAGCGACAGCCGCAGCAGGTGCTGGAACACGCCGCCGGCCACGCTGCGCACCGCGCCCTGGATCACCCGCGCGAACACCGCGTCGCGCAGTTCGCCCAGCACGCTTGACAGTAAGCGGGCGCAGCCGTAGCCGGCCAGCGCCAGCACCGGCAAGGCCAAGAGGGTGGCCGGCACCGAGAGTTGATCGACGATGTCCTTCAGGTACAAGGGCACGCTGACCGCAGCCACCTTGGCCAGCACCATACAGGACAGCGCCAGCAGCACCCGCCACTTGAACACCCATAAATAGGGCACAAGCGTCTTGAGGGTGGCGACATCGTTGCGACGGGCCGGAGCCGGGCCGGAATGGGTAAAACGCATATTCGGGATTGCCTGTTGCGTCAAGCTGTTCCAAAGTGAGAGTTGAGCTGTTTTGCAAACATCATCAACGCTCGCCAGGGGGCGCGGACATGTGGATATTATTGCTGGAAGCGGCGATTGCCGGCGGATTGGCCACCTTCATCGTATGGTGGACCTGGCCAAGGGAAAAATAACGCCGCCGGCTTTGTGAAGTCCCGGAGTCTGTTCAAAGGCTAGCGGCATGGAACACGGCTGACGGAAACGGCATGGTCAAGCAACGCATGAGCATGCCGGAGCCGGTTTCAACGCCGCCTCGCCAACGCGCAACGGACATTGAAGGGGCCATCAATGCAGCACGCGCGGCGCCACCAGATTCATCTCGGGGATTTCCGCCTCGAAACGCTTGCCGTCGTCGGCCAGGAACTGATAGCTGCCCTTCATTGAGCCATAGGGCGTTTTCAGATGGGTGGCGCTGGAATAGTCGAAAGACTGCCCCGGCTCGATGCGCGGCTGCTCGCCCACCACGCCCATGCCCCGTACTTCCTGCACCTGCTCGTTGGCGTCGGCGATGATCCAGTGGCGGCTGACCAGTTGCGCCGGCTCGCTGCCGGTGTTGGTGATGCGGATGCGATAGCCGAACACATAGATGTCGTTGGCCATATTGGACTGTTCTTCGATGTAATGCGGTTCGGCTTCCACTTCGACACGGTAGGTTTTTTCCGCCATGTTCAGCGCTCCTTTTGTTGTTTGTGCTTCATTTTATCCCGCCGGGACGCTTTTGGCGCGGTAGAATGTGGCCATCCCGTGTTCATCCTTGCCCAAAGCAACGCCCTATGCGCACTTTCCGTATCGCTCCCAGCATTCTTTCCGCCGATTTTTCCTGTCTTGGTCAAGAGGTTCGCGATGTCATCGCCGCCGGCGCAGACATCATCCATTTTGATGTGATGGACAATCACTATGTGCCCAACCTGACCATAGGGCCCATGGTGTGCGAAGCCATCCGCCCGCACAGCGCCGCGCCCATCGACGTCCATCTGATGGTGAAGCCGGTGGACAGCCTGGCCGCCGCCTTCGCCAAAGCCGGCGCTGACATCATCACTTTCCACCCGGAAGCCTCCGAGCACGTGGACCGCACGTTGGGCCTGATCAAGGATGCTGGCTGCAAGGCCGGCCTGGTGTTCAACCCCGCCACCTCGCTGTCCTACCTGGATCACGTGATGGACAAAATAGACATGGTGCTGATCATGTCGGTGAACCCGGGCTTCGGCGGCCAAAAGTTCATCCCGCACGCGCTGGACAAGGTGCGCGAGGCGCGCCGCCGCATCGATGAATACACCGCCAAGCATGGCGGCGAAATCTGGCTGGAAGTGGACGGCGGCATCAAGGCCGACAATATCCGCGCGGTGGCCGAGGCTGGCGCCGACACCTTCGTCGCCGGCTCCGCCATCTACGGCCAGGCCAACTATAAAACCGTGATCGACGCGATGCGCGCCGAGCTGGCCCAGCTCCGCTGAAGCCGGCCCTCTTCCCAGGAGCACAGAATATGCATGCCTTCATCGTGACCGGCGCCTCCCGCGGCCTCGGCCTGGCGCTGACCGAAGCCCTGCTTGCCGACGGCTACCGCGTCGCCGGCCTGGCGCGCGGCGCCGTGGACACGCTGGCCCCGCTGGCGCGCCGCTATCCGGAACGCCTGATCGCCCTAGACGTCGACCTCTCCGACGCCGCCGCGGTGGCCCCGGCCATCGTCGCCGCGGTGGAACAATTGAAGCCGGCCGATTGCGCCAGCCTCAACCTGATCAACAACGCCGGCGTGGTCACTCCCATTGCCCAGGCCGGCCATTACCCGGCCGAGGACGTGGTCCGCGCCTTGGCGATCAATCTGGCGGCGCCGATGCTGGCCACCGACGCGCTGCTGCGCGCCAGCGCCGGCTTCAAAGCCCGTCGCCGCATCCTCAACATTTCCTCCGGCGCCGCCGCCAAGCCCTATCCGGGCTGGAGCGTGTACTGCACCACCAAGGCCGGGCTGGACCACTTCAGCCGCAGCGTGGCCGCGGAACAGGCCGGCCAGGACAAGGCCGCGCAAATCGTCTCGCTCTATCCCGGCGTGGTCGACACCGACATGCAGGCCAGCATACGCGGCAGCGACGCCGAACAGTTTCCGCAAAAAGCGCGTTTCGACGCGCTGAAAATGGACGGCGAACTGAGCACCCCGGCCGCCGCCGCGCGCCGCATCGTCGATCACCTGCTGTCGCCGGCCTTTGGCCTACAAGCCGTGGTGGACATCCGCAACCTGGGCTGAGAACCTGTTTACGATCTGCTGCGCGTCGGCGATACGGCGTTGAAAACGCTTTCAGAATGCTCATGTACCACCTGTACATTCCGCTTCTTCAACCGTTTTCGCCTTGTCTCGCCTTAGCTCGCAAGATCGTAAACACGTTCTGAGAAGCGGTTCAAAACCTGCCGCGCGTAGCAAGGCGCGACACGGCAAGCCCGCCTTAAACTAAACCAAACCGGCGGCGGCCAAGGCCGCCGCACTGAAACGCCTATGAACCTGAAACACATCAAAGCCGTCGCCTTCGATCTGGACGGCACCCTGGTTGATTCCATCCCCGATCTGGCCGCCGCCGCCAACGCCATGCGCGAACACCTGGACCTGCCGCCGCTGCCGGCCCTGCGCATTCAGGAGCATGTCGGCGACGGCATCGCCAGCCTGGTACACCGCGCGCTGACCAATGAACGCGACGGTCAGGCCGATCCGGCGCTGTGGGAGCGCGGCTACGTCTTCTTCATCCAGTACTACCGCGAACACCTGAGCGACCACACCACTATCTACCCCGGCGTTAGCGAGGGCTTGGGCCTGTTGCGCGCGCTGCAACTGCCGCTGGCGGTCATCACCAACAAGTCCGAACGGCTGGCGCTGCCGTTATTGGAGCAACTGGGCCTGCGCGACCACTTCAGCCTGCTCATCGGCGGCGACACCCTGGCGGAAAAGAAACCGTCGGCGCTGCCGCTGCAACATGTCTGCCAGGTGCTGGGCATCGCCCCGGAACAGATGGCGATGGTGGGCGACTCCGCCAACGATGTGCTGGCCGCTCGCAATGCCGGCTGCGCCGCCATCGCCGTCAGCTATGGCTACGCCGACGCGGCGAGCCTGGGCGCCGACTTGGTCGTGGCTAATATTGCCGAACTATACGATTTGATGAAGAATAGCTGATCAGCTGATAACTTCTTTTACGGATGACAAATTCATGAACCAGCAAGGATACCGGCTTGGATGCCGATGGCGTCGCTCAATGCCTGTTTAACAAGCCGCATTCGACCTCACCACGACCACAAAAGCGCAGGACCCGCCATGACTCATGAAGAATTCAACCGCCTCGCCACCGCCGGCTACAACCGCATCCCGGTCAGTCTGGAGTTGTTCGCCGACCTCGACACCCCGATGTCGGTCTACCTGAAACTGGCCAACCAGCCCTATTCCTATCTGCTGGAGTCCGTTGTCGGCGGCGAACGCTTTGGCCGCTACTCCTTCATCGGCCTGCCGTCCACCACCCGGCTGCGAGTCAACGGCCAGCAGGTACAGGTGGAATACGGCGACAAAGTCATCGAGCGCCACAGCGGCGACCCGCTTGCCTTCATCGAAGCCTTTCAACAACGCTTCCACACTCCGTCTCAACCCGGCTTGCCCCGCTTCACCGGCGGCCTGGTGGGCTATTTCGGCTACGACACCATCCGCCACATCGAAAAGCGGCTGTCCGAAACCAGCAAGCCCGACACCATAGGCACGCCGGACATGCTGCTGATGGTGTCCGAGGAATTGGCCGTGGTGGACAACCTGTCCGGCAAGCTTTATCTGATCGTCTACGCCGATCCGGAAGTGCCCAACGCCCTGCTCAAAGCCGAAGCGCGGCTGGCGCAACTGCGCGCCCGCCTGCGCGAGCCGCTGGAAGCGCCCTTGTCCTTGCCTGCCCAAAGCACGCAATCGGCGTCCGAGTACGGCGAACAGGCCTTCAAAGACGCGGTATCCGCCTGCAAGCGCTATATCCACGACGGCGACATCATGCAGGTGGTGCTGTCGCAACGCATGCAAATGCCGTTCGCAGAGACCCCGCTCAGCCTCTACCGCGCCCTGCGCAGCCTGAACCCCTCGCCCTATATGTTCCTCTATCACTTCGACGACTTCCACGTGGTGGGCGCCTCGCCGGAAATTCTGGTGCGCCGCGAGCAAGACACCGTCACCGTGCGTCCTATCGCCGGCACCCGCCCGCGCGGCCAAACCCGCGAGCAGGACGAGGCGCTGGCCGCCGAGTTGCTGGCCGACCCCAAGGAAATCGCCGAACACGTGATGCTGATGGACCTGGGCCGCAACGACGTGGGCCGCGTCGCCGCCACCGGCAGCGTGCGCGTCACCGACAATATGGCCATCGAACGCTATTCCCATGTGATGCACATCGTGTCCAGCGTGGAGGGCAAGGTCGGCCCCGAGGTGTCGAACATCGACGTGCTCAAGGCCACTTTTCCGGCCGGCACCCTGTCCGGCGCGCCCAAGGTGAGGGCGATGGAGATCATCGACCAGTTCGAACCCAGCAAGCGCGGCATCTACGGCGGCGCGGTCGGCTATCTCGGCTTCAACGGCGACATGGACCTGTGCATCGCCATCCGCACCGCGGTGTTGAAAAATCGCATGCTCTACGTGCAGGCCGGCGCCGGCATCGTCGCCGATTCCTCGCCGGAAATGGAATGGCAGGAAACCCAGAACAAGGCGCGCGCAGTGCTACGCGCCGCGGCGCTGGCCCAGCAGGGGCTGGACGCCTGAGCCAAACGGCCCGCCATGGCGGGCCGTTTGGCATTCAACAGCTTCTTGCTCAGGCCGCCGGCCACAGCACCGGAAACCAATCCTCGCGCAGGCGCTGGCCCGGCCTCATACCGTGCTCCGGATACGGCGGCGAGGTGCGCCCCGGACGCTCGGCATAGCGCGCGTCGTCGCCCAGCCAACGCAAGGACAAGGCGCGCCGCCTACCTCCGCCGGGATTGCTCCGCGCGCCGTGCACAGTCCGGAAGTCGAAAACTACTGCGTCGCCCGGCTCCAAAGCCCATTCCAACACCTCCATGCCCGGCTCGCGATCCGGGTCCGGCGCGTCTCGATATCGGCGCGCGTCGCCTTGATAAAAACTGGATTCATCTTTCCAGCGCAGCGGCCGCACCCATTCCTCCCAGCGGTGCGAACCGGCGATCAGGCGCAGCGTCGCCTCATCCACCGGGTCCACCGGAATCCAGAAACTGACGGTCTGTTCGCCGTCGACGAAGTAATACGGGATATCCTGATGCCAGGGCGTGGGCTTGTGAGTACCGGGCTCCTTGACCAGCACATGCTCGTGGAAGAATTGCGCGCTGGCCGAACGCATCAAGGCAGCGGCGCAGGCCGCGGACGGCGACTCCCTCACCACCGCTTCGAATTCGGGAATCTGCCGCCAATTGCAATAATCCTCGAAGAAGGAGCCCGGCTCGCCCGCCGCCACCACATTGCCGGCGTAGGGGCCGGGCGCGCGCAGATTGCGCTCGATGCCGGCGGCGATGACGTCCACCCAGTCGCGGAACAGGCCGCGCAGGCAGACTGCGCCATCGCGCTGGAAGGCGGCGACGTCGGCGGCGGAAATCTCGGGGCAGGCAAGCATGACGTTCTCCTCTTGATTGATGCGGGTGGACGCCGCCACTGCGGGCGGCTGTCCTCACTATCGCCGCAAATCCATGCCAAAATAAAATAATATGTTTCGATTATCCTCCTCGGAAAAAACGATGAAGTTGACCCTGCGCCAATTGCGCTACGCGCTGGCCGTGGCCCGTCACGGCGGCATCAGCACGGCGGCCGAACGGCTGAACGTGTCTCAGCCGGCTGTGTCCGCCGCCGTAGGCGAGCTGGAAAACATCTTGGGCCAGGCGCTGTTTGTCCGCACCCGCGGCGCCGGAATGGCGACGACGCCGTTTGGCAGGCAGGCCTTAACGCAAGCGCGGCGGACCGTGGAAGCCGCAATGGCGCTGGAGGGGCTGGCCGACGGCGCGGACGCGCTAGCCGGGGAGTTGGCGCTGGGCTGCTTTGAGGACTTGGCGCCCTACTGCTTGCCGCCTGTGTTGCGCGCGCTGCGCGAACGTCATCCGTCTCTACGCGTGGAGGTGCGCGAATGCGGGTTCGACCTGATCGGCCCGCAGCTGCTTCAGGGCGGGCTGGACGCCGCCATCAGCTATGATCTGGCGCTGCCGCCCACGCTGACCTTGACCGAACTACGCACGCTGGCGCCTCACGCGCTGCTGGCGGTCGATCATCCGCTGGCGCGGACAGAGCGGGTAAGGTTGAAGGAGTTGTGCGAATGGCCGCTGCTGCTGACCGAACAAGCGCACAGCGGCCCGCATTTTCTGGACTTGCTGCGCATGCACGGGTTGCGACCGGCGCGGCTGGAATCGGTCCGCAGTTTTGAACTACAGCGCGGCATGGTGGCCCACGGTCTGGGCGTGGCCATCGCTTACACCCGGCCCAGCGGCGACCACAGCTACGACGGCCGGCCGCTGACGCTGCGGCCCATCGCCGAGCCGCTGCCGGAGCAACGCATCGTGCTGGCCTGCCTGCGCGAGCGGGCGGAGACGCCGGCCGTCGCCGCACTGCGCGAACGGGCGCTGGACTGGTTCTCGGCCAGGCCCGCGTTTGGCGTCGGCGCGCCCGGCGAAGGCGGATGAGACTTCCACCGCGTCTCGCGACGCGCGACAGCGGCTCAGCCGGCCTGGGCTTGCAGATACTGACTTATCTTGGCCGCGCTGATCTTCTGCATGCCGCACAACTGGCCGTGATCGGCCAGCCGCGCGCCGTAACGGCGGCTGAGCTCGCCCTGCAAATGGCACAACAGTTGCGCGGCCATTTCCGCGTCGGCCAGCGCCCGGTGGGCGCGGCCGGTGTCCGGCAAGCTCAGCCAGCGCGCCAAAGTGCCCAGCTTGTGGTCCGGCGCCTGCGGCAGCACCCGGCGCGACAACAACAGGGTGCAGGCGAAGTCCTGCTTGCGCCCCAGGCCCAATTGGGCCAGCTCGTAATCCCAAAACTTGCGGTCGAAGCTGGCGTTGTGAGCGGCCAGCGGCGTGTCGCCGACGAAGCGAGCCGCTTCGGCCATCGCCACCGCCGACGGCGGCGCGTCGCGCAACATCGCGTTGCTGATGCCTGTCAGGCGCTCGATCATCGGCGGAATCCACACGCCGGCGTTGATCAGGCTTTGATAGCGGCCGACGATGCGGCCGTCCTCCAGCAGCGCCACGCCGATTTCGGTGGCGCGGCAATCGCGCCCCGGAGACGCGCCGTTGGTTTCAAAGTCGATGACGGCGATGCGTCTACTCATTTCAGCGCCGCCCGCGCCGCCTCTTCCGGGCTCAGGCCGTCGTAGTACTGATCGGTGTACCACTCCGCCTGTTCCTCGATATGCTCCTGCGCCTCCGCCACGGTGGCGCCGGCCGCCACCAGGTGAGTTTCCACCTCGGCGCACCACTCCAGCAGCGCGCGGGTTTCCTCGTCCAACTCGTCTTGTTTTTGCTTCTTGGCCATGGCCGTATCCTCACATCGCTTCCGCGTGTCGAAAACTGCGCATTCTACCCGCGCAGGCGGCGGCGGCCAAACCGCTCACACCCGCATATGGCGGATGGATTCGCTCAGCTCGCCGAAATGACCGCGCAGTTGCACCAACTCGTCTTGCACCAGCTCAACCGAACGGCTGGTGGTGCCGGCGTGCTGGGTCACTTCGTCGACGTTGGCCAGAATTTGCGCGCCGGCCGCCTTCTGATTGTCCAGCAGCCGAGAGATATTGCGGATGCGCTCCTCCGCCACGCCGGCCTGGCGGCCGATCTGGTCCACCATGCCGCCCAGCTGCTTCACCAGTTCCACGCCCTGCTCCACCTGGCCCACGCCGTTTTCCATGCCGCTGACCACTTGCTCCGAGGTGGCCTGCAACTGGGAAATGACGTTGACGATGTCCGCCGTCGCCTGCGCGGTGCGTTCCGCCAGCGCGCGCACCTCGTCCGCCACCACGGCGAAACCGCGGCCGGATTCGCCTGCGCGCGCGGCTTCGATGGCCGCGTTCAAGGCCAAAAGATTGGTCTGATCGGCGATGCTGCGGATTGAATCCACCATGCCGCCTATCTTGCGGATGTCGCCTTCCAGCAGTTGCACGCTGTTGGCGCTGTGATGAATGGTTTGGGCCAGGTTGCCGATATTGCCCACGGTCTGCTGCACCGCCTTGCTGCCTTCGCTCGAGCATTGCCCCACTTCGCCGGCGATGCGCAAAGTGCTGTCGGCGTGCTCGGCCACGCTGGCCAGATGGTCGGCCAGTTGTTGAATGGCGCCGGCCATGGACTGCGCCGAATCGGTTTGCAGCCGGCTAGCCTGTTCCACGTTTTGGGTGAGTTGGGCGATCTCGTCGACCGAACCCCCAAGCGCGCCCGAAGTCTGGCCCACTTTGCCCACAATGCCCTGCAGAGTGTCCATCAGGGTGTTGAATTCGCCGATGGCCGCGCCCAGCTCATTGCGCCGTCCCACTTGAGCGCGGATGGACAAGTCGCCGCTGCGTTCGATGCGTTGCGCCGTGTCCTTGAAACGCTCGATGGGCGGCAGCACCGATCGCGCCACCCACCAGCACAGCAGGGCCATCAGCAAAGCCGCAACCAGCGCCGCCACAATGATGATCACGGCAGCCACGCCAACCTGCGCCACCGTGCTGTCGTTCTGCCGCCGCGAACCGCTGTCGATGGCGTCGGCCAGTTTTTCCATCTTGTCCTCCAGCAGCGCAAAGTCCTGCTGGAAGTCCTTCAACTTGGCCGTGGCCTGCGCCGGCTGGTCAAAGCCGGCGGCTACGATGGCGGCGGCCGCTCCGGTATAGCGTTCCACCACCGGCAGTATCTGCTGCAGCAAGGAACGGGCTTCGGGATCGCTGATCTTGTCCTGGTTTTCCTTCATCGCGCCGAGAAAGCGCTTGCTGTGCTCGTCCACGTCCTTGCGGATTTCGTTCAGCGCGGCCCGATCGCCGTTTTTCTGCGCCAACATCAGCGCCAGAACGTCGCCGTGCACCGCGTCGTGCATCATGTCGGCATCCATCTGCCGCCGCACCGCGCCCTGGCTGTCCAGCAACTCGTTGATGCTGCGCACCAGATGCGCCGTGCTTTGGTAGCCAACCGCGCCGATCAGCAGACAGGACACCACTACGCCGAAAGCCAGCAGCTGCAGCTGCGCCCTAATCGTCAAGCCTTGCATCGCGGCCCCCTTGCCTCAGCGTTAATGCCCACAGCATTAACACTAATACATTCCAGGGATTCCGCCGAAGCAATTGGGCCGGCTATAGATCGACTTTACCGCGTAGGGACTTGACCTCGCCACGCCGCGTCTTGCCGGCCAGCCGCCGCTGCTTGGAGCCGTAAGTGGGTTTGGTGGCGCGGCGCGCCTTGGGGATGTGACTGGCGGCATCGACCCAGGCCTGCAGGCGCTGCAGCGCGTCTGCGCGGTTCAATTCCTGGGTGCGGTGCTGCTGCGCCTTGATCACCAGAACCCCATCCTTGTTCAAGCGTTGGTCCGGCTGGGCCAGCAGCCGCTCCCGCAGCCATTCCGGCAGCGAGGAAGCCCGCACGTCGAAGCGCAGATGCACCGCCGACGACACTTTGTTGACGTTTTGCCCGCCCGCGCCTTGCGCGCGCATCGCGCTGAATTCCACTTCGCGCTCGCTGATCGGATACCGCGGCTTGTCCATGATGCAGACCAACAGTCAAAAGAGATAATTGTAGCGCACGCGCCGCATACCTTGGCATGGGGCGGCGTTTTATTTCAGAGTGAAATTGTATGGATATCAATAGACTGCTATTGTCGTGCGCTTGCCTGGCCGATACCCTGCCGGACGCTCTTTGCCCATAGAACACGATGTCATTTTTTCTCGACCCTCGGACAACACTGGCTTGCACCGCCGGCTACAGCCTGGTCATCTCCCTGGTCACCTTCCTGTTCTGGCAGCGCAGCCAACGCCAACCCGCGGTGCTGGCGCTCGCCATCGGCGGTTTGCTGGACGCGGCGGCCGGCATGCTCTACCTGGCGCCGCTGGAGCTGGACCCCGCCTTGATCTCCATCAGCGCCAAGCTGCTGATCCAGTTGGCGGCGCTGCACGTGCTGATCAGCATCGAGCGTTTTTACAAGCACTCCAGCCACTACAGCCTGCCCTTGGGCCTGGCCCTGGTCTTCATTCCTCTGCTGCTGTTCATCCACGACGGCCTCGCGCATTCGGCGCTGGCCCGTCACGCCATCTTCTCGCTGGGCGCTTGTCTGCTATGGGGCTTGATCGCCTGGCGATTGTGGCAGGCGGAACAGGATTCGCCGCGCGCCGGCAAGTCGCTGGCTTCGGCGCTGGCGGTGCTGACCCTGCTGCTGGAACTGACGCGGCTGGCGCTGGCGCTGTCCGCCATGCAGCCGGACATCGAAGTGGTTGGCCAGCGTCAGAACCTGCTGCTGCTGATGACGCAGTGGTCCGGCTACGGCGTGGTGGTGTGCCAGCTCTATCTGGTGTACGAACGGGCGATGGATCAGTTGTTGCAACAATCGCGTAGCGACAGCCTGACCCGTTTGTTGAACCGGCGCAGCTTCGACGAAGAGGCGGTAGCCGCGTTCCGTCTAGCCCAGCGCGAGCGGCGCGCCTTGTCGCTGATCGTGCTGGATCTGGACCATTTCAAAAGCATCAACGACCGCCACGGCCACCTGGCCGGCGACCAGGCGCTGACCGCGCTGGCGGACTGTCTGCGCCGACAAGCGCGGCAGACGGACCTGATCGGCCGCCACGGCGGCGAAGAGTTCTGCATTCTGCTGCCGGATACCGGCCGAGAACAGGCGGGCCAGGTGGCGGAGCGGCTGCGCGCCGCCATCGCCCGCATCGAATTGCCGCTGCCGGACGCCGGCGCGCGGCTGCGCTTCACCGCCAGCCTGGGCGTGGCCTGCCTGAACAGCAGCCACGCCTCACTGGAAAGCCTGTTCTGCGAGGCCGACGCCATGCTCTACCAAGCCAAGCATCATGGCCGCGACAAGGTGATGCTGTCGGCGCTGCCGGTCGCCGGCTGACTCAAGAGCGAGCGGACTGCGCCAGGCCCTCGCAAACAGGCTTTTGCGGATCGCCTGCCGGCAGCTTGCCGCACACCTCGTCCAGCTGTCCGGCCAGCCGCGCCAGCGCCGCCGCCTGCTGTTGCTGCCGGCTCCAGGCCTTGAGCCGATTCACCGCTTTTTCCAGCGAGCGCCGATTGCGCTCGTAGAAGGCGCTGGGCGTACCGCCCGCTTCCTTGAAAATGGCGCTGGCGGTGCTCTCTATCCGTTTCTCGTCCCCCGGAGCCAACTCAATCGCCCCGCTCAGATAGCTGACGCCCCATTGCAGGCGCGTGGCCGGACCGTTGGCGGCTTCATAGGCCTGACGATACCAATCCAACGCCGCGGCCTTGTCCCCTCGCTGCTTGGCGTTGGAAGCCAGGATCAACATGTGGTAATACGGCGCGTGGGAGCGGCCCAACTCTGCCTTCAGCAGCGCGTCGGACTCGTCCAGCCAGCCCGCTTGCGTCAGCAGGTCCGCGCCGGCGGTGATCACCGCTTGGCGTTCGTAGGGATTTCCGGTGGCCTTGTCCGCCGCCGCCACTCGCTGTTTGACCTCCTCGCGCAAGGACCGCGGCAGCTCGCCCTTGGGCTGGCTCAAACGCGCCAGCGCCAGCCGCGACGACAAGGCGCCCAGGCGATCCGCGGTGGACAAGCTGGCGTCCACGGCTAGTTTGTCCAGGGCGGCGTCCCATTGCGCCGTCAACGCCTGACGCTCCGCCTCGTCCGCGCTCAGCACCTTGACGATGTCGGCGGCGCTGTTGATCAGGATGTCTGCGTTGACGCGCGGCTGAGCCAAGGCGGCGCGCGCGACGGCCAGCCCTTGCGCGCGGTCCGTCACCGGCGTCTCCTCGCCGGCCGCGGCGGCTAGCGCTTTCAACTTCAGCCTCAAGGCGGTGCCCGCCGGTCGCGCCGGCGCCTTGTCCGCCAGCCGCGCCAAAGTTGCCGCCACTTGTTTCTCAGGCACGATCTGCGCCTGGTCCGTATCCCAGGAATAGTCCGCCAGCAATTGCCAGTCCCCGTCCGCCAACGCGTCGCCGGCCAGGGCCGACTGCAGCAAGATTTTCACCGGCCGCGCCGCCGCCAAGCCCAGTTCCAGCGTGCGCAGATAGCGCTCCGGGTCCACCTCGCCCGGCAGGCGGGTGATCTCCGCGCCGTCCGGCCGAAACAGAATCATGGTTGGGTAGCCGCGTACTTTGAACTCGCTGCCCAGCTTTTGCGCGTCCGGGCTGTCACCGTCCAGATAGACCGGCACGAACTGGCGGGTGCGGGCGATGAAGTCCTGTCGGTTGAAAATGGTGGCCTTGACCTGGTTGCACGGCGGGCACCATACCGCGCCCCAGTACAGGAACAGCGGCTTGTTTTCCGATTTGGCCTTGGCAAAAGCGGCCGGCACGTCGCCCTGCAGCCAGGCAATGCCGGGCGGCAGCGCGTGGCCGTCCACCGGGGCGGAGGCCGCTTCTGCCGGCAGCGCCAGGCTGGCGGCGACAAAAGCCAGCGAGATCAAGGTAAGCTTCATCGCAGAATTCTCTTATGGTTGGGTTATCGAACCATGCTAACGCAATTATCCTAACGTAATAAAGTGCGATAGCTTCTGTGTTTAGCAAGAAAAAATCCATTGCCGATCTCACCTGCCCTCACGGCAAACGGCCCTGACGGCGCGGCAGCCGACAGGGCCGTTTCATCAAAGCCGAATGCCGGCTCGCCTACGTTTCAGAGCAGTTCCAGCGCCATCGCCGTGGCCTCGCCGCCGCCTATGCACAAGCTGGCCACGCCGCGCTTGCCACCGCGCTGACGCAGCGCCGATAGCAGGGTGATGATGATGCGCGCGCCGGAGGCGCCGATGGGGTGGCCCAGCGCGCAGGCGCCGCCATGCACGTTGACCTTGTCGTGCGGCAGGCCCAAGTCCTGCATCGCCGCCATGGTCACCACGGCGAAGGCTTCGTTGATCTCGTAGAGATCGACGTCGCCGGCGCTCCAGCCCGCCCGGGCCAGCAGCTTGCGGATCGCCTCCACCGGCGCGGTGGTGAACCAGCCCGGCTCCTGGGCGTGGGTGGCGTGGCCGACGATGCGGGCCAGCGGGCGCAGGCCGCGGCGCGCCGCCTCCTCCGCCGTCATCAACACCAGCGCGGCGGCGCCGTCGGAAATGGAGCTGGCGTTGGCCGGCGTCACCGTGCCGTCCTTCTTGAACGCCGGTTTCAGCGTCGGAATCTTGTCGACGTTGGCCTTCAAGGGCTGCTCGTCGGTATCCACCACCTGCTCGCCGCCGCGGCCGCTCACCGTCACCGGAGCGATCTCCTCGCGGAACAGGCCGTCGCGGATCGCCGTCTGGGCGCGGTTCAGCGAGGCGATGGCGAAGGCGTCCTGGGCCTCGCGGCTGAAGCCGTACTTCTCCGCGCACCATTCGGCGAACACCCCCATCAGCTTGCCCTTGTCGTAAGCGTCCTCCAGGCCGTCCAGGAACATATGGTCCTTGATTTCGCCATGGCCCAGGCGCAGGCCGGCCCGCGCCTTGGTCATCAGATAGGGCGCGTTGCTCATGCTCTCCATGCCGCCGGCCACCATCACCCGCGCGCTGCCGGCGCGCAAGAGATCATGGGCCAGCATCGCCGCCTTCATGCCTGAGCCGCACATCTTGTTGACCGTGGTGCAGTTCACCGCCAGCGGCAGGCCCGCGCCCAGCGCCGCCTGACGCGCCGGCGCCTGGCCCTGGCCGGCCGGCAGCACGCAACCGACGATGGCTTCGTCGATGTCCGCCGCCGGCACGCCGGCGCGCTCCACCGCGGCCTGGATCGCCGCCGCGCCCAGCTCCGCCGCCGTCTTGGCCGCCAAAGCGCCCTGGAAGCCGCCCATGGCGGTGCGCGCCATGCCCACGATCACGATGTCTTGCTGTTGCATTGCTCACTCCTCAAGTCGATTGCCGGGCATCCGCGCCGCGCTTGTCCAGCGTTTTCTCGCACTGATGCCGCAATTGGGAAATTTCGCTCAATACCACCTTGATGTCTTCCATCTGCTCCAGCAGCTGCTGTTCCTTGCGTTGCAGGATGCGGATGAATTCATGCAGCTGCGGCGCGTCGTCGCTGGCCGCGTCGTAGAGCGCGAACAGCTCGCGGATTTCCTGCAGGGACAGGCCGATGCGCTTGCCGCGCAGAATCAGCATCAGCCGCACCCGGTCGCGCCGGCTGTAGATGCGGCGCTGCCCCGCCCGCAGCGGCTCCAGCAATTGCTGGTCTTCGTAAAAGCGGATGGTGCGCGTGGTCACGTCGAACTCCTGCGCCAATTCGGTAATGCTGTAGGTCTGCTCCGCCATCTTCCTCTCCCGCCTCCCCGGCGCCGCCGGACCATTCGCGCAACATTCGCCGTTGCGCTTGTCATTGTTGATTGACGTTAACGTAAACGTCAAGCTATCTTGAATACAGCATAGAGCAAATAGTCGAGGAAACAACATGCAAGCCAAAATCGCAGTGGTGGGCGCCGGCACCATGGGCAACGGCATCGCCCAGGTCTTCGCCAGCCACGGTTACGAAGTGCGCCTGGCCGACGTCAGCCAAGCCGCGCTGGACAAGGGCCTGGCCGCCGTCGCCTCCAGCCTGGCGCGCCTGGTGAAGAAGGATCAGCTGGCCGAGGCCGACGTCCCCGCCATTCTCGCCCGCATCCAAACCACCACCCGCCTGGCCGATCTGGCCGACCGCGATCTGGTAGTAGAAGCCGCCACCGAGAACGCCGCCGTCAAGGAAAGCATCTTCCGCGAACTGGCCGCCGTGGTGCGCCCGGACGCGGTGCTGGCGTCCAATACCTCGTCGATTTCACTGACCCGCATCGCCAGCTGGGTCAGCCAGCCGGAACGCGTGGTAGGCATGCACTTCATGAACCCGGTGCCAGTGATGCAGTTGGTGGAGATCATCCGCGCACTGCAAACCGGCGACGCCGCCTACCGGCTGGTCTACGAATTGAGCCAGGCGCTGGGCAAGACCCCGGTCACGGTCAAGGACGCCGCCGGCTTCGTTTCCAACCGCGTGCTGATGCCGATGATCAACGAGGCCGCCTTCACGCTGCACGAAAACCTGGCCAGCGCCGAGGACATCGACACCGTGATGAAGCTGGGCATGAACCACCCCATCGGCCCGCTGGCCTTGGCGGACCTGATCGGCCTGGACACCTGCCTGTCCATCATGGACATCCTCTACACCGAATTCCGCGACAGCAAATACCGCGCCTGCCCGCTGCTGGCCCAACTGGTGCAGGCCGGCCACCTGGGCCGCAAGAGCGGCAAGGGCTTTTACAGCTACGCCTGAGCCGGCGCCGCCGGCAACGGGCTTTATTCAAGATCAGACGGAGGCAGCACCATGACCCAGGCAGTCCCCACCATCAAATTGCTGATCGGCGGTGAATTCGTCGAATCCCGCAGCGCCGAATGGCGTGACATCGTCAACCCGGCCACTCAGGAAGTGCTGGCGCGGGTGCCGATGGCCACCCAGGACGAAGTCGACGCCGCCGTCAGCGCCGCCAAGACCGCCTTCGCCGGCTGGAAGAAAACCGCCATCGGCGCGCGCGCGCGCATCTTCCTGAAATACCAGCAGCTGATCCGCGAGCACATGAAGGAACTGGCGGCGCTGCTGACCGCCGAGCAAGGCAAGACCCTGGCCGACGCCGAGGGCGACATCTTCCGCGGCCTGGAAGTGGTGGAGCACGCGTCCGCCATCGGCAATCTGCAACTGGGCGAATACGCGGAGAACGTCGCCGGCGGCGTCGACACCTATACCGTGCTGCAGCCGCTGGGCGTCTGCGCCGGCATCACCCCGTTCAACTTCCCGGCGATGATTCCGCTGTGGATGTTTCCGATGGCCATCGCCACCGGCAACACCTTTGTGCTCAAGCCCTCGGAACAAGACCCGATGGTGACCATGCGCCTGGTGGAGCTGGCGCTGGAAGCCGGCATCCCGCCCGGCGTGCTCAATGTGGTGCACGGCGGCGAACAGGTGGTCAACGCCCTGTGCGACCACCGCGACATCAAGGCGGTGTCCTTCGTCGGCTCCACCAAGGTGGGCACCCACGTGCACCATCGCGCCAGCCTCAACGGCAAGCGCACCCAATGCATGATGGGCGCCAAGAACCACGCCATCGTGTTGCCGGACGCCAATAAGGAACAGGCGCTGAACCAGTTGGCCGGAGCCGCTTTCGGCGCTGCCGGCCAGCGTTGCATGGCGCTGTCGGTGGCTGTGTTGGTGGGCGAGGCCCAACAGTGGATTCCGGAACTGGTGGCCAAGGCGCGCGGCCTGAGCGTGGGCGCCGGCAAGGACAACCCGGACCTGGGCCCGCTGATCTCCTGCGCCGCGCGCGAGCGCGTGGCCGGCCTGATCGCCCGCGGCGTGGAAGAAGGCGCGCGCCTGGAGCTGGACGGCCGCGACATCCAGGTGGCCGGCTACGAGCGCGGCAACTTCGTCGGCCCCACCATCTTCTCCGGCGTCAAACCGGAAATGAGCATCTACCACCAGGAAATCTTCGGCCCGGTGCTGTGCCTGATGGCGGCGGATTCGCTGGACGACGCCATCGCCATCGTCAACGCCAACCCCAACGGCAACGGCACCGCGGTATTCACTCAGAGCGGCGCGGCGGCGCGCAAATTCCAGGAGGAGATCGACGTCGGCCAGGTGGGCGTCAACGTGCCCATCCCCGTTCCGGTGCCGCTGTTCAGCTTCACCGGTTCGCGCGGCTCCAAGCTGGGCGACCTCGGCCCTTACGGCAAGCAAGTCGTGCTGTTCTACACCCAGACCAAAACCGTCACCAGCCGCTGGTTCGACGACGCCGCCAGCGGCGGCAAGGTCAACACCACCATTTCGCTGCGCTGACCGGGAGCCCGCCATGGATTTCGCACTAACTGAAGAACAAATCGCCTTTCAGGACAGCGCCCGCGACTTCGCCGCCAGCGAGCTCGCGCCGCGCGCCGCCGAATGGGACGAAGAGGAAACCTTTCCGCTGGACGTGATCCGCCGCAGCGGCGAAATGGGCTTTCTCGGCCTGTACACGCCGGAAGCCTACAGCGGCCTGGGCCTGCCGCGGCTGGACTCCGCCATCATCTTCGAAGAGCTGGCCGCCGGTTGCACCTCCACCACCGCCTATCTGACCATACACAATATGGTGGCCTGGATGATAGCCAGCTTCGGCAGCCCGGAGCTGGCCGAGCGCTGGGTGCCGCGCATGGTCAGCGGCGAGCTGCTGGGCAGCTACTGTCTGACCGAGCCCGGCGCCGGCTCCGACGCCGCCGCGCTGAAGACCCGCGCCGAGCGCAAGGGCAACAGCTATGTGCTCAACGGCTCCAAGATGTTCATCTCCGGCGCCGGCAGCACCCAGGTGCTGGTGGTGATGGCGCGCACCGGCGGCCCTGGTCCCAAAGGCGTGTCCGCCTTCGTGGTGCCGGCGGACGCGGCCGGCGTGCAATACGGCAAGAAAGAGAAAAAAATGGGCTGGAACAACCAGCCCACCCGCGCCATCACTTTCGACAATGTGGAAATCCCCGCCGCCAACCGCCTGGGCGAGGAAGGCCAGGGCTTCGCCTTCGCGATGAAGGGCCTGGACGGCGGCCGCATCAACATCGCCACCTGCGCCGTGGGCACTGCTCAAGCCGCGTTGGCCGCCGCCCAGCGCTATGTACAAGAGCGCCAGCAATTCGGCCAGCCGCTGGCCGAGCTGCAAAGCGTGCAATTCCGGCTGGCGGACATGCTGACCGAGCTGGTGGCCGCGCGGCAGATGGTGCGCCTGGCGGCATGGAAACTGGACCAGGCCAGCCCGGACGCCAGCGCTTATTGCGCCATGGCAAAGCGGCTGGCCACGGATTTGAGTTTCAATGTGGCCAACAACGCGCTGCAACTGTTCGGCGGCTACGGCTATCTGAAGGACTTTCCCCTGGAACGCCATGTGCGCGACCTGCGCGTGCACCAGATTCTGGAAGGCACCAATGAAGTCATGCGGATGATCGTGGCGCGCAAACTGCTGCAAGACGGCGCGCTGGAAACCCTGCGCTGAGCGAAGCCGAAAGTACCTCATATGCGGCCTTGCGCAGTCTTGCCCCAGCCGCTTCGCTGGACTTTTTCGGCCTAGCTCAATCAAAACCGAATCCATAAAGGCAAACGCTATGAACAACTACGCCCACCTGAACGTGGAAAAACGCGGCCACACCGCCGTGGTCACCATAGACAACCCGCCGGCCAACACCTGGAACCGCGACAGCCTAAGCGCGCTGAAACGACTGGCGGCGGACCTGAACGCGGACCGCGACATCTACGCGCTGGTGATCACCGGTCAGGGCGAAAAATTCTTCTCCGCCGGCGCCGACCTCAAGCTGTTCGCCGACGGCGACAAAAAGGTGGCCACGGAAATGACCATGCTGTTCGGCGAGGCCTTCGAGGCCTTGTCCGCCTTCCGCGGCGTCAGCATCGCCGCCGTCAACGGCTATGCGATGGGCGGCGGCCTAGAGTGCGCGTTGGCCTGCGACATCCGCATCGCCGAGGAGCAGGCGCAAATGGCGCTGCCGGAAGCCGGCGTCGGCCTGCTACCCTGCGCCGGCGGCACCCAGAACCTGCCTTGGCTGGTGGGCGAAGGCTGGGCCAAACGCATGATTCTGTGCGGCGAGCGCATCGACGCGCGCACCGCCGAGCGCATCGGCCTAGTGGAAGAAGTGGTGGCCAAAGGCCAGGCGCTGGACGCCGCGCTCTCGCTGGCGGCAAAAGTCGACCGCCAATCGCCGTCGTCGGTAGCGGTGTGCAAGCAGCTGGTGCAACGCGCGCGGCTGCAGCCGCCGGCGCACAATCTGATCCACGAACGCGAAGGCTTCATCAAGCTGTTCGACACCCAGGATCAGGGAGAAGGCACCCGCGCCTTCCTGGAAAAACGCGCGCCGCAGTGGAAGAACGCCTGACCTTCACCCAAGGACGAATCCGCCATGTCCCACCCGCTACTGTTTGAAGAACTGCCGGTCCGCGGCGGCCAGCGCATCGCCATCGCCACGCTGAACGCGGAAAAATCGCTGAACGCGCTGACGCTGGAGATGATACGGCTGCTGGACGCGCGCTTGAACGCCTGGGAGAACGACGATGCCGTGGTAGCCGTGCTGTTGCGCGGCGCCGGCGACAAGGCCTTCTGCGCCGGCGGCGACGTGCGCTCGCTGCGCGCAGCGCTGCTGGAAGACGGCGACGTCTATCCCAACCCGCACGCCGTCGCCTTCTTCAGCGAGGAATATCGGCTCGACTACCACATCCACCGCTACCGCAAGCCGCTGATCGTCTGGGGCGGCGGCATCGTCATGGGCGGCGGCCTGGGCCTGATGGCCGGCGCCAGCCACCGCGTGGCCACCCCGGCCACCCGCATCGCCATGCCGGAAATCACCATAGGCCTGTACCCGGACGTGGCCGGCAGCTGGTTCCTGCAACGGATGCCGGCCAAGCTCGGCCTGTTCCTCGGCCTGACCGGCGCGCCGCTGAACGCCGGCGACGCGCTGCTGTGCAATCTGGCCGACCATGTGCTGCCGGCCGACGGCCAGCCCCCCCTGCTGACCGCGCTGCGCGACCTGGCCTGGGAACAGCCGGAGGAACGCCACCACGGCCTGGTCAGCGCCCTGCTCAACGAGATGGAGCGCGGCGTGGCGCTGCCGGAAGCCAACGCCGGCCGCAATCTGCTGGCGGTGCACCAATTGATGAACCGCGGCAGCCTGGACGCGGTGGCCGCCGCGCTGCGCGACACCGCCTTTGAAGACCCGTGGCTGGCCGCCGCCGCCAAGAGCTTCGCCCACGGCTGCCCGACATCGGCCGCCGTCTGCTGGGAAATCTTCCAGCGCGCCAAACACCTGTCCTTGGCCGAGGTCCTGCGCATGGAGCTGGCGCTGTCGGTCAACTTCTGCGCCAAGCCGGACTTCCGCGAAGGCGTGCGCGCGCTGCTGGTGGACAAGGACCGCGCGCCGCAATGGCATTGCCGCGAGCTGGGCGACATTCCGCCGGGCTGGGTTGACAGCCATTTCGATTCGCCGTGGACTGAGGCCGACCACCCGCTGGCCGCGCTCCAATAACAATCAAGGAGACAGAAGATGCAAACCATCGCCTTCATCGGCCTAGGCAATATGGGCGGGCCGATGGCCGCCAATCTGCTGAAACAGGGTTATCAACTGAACGTGTTCGACCTGTCCGCCGACGCGCTGGCCAAGCTGGCCGCCGCCGGCGCGCGCGCGGCCTCCACCGCCGCCGACGCCGTCCGCGGCGCCGACGCGGTAATTTCCATGCTGCCGGCCGGCCGCCACGTGGAAGGCTTGTACCTGGGCGAGTCCGGCCTGTTCGCGCAACTGCCGGCCGGCACCCTGGTGGTGGACTGCAGCACCATAGACGCCGCCACCGCACGGAAAGTGGCCGCCGCGGCCGACGCCGCCGGCCTCAAGATGCTGGACGCGCCGGTGTCCGGCGGCACCGCCGGCGCCGCCGCCGGCACGCTCACCTTCATCGTCGGCGGCGCGGCCGCCGAGCTGGAACGGGCGCGGCCCTTGCTGCAGGCTATGGGCAAGAACATCTTCCACGCCGGCGCCGCCGGCGCCGGCCAGACCGCCAAGATCTGCAACAATATGCTGCTGGGCATCCTGATGGCCGGCACCGCGGAGGCGCTGGCGCTGGGCGTGAAAAACGGGCTGGATCCCAAGGTGCTGTCCGACATCATCAGCCAGAGCTCCGGCCGCAACTGGGCCACCGAGCTGTACAACCCCTGGCCCGGGGTAATGGAGAACACGCCGGCCAGCCGCGGCTACAGCGGCGGCTTCATGACCGAGCTGATGCTGAAAGACCTGGGGCTGGCCGAGGAAACCGCGCTGCACAGCCACGCGGCCAATCCGCTGGGATCGTTGGCGCGCAATCTCTACGAGGAACACGCTCAGGCCGGCTTTGGCAAGCTGGATTTCTCCAGCATCCTCAAGCACTTCCACCCGCTGGATTAAGTTAGGCCGCGCGGCCCCTTGCTTGGGGCCGCCGTGCGCGCCTCATTTAGCGCGGCGAGTCGACACAAGACCGCGTATGGCTTGCGCTTCAGCGCGGTCAGTGCTTGCCCAGGCCAAAGAAGCGCCGGATCTTGTCCACCAATTCCGCACGCTGCGGCGCGCCATGGCCCTCCTGCCAATCCTGCGGCAGCTTGCGGGTGCGCTCCGCCAAGCGTTCCGCCAGAATCGACGAGATCGCCTCCGCCAATTCTTTTCGCGAACTCAGAATGGACTGGAAAGACTCCTTGTCCAGCCGCAGGCACTCCACATTGGAACGCGCGATCACGGTGCCGCTGCGCGCCTCGCCCGTCATCAAGCCCATTTCGCCGAAGAAGTTGCCGCCCTCCAGCACATCCACCAGCTTGCGGCTGCCGTCCGGCAGGTTCACCCACACCTCCACCTCGCCGCTAAGCATGATGTAGAGCCAGTGCGCCACCGCGCCCTGATGCATGATGATGTCGCCGGTGACGAAGGGCGTGAACTTGAGTTGATCGGCCAACACCACCATTTCCTCGTCGTTGAGGCTGGTCAGCAGCTCCACCTTGCGCAGCGCCTGCACCCGCTCTTCCAGGTGCTTCTTCATCCGCGCTTCCATATACTTTTCATTGTCCTTGATGGTCAGCACATTGTAGTGCGGCGAGGACATTTTCAGATTATGGCGGCGCAAGGCGGCGTCGATATGGGTACGCACCACGGAATCGGTCAGATCGTCGGCGGCGAGATCGGTCAGCCAATAGCGAACCGCGTACTTGCTATAGCCGTTCTCAAAGCCCATCAGAATGCAGTTGGGTTCCGGCGACAAGGCCACGCCGGGCAGCTGGGCTTCGCGCAAGGAGCGCTCCACCACGGTGATGATCTGATTGGGCAAGGTATCCCAATTAATGTTGAACCACACCCAGCGCCGCCATTGCAGCGGCGCGCCCTGGTGCTTGCCCAGGATGGCGAACTGTCCCTTCATCAACTGGCTGTTGGGAATCACCACGGTTTCCCAGTTGCGGGTTTCCACCAGCGTGGCCCGCCAATTGATTTCCACCACCCTGCCGGACAACTCGCCGGACTTGATCCAGTCGCCCACCTCCACCGAATTGTCCAGTTGCAACGACAGGCCGGCCAGAATATTGCCCAGCGTATCCTGCATGGAGAACGCCAGCACGCCGGTAATCACCGCCGAAGTGGTGACGATATGGCTCAGATCCAGGCCGGCCAGGCGCAAGAGCACCAGACCCCAGCCTACGCAGCCCAGTACCAGCAGAATGTCCTCCAGGATGCGCGGCGGATGCAGACGCAGCAAGGGAAGGAACAAACGCATCAACATCATCGCCCATAACCGGATCAAGGCCAGCCCCAGCACGATGACGGCCACCTGCTTGACCCACTCCGCCACCGCCTGGCCGTCCTGAGGCCCCAGATTGATCGCCACCAAGGCAAGGGCGGCGGCCAACAAGGAGCGCAGCGTCGATTTGCGGGTTTCCGGCCGCAACAGATAAAGCAAGGCGGCGCAGGCGGCGGTCAACGCCACAAACAGCGTCAAACTGTCGTGCCACGCCTGAGGGATCAGCTTTTCCAGCCAGCTAACCGTCGGGGCCGTATCCATGCCGCCTCCGCGATGAAGTCTTGATGGGAAACCGCCGATGGCGGCGCCGTTGCGGCAGGGAACAAAGAGGAAACAACAGGCCGGCCGCTTTTCATTGATAGTCCATCGCGGCGGATAAAAAAAATCCCTCCCGTATAGGGAGGGCTGCAAGGTATCGGGGAAGTGTAATCGCCGGAGCTGGGGAGCCGCCGGAATCACAGCGCCCTGCTATACCAGTGCAGCGCGCAATTGAATGGTACACATCCCCATAGCATTTAGATATGAGTACATTTACTTAGAAAGCATGTCTCGCAGTACAGGCTCCACTTCGTCCGGCGTGGTCAGCCTGCGAATGCGCTCGAACAAGGCGCCGGCCTCCGGCCAGCTTCGCTTGAGCTGCCCCAGCCATTGCTTGGTGCGCGCCACAGGGTAGCGTCCATCCTCGGACTGAACGCGGCACTGCAGGAACAAGTCCAGCACCCAGGGCTGCATCTCGTTCCAGGGCATGGGTTCGGCGCCGTCCTGGCGCTTGATGCGCAAAGCCAGGTCCGGACAGGCTACCAGGCCGCGGCCTATCATCACCGTGTCGCAGCCGCTTTGCTCGCGGATGGCGCGGTAATCGTCCAGCGTCCACACTTCGCCGTTGGCCACCACCGGCACCGCCACGCTCTCGCGAATGCGGGCGATCCAGTCCCAGTGCGCCGGCGGCCGGTAACCCTCCACCTTGGTGCGGCCATGCACCGCCAGCTCCTGCGCGCCGCCGGCCTCCAGAGCTCGCGCGCATTCCAAGGCCCGGCTCTTGTCTTCATAGCCCAGCCGCATTTTGGCGGTGACCGGTATTTCGGCCGGCACCGCCGCGCGCACCGCCTGCACGATCTGGAACAACTGCTCGGGATCGTTGAGCAGAATGGCGCCGCCGCGATGGCGGTTGACAGTGGGCGCCGGGCAGCCGAAATTCAGATCTATGCCCGGCGCGCCCAGGCTGGCGGCCTTGGCCGCGTTCTCGGCCAGACAGGCCGGGTCCGAACCCAGCAACTGCACCCGCACCGTGACGCCGGCGCGGGTCTTGCCGCCGCGCGCCAGCTCCGGCGCCAGCCGCATGAAAGTACGGGTGGGCAAGAGCGCCGAAGTGACGCGGACAAACTCGGTGACGCACAGATCAATGCCGCCCACCCGGGTCAGCACATCGCGCATCGCCTCGTCCACCAAGCCCTCCATCGGGGCAAGAACCAATTTCATTGCAAACATCGCCGGAAAAAAGGCAAATATTGTACCGCAAAGCGGGGAAAGGCATTCAATGCAAATCGCTGTTCGCCAGGCCGACGCGGAGTCCGTCCGCTCATGGCTGCCCTTATTTCTGACCTATCTCGATTTTTATCGGACAGCGCAGCCGGCAGAAGCCTGCGCCGCCTTCCTGGAACAGCGGCTGCGCATGGGCGAAGCGGTGGTTTTTCTAGCTGAAGACGCGGCCGGCGTCCAAGGCTTCGCCCTGCTCTATCCCGGCTTCTCCTCGCTCGCCCTGCGCCCGCACTGGCTGCTGCACGACTTGTTCGTATCGCCGGCCTGTCGCGGCGGCGGCGTCGGCCAACTATTGCTGGAACATTGCCAGGCCCATGTCGCCGCGCTGGGCGGCGGCCTCACGCTGCAAACCGCACACGACAACCTGAGCGCGCAGCGACTGTATGAACGATCAGGGTTTAAACTGGATACCGAATTCAGAGTCTATGAATGGAGCGCGTCCTCTCCGCAGCCGGCCGCGCCTTGACGCGCCGCCAAGCGCTGCGGCATCCTTCGCCCCCTTGATGACATTGCCCAATGGAGCCGACATGAAACAGCACCGCGTCATCTTCGACACGGACCCAGGCCTTGACGATGCGGCCGCCATCCTGTTCCTGCTGGGCGCGCGCGCCGACATCGAGCTCTTGGGCCTGACCACGGTGGCCGGCAACGTCGGCGTGGAACTGACCACCCGCAATGCCCGCATCGTCTGCGAATGGGCCGGTCGCAACGATGTGCCGGTCTACGCCGGCGCAGACCGGCCGCTGGTCCAGCCCTACCAGGGCGCCGAACACGTGCACGGCGCCAGCGGTCTGGACGGCGCGCCGCTGCACGAACCCGCCATGCCGGTGTGTGCCGAACACGCGGTGGACTTCATTATCGACACGCTGCGCCGCGAACCTCCGGGCAGCGTCACCCTTTGCCCGGTGGGGCCATTGAGCAATATCGCGCTGGCCCTGCGCCGGGCGCCGGACATTGCCGCGCGCATTGGCCGCATCGTACTCATGGGCGGCGGCTATTTCGCCGGCGGCAATATGACCCCAGCGGCGGAGTTCAACATCCACACCGATCCGCACGCGGCGGACATTGTGTTGCGCAGCGGCGCGCCCATCGTCATGTTGCCGCTAGATGTCACCCACCAGGCGACCACCACGCCGGCGCGGGTGGCGCTGCTGCGCGACCTCCCCAACCGCTGCGGGCCGCTAGCGGCCTCGCTGCTGACGTCTCTGGAGCGCTACGACGTGCAAAAGCTGGGCCAGGACGGCGCGCCGGTGCACGACCCCTGCGTGATCGCCTACCTGCTGCGCCCCGATCTGTTCAGCGGCCGCGAAGTCAACGTGGTAGTGGAACTGGCCGGCCACTACACCACCGGCGCCACCGTGGTGGACTGGCACGGAGAATCCGGCCGCGAGCCCAACGCGCTCTACCTGACCGAGGTGGACGCCGACGGCCTGTTCCAACTGATGGCCGACGCCCTCGCCCATCTGCCGTAAGCCAAGGAGGCCCCATGAAAATCGCACCCGGCATTTATCGCCATTACAAAGGCCCGCTCTATGAAGTGCTGGGCACCGCCACCCACTCCGAAACCGGCGAGTTGCTGGTGATGTACCGCGCGCTCTACGGCGAGTTCATCCTGTCGGCGCGGCCGGCCGGCATGTTCGAGGAAAGCGTCGCGCACGAAGGCCAGACCCTGCCGCGCTTCTCTCTGGTCAAGGCGTTCTGAGCCTCTTAATGCGTATTTTTCGCACCGATCAATTTCCGCTGCCGCTACCGCCCGGCCATCGCTTTCCGGCGCGTAAATACGCGCTGCTGGCGCAGGCGGTGGCGGGTTTCGCCGCCGAGGCGATGGACACCGCGCCGGCGGCCAGCCGCTACGAACTGGCGCTAGCCCACGACGACGCCTATCTGGACAAGGTGTTCAACGGCGCGCTCAGCGCCGCCGAGCAGCGCGAGATCGGCCTGCCCTGGAGCCCGCAACTGCTGGAACGCAGCCGTCGCTCGGTGGGCGCCACCATTGCCGCCGCCCGCTGGGCGCTGGCGCGCGGCTGCGGCGTCAATCTGGCCGGCGGCACCCACCACGCCGGCCGCGCGATGGGCAGCGGATTTTGCGTGTTCAACGACATCGCCGTGGCCGCGCGGCTGATGCTGGACGAAGGCCTGGCCCGCCGCGCGCTGGTGCTGGACCTGGACGTGCACCAGGGCGACGGCACCGCCGCCATTACTCGCGGCGACGACCGCATCTTCACCTTCTCCATGCACGGCGCCGGCAACTTTCCCTTCCGCCGCGAGCCCGGCGACCTGGACATCGAACTGCCGGACGGCGCCAACGACGAAACCTACCTCGCCGTTCTGGCCGAGCAACTGCCGCGCCTGTTCGCCGCGGACCCGGACCTGGTCTTCTACCTGGCCGGCGCCGACCCCTACGCCGGCGACCGCCTGGGCAAGCTGGCGCTGAGCTTCGACGGCCTGGCCGCGCGCGACCGCATGGTGCTGGAAGCCTGTCGCCAGGCCAAAGCCGCTGTCGCCGTCGTCATGGGCGGCGGCTACGCGGTGCCCATCGAAAACACCGTGGCGATCCAGACCGAAACCGTGCGCCTGGCTTGGCAAATCTTCGGCGTCGAGGGACAGATTGCCCGCCCCGACGCGACTCATACACATCCCACCCGTCAATGGAGCCAAACATGAAAACCGCAACCTTCGCAGGCGGCTGCTTCTGGTGCATCGAAAGCGCCTACAACCGCCTGGCTGGCGTCCACAGCGCCGTTTCCGGCTATACCGGCGGCCCCGACGCCAACCCCAGTTACAAGGAAGTCTGCGGCGGCCGCAGCGGCCACGTGGAAGCGGTGCAGATCCGCTACGACCCGGCCCAGATCGATTACGACACCCTGCTGCGCGCCTTCTTCGCGTTGCACGACCCCACCACCCTCAACCGTCAAGGCAACGACGTCGGCCCGCAATACGCGTCGGTGCTGTTTTACCACGACGAAGAACAGCGTCAGGCGGCGGAACGAAAGCTGGCGGACCTGGCCGGCGACTACCCGGCGCCCATCGTCACTCGGCTGGAGGCAGCGGCGCCTTTTTATCCGGCGGAAGACTATCACCAGCAATACTTTGACCAACATGGCCACGAACCCTATTGTCAAATGGTGGTAGCGCCAAAACTGGCCAAGTTTCAGCAATATTTTTCTGTTTACCTGAAGAAATAAGCCATACCCTGCCAGGGGCGAGCCCAGCTCCCGGCTTGGTTCGCGCGCCCCGGGCATCGCCGCTATAATCCGGCACAGTAGCGGCGATGCCCAGATTGGCTGCGCGCCGGACGAACCCAACCTCCCCATGGCAGACAAGCACAGCATCATCACTGCATTCCGCACCGCCCTCACCCGTCACCTGGACCTGTTGCGCACCGCCTCCCCCCGCGGACGCCTGGCCTGCGCCGTGTTGTGGCTGCTCACCTTCGCCCTGTTGCTGGGCCAATCGGTGGCGCTGGACCTCAATCAGCAGCATCAGGAACACCAACAGGTGCACAGCCTGATTCTCTCCGGCCTGCAGACCCGCCTGCAGGAAAGCGAGATGCTGCAACAAAGCGTGGTCGACATCGTCGATCAGGAAAACAGCCTGCGCGAAGCGCGCATCCGCCTCTTGGTGGAATCGCTGGCGCGCGAACAGCCGCAGCTCTACTTCATCGGCTACCAGCCGCTGGTCAGCCACGCTTACCGCCGCGAATTCGAACGCATGCGCAGCCAGTTGCAAGGCCAGCCCTACCGCATCCGCGACTACCAGCACCAGCAGGACAACGCCTGGGACCAGCAACAAGCCTGGCGGCTGGCGGCCAAACGGCCGCGCTACCTGCCGCTGAGCATGGCCGAACCCGGCCTGGCCTCCGACGACTGGCGCGAAATGGGCCTGGACCTGCTGGCCGACAGCGTGCTGGCGCCCACCGTCCACCGCGCGATGGGCCAGGGCGAGGCGGTATCCCCGGTACTGCGCCTCAACAACGGCAAGCAGGGCCTGGCCTTCTTCTCCGCCATCTACAACACCGAGGCGCCGTCCCCGGTGCCGCTAGTGCGCAGCGAGCAGACCGCAGGCATGGTGGTGCAGGTGCTGGCGCTGGACAAGCTGGTCAGCCTGACCCCCAATATGGCTACGCGCTACGGCGTGGCCTTGCAGCGCAAGGACAGCGCGCCCAGCGGCTACGACCCGCTGATCTACCGCCATCAGCAACAGGACCAGCCCGGCTGGCTGGCGCAATGGCTGCTGCCGACGCTGGAAATCCGCAAAAGCCTGGACACCCCCTACCTGCCCTATGAACTGACGGTGCGCCGCCAGCTCAGTTTCGACCGCACCGCGCCGCTGGAGCTCTTGCTCAGCGCCGTCTTCTCCATGGTGCCGGCCTACCTGTTGCTGATCATCCTGGCGCTGCTGGCGCAAAACCGCCAGGCGCAGGAACAGGCACAAGACAAGCTACACCGCGAGCGCGAATACGCAATGGTGGCGCTCAGCGGCATCAGCGACGCGGTCATCAGCATCGACATCGACCTGAGCATCCGCTATCTCAACCCGGCGGCGGAAACCCTGCTCGGCCTCAAAGCTCGAGACGCCGCGCAACGCAAGCTGCATCAAGTGGTGAGGCTCAACTACGAATTTGCGCGCCAGGTGGAGGAAGACCCGGTGCACAAGGCCATCCAGCGCCGCGAAACCGTGCTGTTGGCGCAAAACTGCTATCTGATGCGCAGCGACGGCGAAAAACTGCTGATCGAAGGCTCGGTGTCCCCGCTGCCCGGCCGCGACGGCCGGCTGATGGGCGCGGTGCTGACCTTCCGCGACACCGCGCCGATCCGCCGCCGCATGCTGGCCGCGCTGGAGGCCAGCGAAACCCGGCTGCGTCAGCACGAAATGGAGCTGGCCCGCGTCGCCCGCATCAACACCATGGGCGAGATGGCCTCCGGCATCGCCCACGAGATCAACCAACCGCTGTCCGCCATCATGAGCTACTGCCAGGCCGGCCTCAGCCTGCTGGAAGACGAAGAGCCGGACATGGCCATGCTGCGCCGCGCGCTGGACTCCTCCGTCACCCAGGCCAGCCGCGCCGGCCAAATCATCCAGCGCCTGCGCGAATTCGTGATCAAAAAAACCCAGCAATTCAACCCCATAGACCTGAATCAGGTGGTGGGTAATGCGCTCAACCTGCTGGAATACGAACTAAAAACCCACGATATTCATATTGAGCAGAATATTTGCCACGACCTGCCCTTGGTCTACGCTGACAACATACAACTGGAACAAGTGGTGCTGAACCTGATGCGCAACGCGCTGGACGCCATGGAAACCGTCGCCCCCTGGGGGCGGCTCAGCATCGCCACTAGCCTGAACGGCCGCTGGATCCGGCTAAGCATAGGCGACAACGGCGCCGGCATCGCGCCGGAATTGCTGGATCGCATCTTCGCGCCCTTCTTCAGCACCAAGGCCAGCGGCATGGGATTGGGCCTGGCCATCTGCCAGACCGCCATAGAAGCGTTCGGCGGCAAGCTGAGCGCGCGCAACAAATCAACCGGCGGCGCGGAATTCATCATTGAACTGCCGCAACGGGACGCGCCGCCGTCAACGGGGTAACCGGCAGGAGTCAAAAACACAATGCAAAACACCACGCCAACCGTCTACATCGTCGACGACGATCCGGCCGTACTGGATTCGCTGGCCATGCTGATCGCCGCGCAAGGCATGCGCACCGTCACCTTTCCCAACGCGATGGAGTTTCTCGCCCACTACGGCGGCAACGACATCGCCTGCCTGGTGCTGGACATCCGCATGCCGCAAATCACCGGCCTGGCGCTGCAGGAGCAGCTGATCGACAAAAACGTGACCTTGCCCATCGTCTTCATCACCGGCCACGGCGACATCGAACAATGCCGCCGCGCCTTCCAAACCGGCGCCATCGATTTTCTGACCAAGCCGATAGACCAAGCGCGGCTGATCGAAAGCCTGCGCAAAGGCATACGCCTGAGCATCCTGCAACACCGCAAGGAAGAAGAAACCCAGGAAGTGATGGGCCTGCTCGCCCGCATCAGCGGCCGCGAGCGCGAAGTGCTGGAACTGGTGGCGGACGGCATGTCCAGCAAGGAAATCGCCCGGGTGCTGGACCTGTCCCCGCGCACCATAGAAGTACATAGGGCCAACCTGTTCAACAAACTCGGTGTAGACTCTCTGGCGGACCTGGTGCGCTTCTACCTGAAAGCGCTGGAAGCCACCGGCAAGAAACCCAACGACGACAGTTTTTTGAACGATACGCCCACCCCTTACTGAAACAACGCCATGGAACGACTGTTCAAACACGTCTGCCTGGTGGCGCGGCACAGCAAGCCCGCCATCGTCGAATCTCTGCGCCGGCTGGCCGACCACCTGTCCGCCTCCGGCGCCACCGTGCTGATCGACAAAGACAGCGCCACCCAGCAGGAAGCCGGCCCGCACGCGCTGATAGACCGCAACGACATGGGCAAGCTGGCCGACATCGTCATCGTGCTGGGCGGCGACGGCACCATGCTGTCCATCGCCCGGCTGCTGGCCCCCTACCGCGTGCCGCTGATCGGCATCAACCAGGGCCGGCTGGGCTTCATGACCGACATCCCCCTGCACGAGATGCTGGATTCCGTGGACGCCATCCTGCGCGGCGATTTCGTGCCGGAAGACCGTATCCTGCTGCAAGCCGCGGTGATACGCGAAGACGCCGAAGTGGCCAACGCGCTGGCCTTCAACGACGTGGTGTTCAGCCGCGGCGCGATGGGCTCGATGATAGAGTTCGAAGTCTTCATCGATAACCAGTTCGTCTACAGCCAGCGTTCGGACGGCCTCATCGTCTCCACCCCCACCGGCTCCACCGCCTACTCGCTGGCCTCGGGCGGTCCCATCCTGCACCCCACGCTGCAGGCCATCGCCCTGGTGCCCATCTGCCCGCAATCGCTGAGCAACCGCCCGATCGCGGTCAACGACTCCTGCGAAGTGGAATTCATGCTCACCCGCGGCCTGGACGCGCGCGTGCACTTCGACGGCCAATCCCATTGCGACCTGATGGAAATGGACCGCGTGCTGATCCGCCGCTACCGCAACCCGCTGCGCATCCTGCACCCGGTGGGTTACAACTACTACGACATGCTGCGCCACAAGCTCCACTGGGGCGAGCGCCTGCTCTGACACCTGACGCGAACACCCATGCTCCTATCGCTGACCGTTAAAGACTTCGTCATCGTCGACAGCATCTCGCTGGACTTCCAAGCCGGCTTCACCGTGCTCACCGGCGAAACCGGCGCCGGCAAGTCCATACTGCTGGACGCCTTGAGCCTGCTGCTGGGCGACCGCGCCGAAGGCGCCCAAGTGCGCGAAGGCGCCGAACGCGCCGAGATCACCGCCGAATTCGACACCCGCGGCCGCCCTGAAATCGACGCCTGGCTGGAAGAAAACGGCCTCAACGGCGACGACGACGTGCTCCTGCTGCGCCGGCTGCTGGACAAATCCGGCCGCTCGCGCAGCTTCGTCAACGGCCAGGCCGCCACCCTCAGCCAACTCAAGCAGCTGGGCGAATTCCTGGTCGACATCCACGGCCAGCACGCCCACCAATCGCTGATGAAAGCCGATGCCCAGCGCCAGCTGCTGGACGCCTACGCCGGCTCCGTCGCGCTGGCCCGCGACGTGCACAAAGCCTGGCAGGACTGGCAAGCCGCCCGTCGCGCCCGCGTCGACGCCGAGCGGCTGTCGCGCGAATCCGAAGTCGAACGCGAACGGCTGAACTGGCAAATCAACGAACTGAGCGAACTCAAGCTGCTGCCGGACGAATGGAGCGCGTTGAACCAAAGCCACTCCCGGCTGGCCAACGCCGCCGAACTGGCGCAAAGCGCCCAACTGGCGGTGGACACCCTGTCCGAGATGGACAATAGCTGCCTGACCATGCTGTCCCAGGTGCAAACCCGGCTCAGCAAGCTGGCCAACCTGGACCCGCGGCTGGCGGACACCCTGTCGTTGCTCGACTCCGTGGACGCCGAACTGCGCGAAGTGGTCTACAGCCTGCGCGACTACGCCAGCGACATCGACGAAAACCCCGGCCAGTTGGCCGAAGTGGAAGGCCGGCTGGAAGCGCTGATGAGCACCGCGCGCAAATACCGGGTGCAGCCGCAAGACCTGCAGGAAAAACTGGACGACTGGCAGCAACAGCTGCAAGCGCTGGAAGCCTCCGCCGACATCGAAGCGCTGTCCCTGGCGGAAACCTCCGCGTTGGCGCGCTACCGCACGCAGGCCGAAGCGCTGTCCGGCAAACGCCGCCAGGCCGCCAGCGAGCTGTCCGCCCGCATCGGCGCGGAAATGCAGCACCTGGCGATGAGCGGCGCGCGCTTCGCCATCGAACTGGCGCCCCAGCCCGAACCCGGCGCCCACGGCCTGGAGTCCATCGAATACCTGGTGGCGGCCAACGCCGGCACCAGCCTGCGCCCGCTGGCCAAAGTGGCCTCCGGCGGCGAACTGTCCCGCATCAGCCTGGCTATGCAGGTGGTAATCAGCCAGGTGGCCAGCGTGCCCACGCTGATCTTCGACGAAGTGGACGTGGGCATCGGCGGCCGCGTCGCCGAAGTCATCGGCCACATGCTGCGCCAGCTGGGCCAGCGCTACCAGGTACTATGCATCACCCACCTGCCCCAAGTGGCCTCCTGCGGCAGCCATCACTGGCAGGTCAGCAAGAGCGAACACAAGGGCCGGGTCAAGAGCCGCATTGAGCCGCTGAACAGCGAGCAGCGGGTGCTGGAAATCGCCCGCATGCTGGGCGGTGTGGAGCTGACCCAGACCACGCGCGAGCACGCGGCGGAAATGCTGGCGTCAAATGCGCCGGCCCTCTAGTCAAAGCGGCTAAGACCCGCTAGAATTGCGCCCTCTTACCAAATCGGGAAGCGTGGCAGAGTGGTTTAATGCAACGGTCTTGAAAACCGTCGTGGGTGCGAGCCCACCGTGAGTTCGAATCTCACCGCTTCCGCCAATACACTGTAGTCCCTTGATTTATCAAGGTGTTTTTTTGACGACCTCTTCCCTAGGTGGTTCACTCTGGTGGTTCACTCCACGAGCAGAAACCATGCATATTCCAGCCCATCCCTGGGTCTCACGGCACGGAGTCTACTATTTCAGGTAGACGAGTCGGATCGCAGGAAAACAAAGCAGCAAGCGAGCGTCTTTGCACACGAAAGACCCTAAACTTGAAGCCCTGGATCAGAAAAATCTTGCTGAGGCAGAAGAGGCAATCAAGGATCTGGACTACACCGCGAATATTTACCCAGTCAGCGTGGATGTCCAGGCTGGCCAAGTTGTCCAAGCGAATTTCCAACAACCTTTTGATAACCGCTTCTTGTTTGAAAGACTGAAGCGCAGCAGTGTTTCGGCGTTCCTCTCGTGGAAGTGAAAACAGCAGAGCTGTGCTGAGCCTGCGGAGGGGTCCGCTGGAGCGGTAGCCTGGACATTGATGTTGCTTCGAGCTCACCATGACTTCAACAAGTGTGACACATTGTCCGTAGACGCGATGTCATCACAAACTATCAAATATGGCCATGCCGAAATCACTCATCCCGCTTGGCCAAAGCATAAAAAAGCAACGCGAATTGTTGGGTTTGTCGCAAGAAAAACTAGCAGACCGATGCGGTTTTGATCGGACTTACATAAGCATGCTAGAAAGAGGAAAGCGTAACCCGTCTCTGTTAAACCTATTGCGGCTTGCTGACGGGCTTGAGACTTCGGTATCACAACTTACCGAGGTTTTTAATGGCACTGAATCCGATAGATGACATTCACGCACTTCAAATTCAAGCAGGTACCCTTGGCCGCAAAGCTGGACACTTATTCGAAGACACCATTACGGATAAGATAAATACACTCCGCTATCCGTTCTGTGTAAACAACACGGATAGGAACCATATTTTCTGTGGCGATCCTGCAATTTTGCTATTGAACTACATTGGAAAATCAAGGGGCATAAAAACCATTACATCGGCAGTTGCCATTTCAACTGGCGCATTGGCCACTTCAGAAGAAGGGAAAGCTTGGCTGTCTATCAATGGCGTTAGTATTTCTAGATGCAAAAGCGATCTTGTCATCAAGTTGAAATCATGTGATCACTCTGATGTAACCGTCGGCATCTCAACGAAACAGTGTAATAATCAAACGCCCACAAACGCGCAACTTTACTTTACTACGGCGCGAGGTTTCTCAAACCTACTCCAATCAAACGGGATACCTGTTAGTGAAACAGCAGTGTTATCTCTTCGGCAATTCTGTGGTGACCAAGGATTTCGCCCATGTGATATGCCGAATATGGGGGATCGATTATCTGATCACCGTCGTTTCTTTTGGGAAGAGATTGACAGCGCTGGACGGCTTGAATGGGAAGCTTTATTTGCCTCATGGCAAGATGAAATAACGCGACTGCTTTTTCAAAAGGCATATCTCGACGACCCATTTATTCCTGAATTTTTACTTCATAAAACAAAGTTTTCACAGGCTTGGAACGAAACCGAAGTTGCAATTTTTGAAATAGAAGAAATAATTGCGCTAAGTCGAGCGTATCAGGGTTTTTCAAAGCGACCCTACTCGGTACGAAAGGGCAGTTATAAAGACCCTATAGGGATTACGCACGACGCCCCTCGTTTTGGCATCGTACAGATGCAACGAGGGGGGCAAAAACAGCATCCGGAACAGCTTCAGTTTAATTTGGAGGCTGGCTATTTTTACAAAATTTAAGCTTATCTAGAATATGCATGGCAACGTAGTATGCTAACAACGGTGGTACCGCGTTGCCAATTCCCGTTCGAATAGTTCCCAAGCTACCCCTAAAGACATACCCATCTGGAAATGATTGGATACGCGCAGCCTCCCTAATCGTTAGTGATCTAGTAGCTATAGGGTGAACATTTCGGCACCCTGAAATCATTCCAAAAGTAGTTTGTACTGTTGATGCCGGCTCAAGCCAAACCTGCCGCTTATACGTTGTATTATAGCCTGATGGAGGTCTCTTCCCCTCATCTTCATTATCATGTGCGCTAAAACCCTCTTGCACATCCCATAGCCAATCAATAACATGCGCCGGATGTTTAACCGCTTCGTGCAGAGGATCATCCGCCCCCTCCCCAGACTCCAAATATGCGAGATCTGAACAGGCATCAGCAAACGTCCGACAAGGCTCTGCCTGCAATAGAAAATCATTGCCTTCAGTATGAGTGGGCTCTGGCAATGAGGGCGCAGTTTCAATATCGTTTCTAACGGCAATATACAATATTCTATCGCGGTGCTGGGGTACTCCGTAATTTTTTGCATTTACCTCAAAAAGCTTAATTTTATACCCATGATCTTTGAAGGCATTAGCAATATCATCCATAACAAAACCACCTTCAGTGTTTTTCATGGAAGTCAAGAGTCGAACATTTTCCAATACGGCAAATTTCGGACGAAATGCATCTACAAATCTCAAGTAATGCCTAAATAATTGATTTCTTGGGTCTGTAACTTCTCTTTTGCCGGAAAGACTAAATCCCTGACACGGAGGTCCTCCAATAATTACATCAACACTTCCAATTTCTTCAACGTATCGACACAATTTACTATCATCAACAGAGGTAATATCGCCACCGATTTCTCTGGATTTTGGAAAATTTTCCTTATATATCTTCCGAAGATCTTCATCTAACTCGACGTAGCCTTTCACATCAAAGCCAGCCGCCGAAAAGCCTAAGCTAAAACCGCCACATCCTGAGAAAAGGCTAATCGCGGAAAACCGTCCTTCAGATTTATCATTATGCTTAATAAGCAGTCCATCAATAACTTCCCTGTATCTACTATTTCCTTCAGTTATTTTTGCTTTTGATACTCGCTCAGGAAGCCTTGGGGGGATAATGTACTCATGCGCCTTGTAGCGCTTTTCTCGCTTTACTAGCGTTGCAACAGCTTCTTTGTTCTGCAGTGCGATATCAATTGCCTTGCTCGCATCGGATGACAAATCAATTTTCCCGAGCTCGTAAGCTGATAGAACATGTTGAGATACGCCGGAAAGCTCAGCTAATTTTGCCTGTGAAAGCTTAAGTAGTAGTCGGTGTTCTCGGAGTTTTTTCCCGGTCATAGGCATGGTAATTAGCTCAAATAAAAGAGAATGATCACGGATCAGCATAGTCTACCACAATACTCAAATCCACAATCTGAACCGCCGACGTCCAACAGATCATTGGCTTTCTACGCGAACCCGAAACTGGAGACTGGACTGCCCCGGCTCCTGCAGGCAATCCTGCCCTATGGAAATATTGCTTCTCAAACTCTACCGGTGATAGTCCATTTGCGGAACCATGCCGGCAAAATGCAAATAGGCTGATGAGCTCAAACCAACCGCTAGACATTTAACTGCCAATGCCCCACCGCCTCCACCCATATCAAAAGCCCGGACTCATCGTCCGGGCTTTTCTCATTCCCGCCCTCTCACCGGCGGCAATCTATTTAACGACCTCTGTCCGCGCCGCCACAAGCAGCAGGCGCAGTCGCTCATACGCGCATTCCACGCCATACCTCGCCTCCAGCAGGCTCCACAAAACCTCTGGGGACAGTTCTACGATGAATGGCGTTTGGCGCGGCGGTTGACGGGACATCTCCCGGCGCAGCGCCTCGGGCAATTGTTTGAAATGGGATTGGGCGGCACGAATATGCCTGAGGGCGCGACGCGCCTCGCGGAGGGTGTCGATCTTGGCCATGGCGGCCTCCTGTTTGGACCTTTTGAGGGTTTCGCCCCTTTTGAGAGGGCGGCCGGGTGCTCAAAACCGCAAACAGACGGCGGGCGTATTCCCCTTGCGGGTATTGTATTAGCCGCACACCCGGCCATGGACGCGCATTGTCCCACAAGTGGGAGTTTGCCAAAACCATGGACGCAAAAAAACCGCGAATCTTACGGGTGCGGTAGCCGCTGTTTGTATGGTGTTTTGAGCACCGGGAATGACCATAGCCCGTTGGCGCGGACTATGTCAACGGCACATGGTCCGCTGTCGTCTACACTCAAGTAGCATCGCCGTATTGGAGAATCCCATGTCCACGCCGCCGCGCCATCTCAGCATCAGTATTGCCTGCCCTTTCGCCCGCGCCTACGCCTTGCTGGCGCCGCCGGAAAACTTCCCGCACTGGGCGTCCGGCCTAGCCGGGGCCTTGCGCCGCGACGGCGACGGCTGGCTGGCGGACACGCCGCAAGGCGTGATGCCCTTGCGCTTTTCGCCGACCAATGACTACGGCGTGCTGGATCACTGGGTATCGCCGCCCGGGCAGGCGGAGGTCTACGTCCCCTTGCGCCTGCTGGCGCGCGATGAGGGTTGCGAGCTGCTGTTGACGCTGTTCCGCCAGCCCGGCGTCGACGACGCGCAATTCGAGGCCGACGCCGACTGGGTGACGCGCGATCTGGCCGCGGCCAAAGCCTGGCTGGAACGGAACTGAGCGGCCGCGTTCAATGCGCCGCCCGCGCCGCTTCGGCAGTGAAGCAGTGCAGCACGTGCCGGCCTATGCTGCCCGCCAGATATGTGCGCTCGGTACTCATAGAGATCGGGACGGCGCTCCAGGCGGCGCGCCCACTCTGAAAACGTATTTACGCTCTTGCAAGCAAGAGCGAGGCTTTGAACGGACTCTTGAATATTATTCGGAACGCATGCAATGCGCAGTCTGTTTTCAGACCAAAGGGGCATGAAAAGTGAAAGTTCCGGCGCAAAAACCACACGGACAGCCACGAAAAACTTGGTTGCGGCTACCTTTTAGCGGCCTTGATCGAATACATCAGTTCGTCGCCCTCCGCCAGCAAGGCTTCTATGGAGAAGTGGCGCTCCGCGTCCAGCTCCACGATGCCGTCGGAAAACGCCAGCCGATAAGGCAGGCCGGCGCCGGCATTGTAGGCGGCCAGATGGCGCGCGAATTTGGCCATCGCCGCCCGCGCCCGCTCATGTTCGACATCGGACAACAAGACCACGAACTCATCTCCGCCCAGCCGCGCCAGCAGGTCCGCGGCGCGGAACGAGGCCCGCATTTGCTCGGCGAAGGCCGCCAGCGCTTGATCGCCGGCTGCATGGCCGAAACCATCGTTGATCGCCTTGAACTTGTCCAGGTCCATAAAAGCCAGGCTGACCGGCAGGTTTTGCCGCGCGCAGAAATTGAGGCTGTATTGCGCCAGCAAGCGAAAGCCTCGCCGGTTGGAAAGGCCGGTCAACTCATCCGTGGTGGCGGCCTGGAAGGCAATCAGTTCCGCCTCCACCATGCGCGCCAGATCATGCAGGGCCTGCGCGTCGTCGTGATCGAACTCCCGCGGCTGGACGTCGATCACGCACAGGGTGCCCACCTTGGCGCCGTTGGCGGCATGCAGCGGACAACCGGCATAGAAACGGATATGCGGCGCGCCCATCACCAGCGGGTTGTCGGCGAAGCGCTCGTCCGCCAAGGCGTCCGGGATATAGAAGATGTCGTCGCCCAAAATGGCGTGGCCGCAAAAGGAAATGTCGCGCCCGGTTTCCGCCTCCGGCAGCCCAACGCAGGATTTGAACCACTGGCGGTTTTCGTCCACCAGGCTGACCAGGGCGATGGGCACCCGAAACAAGCGCTTGGCCATCCGGGTCAACCGGTCGAAACGCTCCTCCGCTGCGGTATCCAGCACGCCTAAGGCCCGCAGGCTCGCCAAACGCCGCGGTTCGTCCGCCGAAATATCCGGTGTTTTCATGCCCGCCTCCAGCACGTCGGTTCGCCGCCAGCGCGGCCATATAATGATAATAGCATCGCATGGCGCGAACCCAACGCCGGAGCCGGGCGGGTCTGCGGCTTAACGCGGACGCCAGCCGCTTTCCCGCAGGGCGCTTAGCAAGCGCTCGGCCTTAAGTCCATGCGCCGCGTGCCCGTGGTTGCCCGTCAAATCGCCCGCCGCCAGCAAAGCATTGACGATGGCCTCTTCCACCGCTTCCGCCGCCGCCTCGAACAAGGGCGAGAGATGGTCCGCGTTCACCATTTCCACCGCGCAGGTCAGCGCGCCCTTGCTGGCGTAATCGGTCATCGGCAAGCCCTGATTGCCGGTGGCGAAGGCCACGAAGATGTCGCCGCTGGAGTCCTCGGTGCCGCCGCCGGTGCGGGCGATGCCGATGCCGGCGCGCTGCGCCAGCCGCCGGCATTGATCCGGCAGCAAGGGCGCGTCAGTGGCCAGCACCGCCACAATAGAGCCCATGCCGGGCTGCGGCAGCCGCCCGGTCTCAAACGGAGAGGGAATCTCCGCGCAGCTCAGATGACGGCCCACCGGGTAGCCCTCCACCAATAGCGAGCGGCGCTTGCCATGATTGGCCTGCACCAACGCTCCCACGGTCCAGCCGCCCGCCTCCGCCGGCAGCCGCCGCGAGGCGGTGCCGATGCCGCCTTTGAATTCGTGGCAGATCATGCCGCTGCCGCCGCCCACGCTGCCCTCGGCCGGCAAGCCGCCGCTGGCTACCCTTTGCGCGGCGCGCGCGTGTTCTGCCCTTACGTGGAAGCCGTTGATGTCGTTGAGCAGGCCGTCGAAGGTTTCCAGCACCACCGGCATGGTCCAATACAGCTGCGGCTCGCCGGCCACCGCCTCGCGCTCGCCGGCGATCAAGGCGTCCCGCACCACGCCCACGCTATGGGTATTGGTCAGCGCGATCGGCGTGCTCAGCACGCCGGCCTCGCGCAGCCACTCCAGGCCGGCGGCGTCGCCGTTGCCGTTCAAGACATGCACGCCGGCAAAGCACGGCGTGCGCCGCGCCAGGCCCGGCCGCGGCTCGATCACCGTGACCCCGGTGCGCGCGCGGCGGCCGTCGTCGAAATCCGCCCAGGCGGCGGCGTGCCCCACCCTCACCCCGGGCACGTCCGTAATCGCGTTCAAGGGGCCGGGCTCGCCCTGGCCGATGCAAATGCCCAATGCTCTGGCTCGTTTCAACATACTCACCTCTCTTTCTGTTCTTCAACGATCAATACGACGGCGGGTGGTTTACGGCCCGCCAGCAAGAGCCCGGTCAGCGCGATGCCGCCGATAATCCACCAATCCCGCGCGGGCGCATCCCGCAGCACCGCCCACAACAGCGCCAGGCTGCCAACCCCCGCCAACAAGGGCGGCCACGGCCAGCCCGGCATGCGATAAGGGTGATGGTGCCGGCCCAGGCGGCTGCGCAAGGCCGCCAGCGCCAACAATAAGTAGTTCAGCATCAGGATGATTACGGTGAAGGAAGCCAGATCGCCCAGGCTGGAATGAAAGGTCAACAAGGCGGACGGGATGGCCAATGCCAGCGTGGCCACCCAGGGCGTGCCGAAGCGCGGGTGGATGCGCTGCAGCGCCCGGCTCGCCGGCGCCGGCCACAAACCATCCCGGCCGCTGGAGTACAAGAAGCGGCCGCTTTGCACCACGATGGCGATGATGGCGTTGAACACCGAGAGAAAGATGCCGCCGCTGATCACCCGCGCCAGCCCCGGGCTGCTCAAATGGCTGAGCACGTAGTTGATCGGATCGGCCTGCCGGCTCATTTCCGCCAGCGAGGGCGCGCCCAGGATCAGGGCGGTCACCGGTATCAACTCCACCAATACCACGATGGACAGCGCCGCCAGCACCGCCTTCGCCACCGGCCGGCCGCTTTCGCGCATGTCCTCGGCAAAGTACACCGCCCCGCCAAAACCGTTGTAAGCGAACACGGCCGTCCCCACCATGGCGGAGACTGTCGCGGCGGACACCGCGGCGAGGCCGCCGTCGGCCGCCGCCTTTACCGGCTGCCACAGCACGGCAGCCGGCTGCTGCGCTTCGCTGAAGCCCAGCCAGGCGATCAAGGCCAAGGCGGCCAGCTCCAGCAGCAGGAAGGAACCGGTCAGCCAGGCGTTCACCTTGATGTCCAGCACCGCAATGCCGAAACACAGCACAATCATGGCCAGCGCCACTTCGGCGCCGTCCAGGCGGGTGCCCAGCGCGGAGTTCAGATAGGGCGCGGCGCCGGTGGCCAGCACCGCGGGGATGAACAACAACAGACATAAAATCAGCAGATACATTTGCAGGCTGAGCGCGCGGCCGAACACCCGCTCGATGATCACGTATTCTCCGCCGGCGTTGGGATGGGCCGCGCCCAGCTCGGCGTAGCAGAGCGCAAACACGACGGCCAACGCCGCCGCCAGTACAAAGGCCAGAAAGGCCCCGCTGCCGGCGCCTTGCAGCGCAAACGGCGCGATCACGAAAATGGAACTGGCCGGCGTCACGCCGGACACGGTAATCAACACGACATCCGTCACGCTCAACGAGCGGCGCAATCCGGGGCGGCTTGCTGGCTGGCTCATTCTGTTCTCCTCTTGTCGCTATGGTCTTGTAGTCAGACTTGCGGAAGACAGTGTATTTTGACGCGGGAAGGTGCCCAATCACCGTGATGGGTTACCCCAAGCGGGGATTGCCGGATGGAAGCTTTGTTGAAGGAACTGCCGCTGCACCATCATCTGGCTCAGTTGATGGCGCAAATCGGCCTGCCCGGGTTTTGGCGCCAGATGGTCCTGCTGTTGCGCGGCGGCGTGCCGCTGGACAATGCGCTGGCCGCCTGCTACCACGCGGACGCGCCACCGCGGATTCTTGAGGAGTGTGATTTTCAGCATCAGGCCGTGGCGTCGCCGATGGCGCTTTACTGCCATGGGCTGTACCTACTGGACCCCTTCTATCAGTACACGCAGCGCCCTTTTGTCGACGGCATCCACCACTTGCCCGACATCGCGCCGGACCACTTCCGTCAAAGCGAATATTTTCAACGTTACATGAGCGGCGAAGTCGGCGTGGACGAGGTTCAGGTGCTGCTGCGCGTCGATGCGGGACAGGTCTTGTCATTGTCGCTGGGCAAGGCCAGCGAGTTCGAGCCCGCCGACATCGGCAAGCTGCGCGTGATGCAGCCCTGGCTGCTGTCCGCGATGCGGCGCCACTGGCAGTTGTGCTCCGCGCCCACACCTCCTTCAGCCAGCCTGTCAGACCAACTGACGCAGACGCTGAGTCATTTTGGCCACGGCAGGCTGTCCGAGCGCGAAGCCGAAGTGGCGCGGCTGACGCTGTGCGGCCTGTCCAGCAAGGCCATCGCCCAACAGCTGGCCATTTCGCCGGAAACGGTCAAGGTTCACCGCCGCAATCTGTATCTGAAGCTCGGCGTGGCCAGCCACGCCGAGTTGTTCAATTGCTATATCGAGCAACTACGCGGCAGTGAAACTTAGGACCTGTTCACGATCTGCCGCGCGTTATGAGACGTGACACGGTGAGTACCCCTTCGAAATGCTGATGTAGCTCTTGACCATTCCGCTTTCTCAGCGGTTTTCGCCTTGTCTCGCCCTGGCTCGCGAGATCGTAAACACATTCTTAGATCCCGCTTAGTTTCCCAGCCACTTGGCCGACAGGCCGGCGAATTCGCCGTTTTGCAGGCTCTGGCTCAGCCATTGATCCACCCAGGCTTTCCAGCGCCAGTCGTTGGGCAGCAGATAGGCCTTTTGCGAAAAGTCGAACGGCTTCTCCGGGTGCACCGCGCACAGCTCCGGATGCAGCTTCTGCTGATAACGGGTTTCCACCGCGTCCGTCACCATCAGATCGGCCTTGCCGTCTATGATCTGCCGGAAAATGGTGACGTTGTCCGGATGCACGGTCAGCGCGGCCGCCGGCAGGCGAGCGCGGGCGAACTTTTCATTGGTGCCGCCCGGATTGACGATCAGCTTGACCTGAGGCTGGTTGATCTGGGCGATGGTTTGAAAACGCTGGACGTTTTCGCAGCGGGTGATCGGCGTCTTGCCGTCGTTCAGATAGGGTTGCGAATACAGCGCCCGCTTCTGCCGCTCCAGATTGATCGACACCCCGCTCATCGCGATATCGAACTTGCCGGCAGCGTGATCGCGCATCAGCGTCGGCCAGCTGGTGGCCACCAGCTCCAGCTTGACGCCCAGCGCCCGCGCCAGGCTCTGGGCCATTTCGATATCCAGGCCGCGGTATTCGCCGCTGGAGTCGCGTTCGCTGAACGGGCGGTAATCGCCGGTGGTGCCCACGCGCACGCTGCCGCGTTGCAGGATGTCGTCCAGGCGGTCCGCCAGCGCCGGCTGGCCGGCGATCAGGCCGGCCAACAACAGGCAGCCCAGTATTGGTTTTTGCTTCATCATGGTTGCTTTTTTCTTGTGATGTTTACTCGTCGGACGCTGCCAGCGCCCGGCTCGAGCTATCCGCTGACGCGCAGCAGATCGTGAACCGATTCTTCAATAGGCCAGCGGGAAAGCGAAGACTTCGCGTTGATAGGTTTCCACCACCACGCTGAACGGCGCGTTATCGCTGCCGCGATACAGCACGGCACGGTGTTGCAGCACTTGCTGGGCAATATCCAGCCCGGCAGCGGCGGTCTCCGGAGCAGCGGCCTTCATTTCCCAGCCCGTCGGCAACGGCGACCACAGCAGTTTGACCTCCTCGGTCTGCCTGCGGAAATTCAGCGCGGCCACCGCGCGGCCAAACGGCACATCGCTGCTGTCCAGCAGGCGGTTCATTTCCTCGCTCAGCTTGGACGGCAGATACCAGTTGTCGGCCTCGGACAACACGTGCTCGCCGCAGGCCAGTTGCACGCGGCGGTAGGCGATGCGTTCTCCCGGCCGCGCCTGCAATTGGGCGCGCACTTCCGCGCTGGCTTCCTTGTGATCCGCCGGGTTGCGCAAGGCGCGGATCTGCGCCGGCGACGCCATCCGGTGATCGGCGCACCATTGCTGCAAAGTGCGGGTGGCGCTGCTATTGCTCAGCAAGGTGGCGTTCAGCGTTTGCAACAAGGCCAGCGCCTTGACGCGGGTGTCGCGGCCGTCCTGCCAGCCGGGATAAGACCAGGCCTCCGCCAAGGCCGGTCCGGCGGCCAGCCACAGACAGCCTGCGGCCAGAAGTGTTTTTTTATGCATTGGGATTCCCAAGTCAATCATGGAGCCGAAAATAATAAAGCAAAAACTTTAAGTTTGATAGCAAGTAGTCTCTGAATATTCTGTCTTCATTTGCGCGCAGTCCCGCCGCCTTCCCGGTGCGCTCCCGCCGCCCGCAACTGGGCGAGAAAAGCAGGCGCTTCCCGTTGCCGTTCCAGTTCCGCCCAGATCCTGCCCGGCAGGCTCGGTTCGCGGTACGCCAATTGGCGAGACAGTATCAGGAAATAAGATTTCTCTTCCAAGGGCAGCCGGCAGCGCTCTATCGCCTCCGCCAGCTCGGGATGGTCGCGCAGAATCTGCTCCGCGCGCGGCGTTTGCAACGCTGCGCCGCTCAAGCGCCGCAAACGCAACATCTGCAGAATAGCCAGCGGATCGCGGTTGCTGTCGTCTATCGCCACCTGCTGCTTGCGCAGGAAAACACCGATGGAAAAATCGGTCTGCATGCCTATCGGCGCCATGCCGCTGGACAGGCGCGCGCCATCCCAGTCCACCGTGGTGCCCTTGAGCCGATACAAGGAATAACTGGCGCTATGCAGCCGCTGACTGGCGTCCGGCGCGCCGTCCGACAACAGGGGGTACACCCCCCATTGCAAGCGCTCCGGCACGAAACTGGCGGCGAAGGCGCCGTCCATCTTGCCTTGGCGCAGCATATTGATGCAGCGCCGCCACGGCATTGGATGCAGGGACAGCTCCCGTTTCAACGCGCCCTGCAGGTGTTTGATCAGTTGAATGTCCAGCCCGCCGCCGCGGCCGTCCAGCCAGGGATAGGAGGCCTGGTCCTCGTAGCAGAGCAGCAAAGGCTCGGCCGCCGCCGCGCTCAGCGGCCAGGCCATCGTCAATGCCGTCGCAAGACTTAATGCCAGCCTCTTCATTGCCTTGTCCATTGATGAACGATGGTTCCGTTATCGCTCATGCCGCCGCCGCATGCCAAGCCGCCTATTTCCGGGCCAAGGCCTGCTCCCGCTCCAGCAAGTCGAAAATGCCGGGGCGCGCCGGCTCGCCGTCGTAATACGGCGCGCTTTCCAATCGCCCCACTTGTTTCAGATGGCGCACCAGCACCTTGCCGCTGTCCGGATAGACGCAGACCTCGTGCGGATCGTTGACGCCGATGCCGAGATAGACCAGGTCCTGATCGAAAGGGTTGGCGATCTGATGCGCGACGCCGGTGCCCGCAGGACAGGAAATACAGTCTCCCGGACCGATTTCCTGCAGGCTGTCGCCCAGGCGCAGCACCCCGCGTCCAGACAGCACATAGAAGATCTCGTCCTCTCGGGCATGGGAGTGAAAGGGACAACCCGCGCGCCCCGGCGGCAGACGGGTCAGATTGGCGCCCAGCCGGCCGGGCAAGGCGTCCAACGCCGGCGTCAGCGGCTGATAGCTGCCGCCCCATCCTTCCCCGTCCCGGTAGTCCACGGCTTCCACCTGATCAATATTGACCACATGCGACGGCTTGCTCATCTTGCGCTCCTTAAAACCGCTAACAAAAACCCTGACCCTGCGTTGCGCCTTCTTGTCGTACTCAAGCACGGCCTGCGTCGGCGCGCCTTGGTTCAGGTTCTCCGCCTCATAATGACCCGCTGCCGGGAAATGTCAGCATCATCCTGAAATCCGTTCCGCCCGACAAGCGTCAATCCAAGCCGCGCAGCAAATCCGCCATGGCTCTCACCGTTTCGACACAGGTTTCCATCCTGTCGTACTCGTCCATGCCCGCCGCCCCCATGCTCACCCCGGCTTGGCGATGGCGCATCGCGCTGGCCGCCCGAACCCGGGCAGAGGCGTGGAATTCACGGCAGCCGGTGGCCCGCGCCAGCTCGGCCAGCGTGTCCGGCCGCACGCCGCCCCCCGGCATCAGAATCAACCGCTCTCCCGCCTGACGACGCAAGCGGTCGATCAAAGCCGCGCCCCGCAGCGCGTCCGGCGCCTGGCCGGAGGTCAACACGCGCCGGCAGCCGCTGGCGATGATCTGCTCCAACGCCCGCTCGGGATCTCGCGCCATGTCGAAGGCGCGGTGGAAGGTGGTCGTCATCGGTCCGGCCAGCAGCACCAGCTCGCGGGTGCGCTCCGCATCCACGTCGCCGTCCGCGGTCAACAGGCCCAGCACCACCCCGTCCGCTCCCTGTTCGCGGCAGGCCAACACGTCGCGGCGCATGACTTCGAATTCGTCGTCGGAATACAGAAAATCGCCGCCGCGCGGACGCACGATCACATGCAGGCCGATGTCCAGCCTCTGCCGCGCCAGCGCAATCATGCCCGGCGACGGCGTGACTCCGCCGGTTTCCAGGCTGGCGCACAATTCCACCCTGGCCGCGCCGCCCCGCGCGGCGGCCAGGCAGGACGCCAGCGAGCCGGCGCACACTTCCAACTGTCTATCTTGCGACAAAATATCCCCCTTGCTCGGCTGAATGCCTTGCGGATTTTGACCCGTTTCGCCGGCCGCGTTAAGCTGCGCGCTCGAGATGACGCCAACGTAAGTCGATATGCTCTATTTTGAAGATTTGAAAGCGGGACAATTGTTCCACAGCCCCACCCACGTGCTAAGCGAGGAAGAGCTGATCGGCTTTGCCCGGCAGTATGATCCGCAGCATTTCCATACCAACCCGCAAAGCGCCGCGGACAGCCTGTTCGGCGGCCTAGCCGCCAGCGGCTGGCAGACCAGCAGCCTGAGCATGCGGCTAGTGACCCAGACCGAGCTTGGCAAGATGGCCAACGGCTTGATCGGCATGCAGATCGACAAGATGCGCTGGCCGCAGCCCACCCGCGCCGGCGACGCCTTGCGCGTCGCCGTGGAGGTGCTGGACAAGCGCCGCTCCAACAGCCAGCCTGGCTTCGGCGTGGTGAAAGTGCGCTGGACCACCCTCAATCAACGCGACGAGGTGGCCATGCAACTGGAGTGCTCGATCTGGGCGCAATGCCGCGCCCAGCCGCAAGAGGACGCGCCCCGTCCGGCGACGCAGCACGCCTGAGCCGAGCGGCCCGGATCAGCGGCGAACCTGGATCAGCTCGGCGTCGCGCAAGGCCTGCAAGGTGTTGCCGCCGGCGTAGCTGATCGAGGACTGCAGGTCTTCCTTCAGTTCGCGCAATAGCTTGCCGATGCTGCCCTTGTACTCCACCAGGATTTTCTTGCCTTCGACGTTGACGTAGGCGCCCTTATTGAACTGAGAGGCGCTGCCGAAGTATTCCTTGTAGTGTTTGCCGTTGATCTCGACGATCTCGCCGGCGGATTCGTCGTAACCGGCGAACAGCGAGCCCGCCATGACCATGCTGGCGCCGCAGGCCAATGCCTTGGCGATATCGCCGTGCTCGACGATGCCGCCGTCGGCGATCACCGGCACTTTGACCGCGGCCACGCAGTCCTGCACCGTGGAAATCATCGGGCGATGGAAGCCGGTCTTGTTCTTGGTGATGCAGACGCGGCCGCCGGCGATGCCGGCCTTGATCGCGTCGCAGCCCCAGCTTTCCAGGTCGCGCGCGGCCTCGGCGGTGGCGATGTTGCCGCCGATCAGGAAAGTACCGGGGAAGAGCTGCTTGATGTGCTTGATCATGCGCTCCGCCTTCACGCACCAGGCGTTGGCGATGTCGAGCGTCATGTATTCAGGGGTGAGTCCCGCTTGCTTGAGCGCGTCCAGCTGTTCGAGGGTATCTTCGTTGACGCCTACGCTGATAGAGGCGAACAGACCTTTTTCCTGCATGGCGCGGGTGAAAGCCACCGCGTCCACATTGAAGCGGTGCATGGTGTAGAACCAGTTCTGAGCGGCGAAGAGCTCGCTGGTCTCGGCGCAGACCACCGACTTCATATTCGACGCGTAGATCGGCATGTCGAAACGGCGCGGGCCGAATTGCACCGAGGTGTCGCACTCCTTGCGGCTGTCCACTACGGTCTTTTTCGGCACCAGGTAAACGTCGCCGTAATTGAGTTCTGTCTTGATCATGCGTGTGCTCCCAAAGCGGAAATAGAGTCAAAAAACGAGGGGCCCCAAATATAAACGGGAGCCCCGACGGCTCCCGTTTACAGTGTCCCCTGCGACGCCTCGCTTGGCTCGCACGCACTTACCGACACACCTTACGCCGCCGGTTTCTTCACGTCAAGCCATTTTATTTCAGATCAAGACAAAACATTTCACTTGTCGCACCAGCTTTCGTCTTCCTCGCCCAGCCAGTTGAGCAGCGGCTGCCAGGCTTCGCGGTCGCGCTGGGTGCGCGACGCCGGCAGGTCGAACAGAGACAGCCCGCTGGAAGCCGCCTGAACGTAAAGTTGGGTGTCGCGCAGCCAGGTCAATACCGGCACTTCGTGGTCCGCCAGAAATTTCTCCAGCTCGCGCGCGGAGCGGGTCCGCGGGTCCACCCGCATGCCCACCACCGCCATGAAGGCCTTGTTCTTCCGGATGGCCTTCTCTTCCAGCAGTTGCTCGAAAAAAGCCTCGCTCGCCCACATATCGAACGGCGACGGTTGAATAGGCACCAGGATGCGGCTCACCCGGGACACCAGGGCCGCCAGCTTCTTGCCGCGCAGGCCCGCCGCGCTGTCCAGCACCACCACCTCGGTGCCCTTGGGCGGCCGCGCCGCCTCGCCGGCCTTGACCTCCCAGCCGGCGATGGAGGGCAGCGCAGCGTCGCGTTGCGCCAGCCAGCCCAGCGAGGATTGCTGCCGGTCCACATCGCCCAGCATCACGCGTTTGCCGCGCGCGGCGTAATAGCCGGCCAGATTGGTCGCCAAGGTCGATTTGCCGCTGCCGCCCTTGGGATTGGCTACCAATACCGATTGCACATCCGCCTCCTCTGCCGTTTGCGATGGCACACTATACCAGAGGGGGAGCGCTTGCCGCAGCCGGGCTATCGGGGTAAGGTCGAAGCCCGGAAAAGGAGCCCGCATGCCGCAAAACTATGACGCCATTCTGTTCGACATGGATGGCTTGATGATAGACACCGAAAGAATTTCCATGGAGTCCTGGCGCCGCGCCGCCGATGAACTGGACATGACGCTCAGCGATCAGCTGCTGCTGGACATGGTGGGCCTGTCCATGCGCCGCTGCACCGAATTCCTCAGCGAAAGACTGGGCAGCCAAGACGACGCCGTCGCGCTGCAGAACGTGGGCCGCAGGCATTACTGGCAGATGCTGGAGCATGAAGAGATCCCGCTGAAGCACGGCATCGAGGCGCTGTTGAACTGGGCGCTCGCGCAGGGCCTGCCGCGCGCGGTGGCCACGTCCACCCAGCGCCAACTGGCGGACATCAAGCTGGGCCGCACCGGGCTCTCGCGTTACTTCGACACCGTGGTGGCCGGCGACGAAGTGGCCCACACCAAGCCGGCGCCGGACGTCTACCTGGCCGCCGCGCGCAAGCTAGGCGTCGACCCCCAGCGCTGCGTAGTGCTTGAGGACTCGATCTACGGCCTGCACGCCGGCGTTGCCGCCGGCATGCGCGTGATTCTGGTGCCGGACTTGGTGACCCCGCCGGCGGACCAGACCCATCACGCGCTGGCGGTATGCCAGGACCTGCATCAGGCCCTGGACGTGCTGCGACAGTTGGCCGACGTTTAGCGCCTGTTCACGATCTTGCGCGGCCTCGCGCTGGCCCGCGAGATCGTTAATGGGTTCTAGAGCCTGTTTTCTCAGCCGTGACCGCGGATGCGCGCGACCAGCTCGTCGCGCACGTCATCAGCCTGGTCATTGCCCACCTGGCAAGTGCCGGCCGCTTCGTGACCGCCTCCGCCGTACTGCAGCATCAGCGCGCCGACATTGGTGCGCGAGCTGCGGTTAATGATGGACTTGCCCACCGCGAACACCGTGTTCTGGCGATTGACGCCCCATAGCTGATGAATGGAGATGTTGCAGTCCGGGAACAGCGCGTAAATCATGAAGCGGTTGGTCGGGTGAATCACATCTTCATGCAGCAGATTCAACACCACCAGGTTGCCATAGACGCGGGAACAGCGCCGGATCTGCTCCTTGGCCAGCGCCTCGTGCTTGGCGTACAACTCCACGCGCTCCTGCACGTCCGGCAGGGCCAGGATCTGATCGATGCCGTGATCGCGGCAATAACGAATCAAGTCCAGCATCAACTGATAATTGCTGATGCGGAACTCCTTGAAGCGCCCCAGACCCGTGCGCGCGTCCATCAGGTAATTGAGCAGCACCCAGCCGGAGGGGTGCAGCACTTCCTGCAAGGTGTACTGCGCGGAATCGGCCTTGTCCACCGCCTCCATCATCTCGTCGCTGATCTTGGGAAACGCCTGCTTGCCGCCGAAATGGTTGTACACCACCCGCGCCGCCGACGGCGCCTTGGGGTCTATCACGTAATTGTCCGCGCTGGAGTTGCGCAGGGTTTCGGAAAGATGGTGATCGACGACCAGATGCGCCGCCGCCACGTACGGCAGGTTGGTGGTGATGTCGTTCTCGGTGATCTCCACCTTGCCGTCCTGCATGTCCTTGGGGTGGGCGAACTTGATCTCGTTGATCAGATTCAGCTCGTTGAGCAGCACCGCGCACACCAGTCCGTCGAAATCGCTGCGCGTCACCAGGCGATATTGCTGTTGCGACATGAGTTCCCTCTCTCCAGCGTGAAGGGCCGGCGCGGCCCCGCCCGCGCCGTACGGCGCCTCAGTCGGCCGGCGACACCTCCAGCGCGCCGGCCATCCCGTCCGTCAACGCCGCCAACAGGGCCTCCGCCTCGGCGAGGGGCAAGCTCAGCCTCAAGCTCACCCGCTCGCCGTAACTGGGGGCCGACACCGGCACCCCCAGTTCCTGGCATAAATGGCGCAGCCGCGCCTCGCCGGCGAAATCCACCGTCGCCTCGTAATCTCCGCGCGGCACCACCGCCACCAGGCAGGCCGCGTCCATCGCGGCGTTAACAGCTTGAGTGTAGGCTCTGACCAAGCCGCCCGCACCCAATTTAATTCCGCCGAAATAACGCACCACCACCGCCAGCACATCGCAGACGTCCTTGTGCCTAAGCACGTTGTACATTGGCCGCGCCGCGGTGCCGGAAGGTTCGCCGTCGTCGTCCAGCATGGAGTCCGCGCCGCACAGCAGCACCGCGCAGTAATGACGCGCGTCCGGCCATTGGGCACGGATCTCCGCCAGCCGGGCCAGCGCCTCCTCCCGGCTGCTCACCGCTTGCACGATGCCGATGAAACGGCTCTTCTTGATTTCAACCTCGGCCTGCGCCAACGCTTGCAAATGGAACATTCCATCCCTCTGGCTGTCTGAAGGGGTGGATTGTACCCCTATCGCCGGCAAAGCACCGGGGCAAGCACTACAATGAAAACGGGAATGCGCCTTGTTCACCTTAAAGGAGCCAAAGCCATGATCATCCTACTCGTCGTGCTTGCATCGCTGCTTGCCGTAATCTGGGTCATGCTGGACAAATTCTGGCTGGATGACGAGGAAGAGGCTCGCCTGTCCCATTATCTGCCGGACAAGGATCATGTCTGAGAACCGGTTCAGGGTCTCGCGAGCAAGAGCGAGGCCGTAAACCGGTTCTAGGCGTTCGCCTGTTTTTTTGACGGTCGACGCCCGCTCGCTTGTCATTCCGCGGCGATGGCATGAAAATGAGCGCTTCAATTTGACAAGGGCATTGTTTTGCCGCTAACCGCCATCTGGATTGCCAGCGCGCTGATCGCGCTGATCGCCGAGTTTTACTCCGGCACCTTTTACCTGCTGGTCGTCGCCGTCGCCATGTTGTGCGGCGGCGTCTCTGCCTGGCTAGGTGCGTCCGAAGCTAGCCAATACGTGATCGCCAGCATCGCCGGCGTGATCGGCGTGGCGCTGGTTTACGCTTACAAGCGCCAGCATCCGTCCACCGCAGCCCAGCCGCGGGCAGACGACCCGGACCTGGGCCAGCCGGTGCAAATCCTCCACGCCTCCCCCGCCGGCCATGTCCGCGTGCAATACCGCGGCGCGGCCTGGGACGCGTCTCCCGTCGACGGCGCCGCGCTGGAAGCCGGCGCCACCGCCTACATCGTCGGCCGCGACGGCAATCTGCTCAAAATCAGTTCAACCCAACCGGAACAATAAGACCCATGGAACTCCTGCCCCTGATCCTGCTCGCCGCCGTCATCGTCTTCGTGTTCAAATCGCTGGCGGTGGTACCGCAACAGAACGCCTTCATCGTCGAGCGCCTCGGCCGCTATCACGGCACCCTGGCGCCCGGCCTCAACATCATCATTCCCTTCATCGACCGCATCGCCTACAAGCACAGCCTGAAGGAAGTGCCGCTGGACGTGCCCAGCCAGGTCTGCATCACCCGCGACAACACTCAGCTGAAAGTGGACGGCATTCTCTACTTTCAGGTGACCGACGCCCAGCGCGCCTCCTACGGCACCAGCAACTTCATCATCGCCATCACCCAGCTGTCGCAAACCACGCTGCGCTCGGTGATCGGCAAGATGGAACTGGACAAGACCTTCGAGGAACGCGACGAAATCAACCAGACCGTGGTGGCGGCGCTGGACGAGGCCGCGATCAACTGGGGCGTCAAAGTGCTGCGCTATGAGATCAAGGACTTGGTGCCACCGCAGGACATCCTGCACGCGATGCAGGCGCAAATCACCGCGGAACGGGAAAAGCGCGCGCGCATCGCCCAGTCCGAGGGCTTGAAGATGGAGCAGATCAACCTGGCCAACGGCGCGCGAGAGGCGGCGATCCAAAAATCCCAGGGCGAGATGCAAGCCACCATCAACAACTCCGAGGGCGACAAACAGGCCGCCATCAACAAGGCGCTGGGCGAGGCCGAGGCGCTGCGCCTGGTGGCGGATGCCACCGCCGACGCGATCAAGCGCGTGGCCAGCTCCATCCACACCGAGGGCGGCCTGGAAGCGGTCAACCTGAAAGTGGCCGAGCAATACGTGGCCGCCTTCGGCAAGCTGGCCAAGGAAAACAACACCATCATCCTGCCGGCCAACGTGGCCGACGTAAGCTCGCTGGTGGCCAGCGCGATGAGCGTGGTCAAGCAAACCCAGCGCTGAAGGCGCTGCCTTGCAACAGGCTCGCCCCGCGCGCGAACGCCGGGCGAGCCTCCGTTTCGCATTGAACTCTTCAACCCTTGCCCGGCTTGAATATCCGCCGGGCCGCCCCCATAATCGTGCGCATGAAATTCTTCACTGATCTATTTCCCGTCGTCCTGTTCTTCGCCACTTACTGGCTGAGCCGCGACATGTTCATCGCCACCGGCGTCGCCATCGTCGCCACCACCTTGCTGGTGGGCTGGACCTGGCTGCGCCACCGCAAGGTGGACACCATGCAGTGGGTCAGCCTGGGCCTGATCGTAGTGCTGGGCGGCGCCACCCTGCTGCTGCACGACAAGCACTTCATCATGTGGAAGCCCACCGTGCTGTACTGGGTGATGGGCGCCGGCCTGCTGATCAGCGACTTCCTGGGCAAAAACGGCCTGAAGCTGATGATGGGCCAACAGTTGCAGCTCCCGGCGCCGGTATGGCGCAAGCTGACCTGGGCCTGGGTGGGCTTCTTCGCCTTCATGGGCGCGCTCAATCTATTCGTCGCCTATCGCTTCAGCGAAGACGTATGGGTCAATTTCAAACTGTTTGGCGGCCTGGGCCTGATGCTCGGCTTCGTCATCGCCCAAAGCCTGTTCCTCTCCAAATACATTGAGGAAAAGAAATAATGCTTTACGCCATCATCGGCCAAGATCATGAAGATTCGCTGCCGCGCCGGCTGGAGGCCCGCCCGGCCCATCTGGCCCGCTTGCAGGCGCTGCAGGACGCCGGCCGCCTGGTGCTGGCCGGCCCCTGTCCCGCCATCGACAGCGCCAGCCCCGGCCCCGCCGGTTTCAGCGGCAGCCTGATCGTCGCCGAGTTCGAATCGCTGGACGCCGCCCAGGCCTGGGCCGACGCGGATCCCTACGTGGCGGCCGGCGTCTACGCCGGCGTCAGCGTCAAACCCTTCCTCAAGGTGTTTCCGCAATGAGCGCCACGGTTGAACTCCTCAGCGCCGCCTTGCAAGCCTTGACGCCGGAACACCTAGACATCCAGGACGACAGCGCGCTGCACGCCGGCCACGCCGGCGCGCGCGACGGCGGCGGGCATTACACGCTAACCATCGTCAGCGCCCGCTTTCAGGGGCTGAGCCGCGTGCATCGCCACCGGCTGATCTACGAAACGCTGGGCGACTTGATGCAAACCAAGGTGCACGCTCTGGCCATCAGAGCGTTCACGCCTGAAGAAATCTGACTTGATTCCATCCAAGGGGTACCCCATGAAGCTTTCCCGCATCGCCGCCGTCGTGCTGGCCGCCACCATCGCCCTGCCCGCCGCCGCGGAATCCATCGCCGTGGTCAACGGCGCAGCCATCGACAAGAAAGAACTGGACGCCGCAGTCGCCAACATCGTGCAAAGCAGCGGCGGCAAGGCCCAGGACAACCCGGAATTGCGCGAGCAGTTGAAAACCTCGCTGATCACCCGCGAAGTCATCCTGCAGGAAGCCCGCAAGCGCCAGCTGGACAAGCAGCCGCTGTTCACCCAGCGCCTGGACGACATCCGCAATGAAATGCTGCGCGAAGCGCTGTTCGCCGACATCGCCAAACAAGCGCCGGTGAGCGAGACCCAGATCAAGAGCGTCTACGACAAACTCGCCGCCCAACAGGCCGGCAGCAAGGAGATCCACGCGCGCCAGATCACGCTGAAGAGCGAGGCCGACGCGCAAAAAGCGATCGCCGATCTGAAAAAAGGCGCCAAGTTCGACGAACTGGTGAAAACCCGCTCCATCGACCCCAACGCCAAGCAAAGCAACGGCGAAATGGGCTGGGGCAACCTTAACCGCATGGACCCGCCGCTGGCCGCCGCGCTGAAAGACATCCGCAAAGGCCAGACCAGCAGCAAGCCGTACCAGTCCCCGCTGGGCTGGCACGTGTTCAAGGTGGAAGACATTCGTGACGCCAAGCTTCCGTCGCTGGATGAGGCCAAGCCGCAAATCGGCCGCCAACTGCAAGAAGAAGCCATCGCCAAGGCAGTGGAAGACCTGCGCGCCAAGGCCAAGATCCAATAAACCAAACCTTCAGGACACCTAAGAATATGCGTAAACTCCTGCTGACCAGCGCCCTCGTCGCCGCCTTCGCCGGCAGCGCCATCGTGGTTGCCGGCCCGGTCGTCAACGGCCAGGCCATCTCCGACGCCCGCATCGACGCCGTGGTCAAGATGATGGAAGCCCAGGGCCAGCCGGCCAACCCGCAAGCGCGCGACATGGTCAAGGATCAACTGGTCACCGCCGAAGTGCTGCGCCAGGAAGCCGTGAAGAAGGGTCTGGACAAGTCGCCGGAATTCGCCGCCGAACTGGCCAATATGCAAGCAATGGCGCTGGCCAACCGCCTGATCAAGGACTATGAAAAGTCCAACCCGGTCAGCGACGCCGACCTGAAAGCCGAATACGACAAGCTGGTGGCCAGCGTGCCGGAAACCAAGCAATACCACGCTCGCCATATCCTGGTGAAAACCGAAGCCGAAGCCAAGGCGGTGATCGACGCGCTGAAGAAAGGCAAGTCCTTCGACAAGCTGGCCAAGGAGAAGTCCCAGGATCCGGGCAGCAAGGACAAGGGCGGCGATCTGGACTGGCAGGAAGCCGGCACCTTCGTTGCGCCGTTCTCCGAAGCCATGACCAAGCTGTCCAAGGGCGAAGTGACCGCCAAACCGGTGAAAACCGAGTTTGGCTGGCACGTGATCAAGCTGGACGACGCCCGCGTGCAACGCAATGTGCCGGCGCTGGACGACATCCGCCCGCAACTGACCCAGCGCATCATGGGCGGCCGCGTGGAAAAGCTGATCGCCGAGCTCAAAGCCAAGGCGCAAATCCAGAAGTAAGCCGCGCGCCGCGGCAAAGCAGATAAAGCGGACCCCGGTCCGCTTTTTTCATACCCCTCGCATAAGCGACGCCGCCGGGCCGCGCCCCTGCCCGCCTTGCCGTCGCACCGCCTCATGCCCATGGTTTTTCCGCAAGGTCGCAAAAACGTCTCCAAAAGTTTTATCCGCTGTCCTATAAGTAATTATTCACTTTTTGATCACTTCATAAATATATTAAATTGGAAGCACCACAATAAAGTCACCACGGGACAAACTGATGAAAAACCTGCGCATTGGACAAAGACTCGCCCTCGCCTTCGGCGCGCTGATCGCCCTGGTGCTGATCATGAGTGTGGTCATGCTCAACGGACTCTCCTCCATCAGCGACGACATGGAGGACATTACCGACAACCGGCTGGAATCCTTGCTGATAGTCGCTCAACTGGACCACCACCTGCAGCAGCAACGCATCGGCGCGCGCGATCTGATCATTGAAACCGACCCGGCCAAGTTGGCCGAGATCAAGGCGCAGACCGACCAAACCATCAAGGCCTTCAACAACGCGGAAAAGGCGCTGGAAGACCACTTCACCAAGTTTCCGCCAATACCGGCCACCGCCGCCCTGCTCAAAGACGTGGGCCAGGCCCAGGAAGCGCTGGACGCGCCCACTAAAAAGTTGATGGCGCTGGCGATGGCCAACCAGAACAAAGAGGCAGAAGCCTTCATGGTTGGGGAGCACCGCCCGCTGATCCACCAGCTGGAACAAAAGGTGGAAGCCCTCAGCAAGGCGCTGGCCGACCGCGCCCAAGACAGCCGCAAGGAAGCAGAGGCCAGCGCCACCGCCGTGCGCGCCACCGCGCTAACCATCACCGCCATCTGCCTGGCCGCGGCCGTGCTGATAGGCTGGCTGCTGACCCGCTCCATCACCCGCCCGCTGAACATCGCGGTGGAGGCCGCTCGCGAAGTGGCCGCCGGCAATCTGCGCATCGAGCTGCAGCCGGACGGCAAGGACGAGCCCGCCCAGGTTATCGCCGCGCTGGCCGATATGCGCGAACAACTGGTGAAAGCCATCGGCAACGTCCAGCAAGGCGCGGAAGAAGCCAATAGCGTGGCCAGCCAGTTGTCCGAATCCGCCGAGCAAGTGTTGACCGCCTCCCACCAGCAAAGCCAGGCCGCCGCCAGTTCCGCCGCCGCGGTGGAGGAACTGACCGTCAGCATCAGCCACGTGGCCGAGGCCGCCCAGGAAGTGCGCGAACACGCGCAAACCAGCCTGGTCACCGCCAAGAACGGCACCGCCCAACTCAGCTTGCTGATCAAGGAAGTCAACAATGTCGAGAAAGCCGTCAACGGCATTGCCGAAGCGGTGAAGAACTTCGTCGCCAACACCCGCAAGATCACCAGCATGACCAGCCAGGTGCGCGACATCGCCGACCAAACCAACTTGCTAGCGCTCAACGCCGCCATCGAAGCCGCCCGCGCCGGCGAACTGGGCCGCGGCTTCGCCGTGGTGGCCGACGAAGTGCGCGTACTGGCCGAGCGCTCGGCTGAATCCGCCAAGGAAATCGATCAGGTCACCCATGTGCTGGGCACCCAGTCGGTGGAACTGGAAGACGCCATCACCAGCAGCCTTGCTTCTCTCAGCAGCAGCCAGTCCTTTGTCTCCACCGTGGAAAACGCCTTGCAGGAAGGCGAACAAGCGGTGGCCAAGTCCACCGACAGCACCGGCACCATCGTCAGCGCCGTGCAGGAGCAGAAGCTGGCCAGCACCGAGATCGCGCAGAATATGGAAAAAGTGGCGCAGATGGCCGAGGAAAACACCGCCATCGTCAGCAATGTGGCGGACAGCTCGCGCTCGATGTCCGACATCGCCCAGAACCTGCATCAGGCGGTGCGTTTCTTCCGCATCTGAACCATCTCACCGACCATGTCGAAGCCGCCCTTCCGGGCGGCTTTTTCATTTGCTCGCGCCCTAAACCGCCGCTCAAACCTTTTCGTCGAAGCTGAACACAGGCGTGCCCTTCTTCAGCACCTCGCCGCGGAAGAAGGCCGGATATTGACGATACATGTACAACATGACCAGCAAGCCCGCCAGCGCCACCGTCACGCCCAGGATGAACACCAGGCCCAGGCCGCCAATATGAGAGCCGCTGCCGAAGGCCGGGTCCATGCTGTCCAGCGTGGTGCGGATCAGCGCGACGAACAGCAGGATGCCGCCCAAGCCCGGGCACAGGCCGCGCAGCAGGAAATGGCGCGCTGAGGTCAGCGCCTGCTTGCGGAAATACCAGACGCAGGCAAAGGCCGTCAGGCCGTAATAGAAGCACACCATCATGCCCAGAGCGGTAATGGTGTCGGACAGTACGTTCTCGCTGACCACCCGCATCACCGCGTAAAACACAGAGGCTACCAGCGCGGACACCACGGTGGCGTAAGCCGGCGCCTTGAAGCGGGACTCCACCACCGCGTACTTGGCAGGCAGCGCTTGATAATGGCCCATCGCCAGCATGGTGCGCGCCGGCGACATAAAGGTGGATTGCAAGGACGCGGCGGAGCTGGACATCACCGCCAGCGACAGCAAGATGGCCGCCGGCCCCATCACCGGCCCGGCCAGCGCGGTGAACACATTGGCCGCGATGGCCGGATTGGCGAGGCCCGTGGCGTCGGTGCCCACGCCGGCGAAGGACACCACCGCCGCGCTGATCAGCACATAAGAGCCCACCAGCAGCACCATCACCAGCGTGGCGGCCTTGCCGGACAGATTGGCGCGTCTATCGCCCGTAGTTTCCTCGCTGATGGTCACCACCGTATCCCAGCCCCAATAGGCGAAGATGGACACCGCCACCCCGGCGGCGAATTGGGAAAAGCTCTCCACCGCGAAGGGATTGAACCAGCTCCACTCCACCGGTATGGAATACGGATGGCCGCCGTCGGCGGCGGCGCTGAACGCCGCCCAAGCGAACCAGGCCAGCACCAACACCTGAAACGACACCAACACATATTGCACCCGCTTGGTGGATTGCAGACCGCGACAGGAAATCCAGGTGGCCACCGCCATGAAGCTGAGGCAGGAGGCGATGTTCACGACCGCGTCGTCAGGCAGCGCCGCAATGTCCGGCCGCGCCAAGGCCTGGCCCAGCGCCAGATACATGAAGTCCACCGCCACCGCGGCGGTGTTGGACAGCACCAGCACCGTGGACACCACCAGCCCCCAGCCGGCGATCCAGCCTATCCATGGCCCAAAGGCCCGCGTGGCCCAGGTGAAGGACGTCCCGGCGTCCGGCATTTCGCGGTTCAGCTCGCGGTAGCCTATGGCCACCAACAGCATGGGAATGAAGCTGACGAAAAACACCGCCGGCATCTGCTTGCCCACCTGGGTGGCTGCCGGCCCCAGGGACGCGGTCAGCGTGTACGCCGGCGCGCATACGGAAATCCCAATCACCACCAGCCCGAGAATGCCGATGGAGCCGGCGGGCAAACCCTTGGCGCTCAAGCCACCCCCGTCCGGGGCCGGCAGCGCGTTGTCAACATTACGCATGGTGCATCTCCTTTGTCGGGACCGCGTCGCAACGTCGGCCCTCGCCTTGTTATCTTTGTCCGCGTCGGCGCTCAAGCACCAACGCGAATGCGCGCGTCCCGCCGTGTCCGCCGGCCGGCCCCGCTTATGGCAGGACCGCGCGCGTCAGGCGGGGTTGCATGGAGTACGCAGATAATTAACACAAAAACATCAAATGGCAAAAATAATAGACGCCACCCACTTGGGGCGATATGCTGGCTCGGCAAGATCCGGCCCGCGCCGGCGCCTTGCGCCAGAGCCGGGCCCACCGGCCACACGCATCGCAAGAACCACGCAAAGAGAGAGAAGGAAGAGAACATGAACACTTGGAAGCACGGCCTGCTCGCGCTTGGCCTGACCGGCGCCGGCCTCGCTCAGGCCAATACCGTCAACGTCTACAACTGGTCCGACTACATCGCCCCCACCACCGTGCCGGCCTTCAGCAAGCAAACCGGCATCAAGGTCAATTACAACGTCTACGACAGCATGGAAACCCTCAACGCCAAGCTGATGACCGGTCGCTCCGGTTTCGACCTGGTGGTGCCGTCCAACAATGTGCTGGGCCTGGGCATCAAGGCCGGCCTGTTTCAGCCGCTGGACAAGAGCAAGCTTCCCAATTACAAGAACATAGATCCGGCGCTGCTGAAAATGATGGAAGTGTCGGACCCGGGCAACAAATACGCGGTGCCGTATTTCTGGGGCGTGATCACCCTGGGCATCAATGAGGAAAAAGTGAAAAAGGCGCTGGGCGGCAAATTGCCGGCCAATGAATGGGACCTGCTGTTCAAACCGGAATACGTGTCCAAGCTCAAATCCTGCGGCGTCAGCATTCTGGACTCCCCGTCCGAATTCTTCCCGATGGCGCTGCACTACTTCGGCAAGGACCCGGGCAGCACCAAGGAAGCCGATTACCGCGCCATCATGCCGCAGCTCAACGCCATCCGCTCCAGCGTCACCCGCTTCTCCTCCTCCGGCTACATCAACGACATGGCCAGCGGCGAAGTCTGTCTGGCCATGGGCTACGGCGGCGACCTCAACATCGCCAAACGCCGCGCGGCGGATTCCAAGAACGGCGTCAAGGTGCTGCCGCTGATGCCCAAACAGGGCGTGGCCATCTGGGTGGACAGCATGACCATTCCCAAGGACGCCAAGAATGTGGCCAACGCGCTGGCCTTCATCAACTACAGCCTGGACCCCAAGATCGCCGCGGACAACGCCAATACCGTGACCTTCGCCCCCGGCAGCCTGCCGGCGCGGCAATTCGTCGGCAAACAATACCTGAATGAGCGCTCGATCTTCCCTAATGCCGAAGACCTGAAAAACAGCTTCATCCAGCGCAGCGTCGGCCAGGACACCCTGCGCATCTACGGCCGGCTGTGGCAGAACTTCAAGCTGGGCCGCAGCTGAATCCCGCTGCTCCGCCAATGAACAACAGCCGCTCAAAGCGGCTGTTGTTCATTAAGCGCCGTTCAAAATACGGCGCTCAGGCCAGCAACTGCCTCAGCACGTAAGGCAGGATGCCGCCGTGTTGGTAGTAATCCACCTCCACCGGCGTGTCGATGCGCAACAGCAAGGGCAGTTCGCGTTCGCCTCCGGCGGCGTCGCGGATCAGCAGGCGCACCCGCTGCTGCGGCGCGATGCCCTCCTCCAGCCCGCGCAGCTCAAAGGTTTCGTCGCCCTTGAGGCCGGCGGCGCTGTCGCCGTCCAGAAACTGCAGCGGCAACACCCCCATGCCCACCAGATTGGAACGGTGAATGCGTTCGAAGCTCTTGGCCACCACCGCGCGCACGCCCAGCAAGCGCGTGCCCTTGGCCGCCCAGTCGCGGCTGGAACCGGTGCCGTACTCCTCGCCGGCGAAAATCAGCGTCGGCGTGCCGGCGCGCACATAGGCCATCGCCGCGTCGTAAATCGACATCTGATCGCCGTCCGGCTGCAGCAGGGTCAGCCCGCCCTCCACCGGCTTGCCGTCCGCATCCGGCGCCAGCATCAGGTTGCGGATGCGCACATTGGCGAAAGTGCCGCGCATCATCACCTCGTGATGGCCGCGCCGCGAGCCGTAACTATTGAAATCGCCGGGCGTGATGCCCTGCGCCTGCAGATACAGGCCGGCCGGCGAGCTGGGCTTGATCGAGCCGGCCGGGCTGATGTGGTCGGTGGTCACCGAATCACCGAAGATCGCCAAGGCGCGCGCGCCGCGGATGGGCGGCTGCGCCGTGGGCTGCATCGCGAAATCCTGGAAGAACGGCGGCTCCGCGATATAGCTGGACGGCTCCCAACCGTAGACCTCGCCCACGCTGGCGGCGATATCGTTCCACAAGGGGTTGCCGCTGGCGAAATCCTGGTACAGCCGGCGGTAAGTGGCCGCGTCCGTAGCTTGCAGCAAAGCCTCGCCCACTTCCTGCTGGCTGGGCCAGACATCGCGCAGATACACCGGCTTGCCATCCACGCCAACGCCCAGCGGTTCATGCTCCAGATCGATGTCCACCCGGCCGGCGATGGCGAAGGCCACCACCAGCGGCGGGCTCATCAGAAAGTTGGCCTTGATCGCCGGATGGATGCGCGCCTCGAAGTTGCGGTTGCCGGACAAGACCGACGCGCAGATCAAATCCTGGCCGCTGACCTCGTTCTCCAACTCCGGCTCCAGCGGGCCGGCGTTGCCGATGCAAGTGGTGCAGCCGTAGGCGGCCACGCGGAAACCCAGTTGCTCCAGCGGCGCCAGCAAATGCGCCTTGCCCAGGTAGTCCGTCACCACCCGCGAGCCGGGCGCCAGCGAAGTCTTGATATGGCCGGCCACGCTCAGCCCTCGCGCCGCCGCCTTCTGCGCCAGCAGGCCGGCGGCCAGCATCACCCCCGGGTTGGAGGTGTTGGTGCAGGAGGTGATCGCCGCGATCAGCACCGAGCCGTGGCGCAGCTTGCCGCTGAACCCGCCTGCCTCGTTCTTGCCGTAGCCGCCGGCCTTGGCCGGCTGATGCAAGAGCTCAGTGAAACGCTGCTTCAGCTCCGGCAAGGCGATGCGGTCCTGCGGACGACGCGGCCCGGCCACGCTGGGCGCCACCGTGGCCAGATCCAGTTCCAGTACGCTGCTGTAATCGATGTCGCCCTCTTGCGGCATGCCGAACATCTGCTGCGCCTGGAAATAGCGACGGAACGCGTCCACCTCCGCTTCGCTGCGCCCGGTGGCGGTCAGATAGGTTGCGGTCTGCTCGTCCGGCGGGAAGAAGCCCATGGTGGCCCCGTACTCCGGCGCCATATTCGCCAGCGTGGCCCGGTCCTGCAAGGTCAGCGAGGCCGCGCCGGCGCCGTAGAATTCCACGAACTTGCCCACCACCTGCGCCTTGCGCAGCAGCTCGGTCACGGTCAGCACCAAGTCGGTGGCGGTCACGCCCTCGCGCAGCCTGCCTTTCAAATGCACGCCCACCACGTCCGGCGTCAGGAAATACACCGGCTGGCCCAGCATGCCGGCCTCCGCCTCGATGCCGCCCACGCCCCAGCCCACCACGCCCAGGCCGTTGATCATGGTGGTGTGCGAATCCGTACCCACCAGGCTGTCCGGGTAATACACCCCATCCTTGCTCAACACCCCGCGCGCCAGATATTCCAGGTTCACTTGGTGCACAATGCCTATGCCCGGCGGCACCACCTTGAAGGTGTCAAAGGCCTGCATCCCCCATTTGATGAAACGGTAGCGCTCCGCGTTGCGGCGGAATTCCAGTTTCATGTTAAGGTCCAAAGCGTTGTTCTCGCGGAAGTGGTCGACCTGCACCGAGTGGTCCACCACCAGGTCCACCGGCACCAGCGGCTCGATGCGCTTGGGCGGCTTGCCGAAGCGCTCGGCCACCGAGCGCATCGCCGCCAGATCGCACAGCAGCGGCACCCCGGTGAAATCCTGCAGCACGATGCGCGCCACCACGAAAGGGATCTCCTCGCTGCGCGGCGCCTGCGGCCGCCAGCCGGCCAATTGGCGCACATGCTCCTCGCTGACGCGCTGGCCGTCCAGATGGCGCAGCAAGGACTCCAGCACGATGCGCAGCGACACCGGCAGCCGGCCGACATCGCCGACGCCCAGCTCCGCCAGCGCCGGCAGCGAATGGAATTGACAGGACTGGCCCGAGGCCAGGGGAAAGGAACGCAAAGTGGATTCGGAACGAAGCGACATGGTGGACTCCTGTTGAAAGCCAAGATGCAAGCCAAGAACCTGTTGACGATCTGATGCGACTCATCAGACCTGACGCGGCGAGTACAGCTTCGAAATGCTCATGTACCCCATGCACATTCCGCTTTCTCAGCTGTTTTCGCCTTGTCTCGCTCTAGCTCGCAAGACCGCAAACACGCTCTCAAAGACGAAAACGATGGGAGCACCTCGAAAAGCGGCCTGTCCGAGGTGCTCCGCCTCGTATTCAGACCCTAAAACAGGTCAATGGTTCAGTCCTTAACTTGCATTTAGCATACAATCGAAACCTCATTCCCGTGCGAAAGGCATGCCATGACACACAGAATAGAACACGATTCCTTCGGCGACATCGAAGTCCCCGCCAACGCGCTGTGGGGCGCGCAAACCCAGCGCTCGCTCGGCCACTTCGCCATCTCCAACGAAACCATGCCGCCGGAACTGATCCTGGCGCTGGCCCAGGTCAAGCGCGCCGCCGCGCTGGCCAACCGCGAGCTGGGCAAGCTGCCGGCGAACAAGGCCGATGCCGTCGTCGCCGCCGCCGACGAAGTGCTGGCCGGCAAACACCCGGACGCCTTCCCCTTGTCGGTATGGCAAACCGGCTCCGGCACGCAAACCAATATGAACATGAACGAGGTGCTGGCCAACCGCGCCTCGGAACTGCTGGGCGGCGAGCGCGGCCCCGGCCGGCTCGTCCACCCCAACGACGACGTCAACCGCGGCCAATCCTCCAACGACATCTATCCCACCGCGATGCATGTGGCCGCCGCGCGCGCGGTGCACGACCGGCTGCTGCCGGCGCTGAGCCGGCTGCGCGCCGCGCTGCTGGACAAAACGGCCGCCTTCGCCGACATCGTCAAGATCGGCCGCACTCACTTGCAGGACGCCACCCCGCTGACCTTGGGGCAGGAGTTGTCCGGTTGGGTGGATCAGCTGGAACAGGCGGAACACGCCGTCCGCGCCGCGTTGCCCGGCCTTTACCAACTGGCCGTGGGGGGCACCGCCGTGGGCACCGGCCTCAACACCCACCCGGAATTCGGCCCGCGCGTGGCGGCCGAACTCAACCGCGCCTGCGGCCTGCCCTTCGTCAGCGCCGGCAATAAATTCGCCGCGCTGGCCGGACACGACGCGCTGGTGCACTCGCACGGCGCGCTCAAGCAACTGGCCACCGCCTTGATCAAGATCGCCAACGACATCCGCTGGCTGGCGTCCGGTCCGCGCAGCGGCCTGGGCGAACTGCTGATTCCGGAAAACGAGCCGGGCAGCTCCATCATGCCGGGCAAGGTCAACCCCACCCAGTGCGAGGCGATGACCATGCTGTGCTGCCAGGTGCTGGGCAACGATGTGGCCTTGTCCATCGGCGCGGCGTCGGGCAACTTCGAGCTGAACGTGTTCAAGCCGCTGATCGCACACAACTTCCAGCAAAGCGTGCGCCTGCTCTCCGACGGCATGGACAGCCTCAACCATCATTGCGTGCGCGGCATGCAGGCAAACCGCCCTCGCATCGAGCAATTGCTGGAGCAATCGCTCATGCTGGTCACCGCGCTGAATCCGCACATCGGCTACGACAAGGCCGCCGCCATCGCCAAGCTGGCCCACGCCAACGGCGGCACCCTCAAGCAGGCGGCGCTGGAGCTGGGCTATGTGACGGCGGAGCAGTTTGACCAGTGGGTGGATCCGAAAGCGATGATCTAGAGATGCCAAGCCCCTGATGCGGCGCTCGCCGCACCGCCACAGGGGACATTCCCGATCCTTCGGTTTTTAGAGCCTGTTCAAAGTCTCGCGAGCTAGGGCAAGACAAGGCGAAAACGGCTGAAAAAGCGGAGTGTACACACGGTACAAGAGCATTTTGAAGCCGCTTTCAACGCCGTATCGCTGAAGTGCAGCAGACTATGAACAGGAGGTTCTTAGGAGCCGCTTTGCGGCGGCGAGTTGACGGCCAGGGCAGTCCTGATTCAACAAGACCACCCCGGTCTCGCGCAGGCCTATCGAGTGAACTTGAAAACGGCGCCACCGCTTAATCACTCGCTATTTTGATCATTAAATGGGTCGGCTTTCCCGAAAAATACCCGGAAGGCATGTCAAAACTCCCCGCCAGCTTGAACCCCGCCTTGGCGTAAACATGCTGGGCCTTGGCGTTTTCCTCATCCGGATCAATCAGAAAAACATGCGCCTCAGGCTCGACATTGGATGTAAAGAAAGCCAGAAAGCCTTCCAAGGCGCCGGCGGCCAAACCCTTGCCGACAAAAGACTCATTGCCAATGCAGAAATCGATGCTGAAGGTTTTGCCCGTGGCGGATAGAAAATCCCGCCAAAGGGAGGGAATGTCATCCTCTTGCGAGATAGGCGACGTCATTACAAGACAAAAAGGACTGCCGTCGCATTTGCCTATCCAGTAGCTAAACACGCCGTCAAAATAACTGGACTTAACACGCCGGCCTGTCGCGAACTGTTTGATGTCTTCCCTATGTTCCGGACTGTTGTCCCAAAACGCCTTGACATGCGGGCTGTCGATCCAAGCCATGACCATGGTCAAATCTTTTTCGGAAACCGGCTCAAATGAAAACAAGATGCTTACTCACTTAGGTTTTGGAGATGAGTCCTGCCGGCCTGAAACCTGACTGCCAACCGTTTCGGCTTAAACACCGATGACTCAGCAGGCACTTGGGTTCAATAAACCCGAACAGGATGCATTCAGGCCGCAGAGCGAAGCTTTAGGACTCTGATGACCGGTCCAAAGTTTCGCTCTGCCGGGGCATCGGCATTGCAAAACCGAGCTCAACGCGACAGATCGTGAACGGAATCTTAATCAAACAAACCCAGCGTCCGCGGCAGCAGCTGCGGCGTCGGCTTGATCGCGCCCTCGCGCGGCGCCAGCGGCGCATCCTCCGCGCGCATCTCTTCCGCCGGAAACAAACGCAGCAAGCGATGCGCGTCGTCCGGGCGACGCGCCGTCAGCCAGGCCTGGTAATCCTCCGGCCGCACAATCACCAGCGAACGCTTTTCGTCCTCCGGCTTGTGGGTGCGGCACATCAGCGCGTGCGCCTCGGCGTTTACCGTCAACTGAGTGAAGGCGTGACTGATCGAGCCGTCCGGCTCAGACCACGCCCGCCACAACCCGGCCACCGCGAACGGCGCATCGTCGGCCAGGCCGATTCGCCAGCGCACCGCGCGGCCGGTTTCATACGAGGGTTCGAAGAAGGCCCGCATCGGCACCAGGCAACGCTGGCCGGCCCGCCACGGGTAGCGGAAGTTTTTCAGCTCGGCCACGGTTTCCGAGCGCGCGTTGGTGGTGGACAGCCGCATGCCGTCCGGTTGATGGCGCTTGGGCACCAGCCCGTAATTGCCCAGCCGCAGTTCCAGGCCCTGGCGGCCGGCCACGACGAAGGGAGCGGCGTAGTCCTGCCAGGCTTCTTCCTGCCAAACCAGCTCGCCGGCCTCCACGCCGAACAGCGGCAGTTGATCGGGATGGGGGCATAGATAATTGACGCACATCGGCGCAGTCTACCGGATATTGCGGCGGCCGGCCCGCCCCCTCGGTTTGACAAGCCCGCCTCAAGCGGCGACCATAAGGCCACTATGCGCCGTTTCGTCCCCTATGCCAGCCAAGATTGGATTGACGCCCGTTTCGGGGCGGGTTAGCGCGCGGCCAGACGAAGCCCGGCAACCCGCCCGCACGGCGGGTTTTTTCATATGAGCCACCACCAGGAGACTGCCATGCCTAGCAATGAACAATCCAAAGACACGGCCGCGGCGACGCTGCATCTGGTTTGCGGCAAAATCGCCGCAGGCAAGTCCACCTTGACCCGCAACCTGGCCAAACAAGCTCGCACCGTACTGATCAGCGAGGACGAATGGCTGGCCCAGCTCTACCCGGGCGAGATCCGCACCATGACCGACTACGTGCGCCGCTCGCAATCGCTGAAACAGGCGCTGACCGCCCACGTCGCCGCCCTGCTGCGCCAAGGCCTGTCCGTGGTGCTGGACATGCCGGCCAACACCTTGGAAAGCCGCCGCTGGATGCGCGAGCTGATCGACGCCAGCGGCGCCGCCCATGAGTTGCATCTTCTGGACATCAGCGACGATGCCTGCAAGGCGCGACTGCGTCAGCGCAACGCCAAGGGCGCCCACCCGTTTAGCGTCAGCGAGGCGGAGTTCGATCACATCACCCGCTACTTCGTGCCGCCCAGCCCGCAGGAAGGCTTCAACGTAGTCGCCCACAGCAACGCGGAGGTCTGAACCGACCCCTGGCCGTCTCAGCGAAAAACGCCGGCAAGCCGGCGTTTTTTCGTTTGCAAACAAGACATATGACCGCTTACCCGCCGCCGCCCGCCTTGCCGCGTATCTAGACCCAGCCCCCCAGTATCAGCGCGCCGCACAGGGCGATGCCGCCACCGACAAGGCGGCCCAGCCGTTCGCCCAGCGCAAAACGCGCTTCCGTTCGCCCCAACAACAAGCCGGCCGCGTGCAACAGGCCGGAAGCCAGCACGAAACCGGCGGCGTAAGCCAGGCCGGAGGCATCGTGCGGCATCTCCTGACCATGAGCGATGCCGTGCAGCAAAGCAAAGCCGGCAATGGCCGCCAAGGCCAGGCCGCGCCGCGGCTGCAAGGCGAAGGCCAGCAGCAGGCCCAGCGCAATCACGCTGGCGGCGATGCCGCTTTCCAGCGCCGCAGCGCTCACGCCCAGCCAGCCCAGGACGCCGCCAACGGCCAACATGGCCATGAAGGTCAACGGGCCTTGCCAGCGGGCCGCGCCGCCCAGCCGCCACGACCACAAGCCCACCGCCAACATGGCCAAGAGGTGGTCCAACCCGCCAAGCGGATGCGCCAGGCCGCTGGAAAAGCCGGCGACGGCGTGGCCGGGGTGGGCCTGGGCCAATCCGCTGGCCAGCAATAGCGCCAGCGCGGCCGGCGTGAATTTACGCAGAAAGGTCATTTTCAGCTCCCGAGACGTCAAGTTGCAGCATGCCCTGGGTTTCGATGAAGGCGATGATGTCGTTCAGCCCCTGGCCAAGCTTGAGATTGGAGAACACGAAGGGCCGTTCGCCGCGCATGCGGCCGGCGTCGCGCGCCATCACCTCCAGCGAGGCCCCCACCAGTGGCGCCAGATCTATCTTGTTGATCACCAGCAGGTCCGACTTGCAGATGCCCGGCCCGCCCTTGCGCGGAATCTTGTCGCCGGCTGACACGTCGATCACGTACAGCGTCAGATCGGACAGCTCCGGGCTGAAGGTGGCGGCCAGATTGTCGCCGCCGCTTTCGATGAAGACGATATCCAGGCCCGGATGGCGGGCGTTCAGCCGCGCCACCGCCTCCAGATTGATGGACGCGTCTTCGCGGATGGCGGTGTGCGGGCAGCCTCCGGTCTCGACGCCGATGATGCGATCCGCCGCCAGCGCCTGGTGCTGGACCAGGAATTGCGCGTCTTCTTGGGTGTAGATGTCGTTGGTCACGGCGGCGACATTGTATTTATCGCGCAGCGCCGCGCACAGCGCCCAGGTCAGGTGAGTCTTGCCGGAGCCCACCGGCCCGCCTATGCCCACCCGCAACGGCCCGCGGCCCTGGGCGAGTCCTGTCGTGTTCATTGCTTTCTCCTTGAGATCGCGGCCGCCGGCTCAAGACCGGAACAGCCTGCTGTACTGGGTTTCATGCTTCATCGCCGCCCAGGCGAGGCCGGGGGCGAAATTACTCAGTTGGTCCGCCGGCAGTCGCCGCGCCTCGGCGCCGGCCTCGGCCACGGCCGGCAGCAGCGCCGACAACAACTGCTGGCCGGCCGTCTGCCCCATCGGCATCGCCTTGAGCAGAACCGTGACCTGGTTCTCAAGCCAGCCCCATAGGTAAGCGTCCACCGCGCCGGCCTCGTCCACGCCCAAGGCGCGCGCCGCCTGCGCCCAAACCGCGGGCAGCGCCAGCTCCGGCTGCTCCAGGCCAGCCGGCCACGGCAAACCGGCGCATTCCGGCAACGCTTGCAGCAAACGGCGCAGCGAATACCCCATCTGCACGGTTTCCTGCCGCCATTCGCGGCTGTCGCGGCTGGCCAGCAATTGCAGGTTGATCCGCGCCAGCGCCGGCTGATCGTCGGCGGCCAGCGCGCGCCAAGCCTGAGCCAGCAGCGCGGCCTCGAAACGGGCCAGCGGCCCTTGCAGCACATCGCCCAGCCAGGCGGCGGCGCTGGCGGCGTCACGCACCAGGCCCAATTCCAGCGCGCTCTCCAGCCCTTGCGAGTAGCTATAAGCGCCGATAGGCAGGCCCGGGCTGGCCAGCCGCAGCAGTTGCAGCCGCGACAGCGCGCTCATGCCGCGCCGTACTGATGCAGCCGCGGCGGATATTGGAAGGCCGCCTCCTTGCCGTGGGAGTGATGGTGGCCGCCGCCGTAAGCGCCGGACTCCGGCTGGAACGGCGCGTCGATTTTTCGCACCTGCGCGCCCATCTGCTCCAGCATCCGCGCCAGCACCTCGTCGTCCAACAGCCTCAGCCAGCCCTCGCCCACTTGCAGATGCACATGGCGGTTGCCCAGGTGGTAGGCGGCGCGGGTCAAGGCCATGGCGTCGGCGCAACTGACATGCAGCAAGGCCTCCGGTGCGGCCACTACCCGCACCCGGCGGCCATCCTCGGCCTGCAGCACTTCGCCGTCGGCCAGCGGCGGCCCCGGTTCCAGGAACAGCCCGCAGTCTTCCCCCGCGGCGCTGCGGGTGCGAAGCCGGCGCTTGCCTCGCAGTTCGCAACTCATCAGCAGCTCATCGTCCCAGGCGCTCGCATCGTCGGCGCGGCGTGTCAGCAGCAACATGGCATCCTCTCAAAACAAGAAATAGCGCTGCGCCAGCGGCAGGCGCTCGGCCGGTTCGCACCACAGCAGCTGGCCGTCGGCGCGCACCTGATAGTTTTGCGGGTCCACCTCGATATGCGGCAGATAATCGTTGTGGATCAGGTCCGTCTTGCGCAGATGGCGGCAGCCTCGCACCGCCACCAAGCGCTTGCGCAGCCCCAGTTCCGCGCCGATGCCGGCCTGCAGCGCCGCCTGCGAGACAAAGGTGACGCTGCGGCGCGCCACCGCCGCGCCGCAGCTGCCGAACATCGGCCGGTAGTGCACCGGCTGCGGCGTCGGAATGCTGGCGTTGGGGTCGCCCATCGCGGCGGCGGCGATCATGCCGCCCTTGAGGATCAGGCTGGGCTTGACCGCGAAGAAGGCAGGCCGCCACAGCACCAGATCGGCCAGCTTGCCGGCTTCGACGCTGCCCACTTCATGGGCGATGCCGTGGGTCAACGCCGGGTTGATGGTGTACTTGGCCAGGTAGCGCTTGACCCGGAAATTGCTGTGGCCGGGGCCGTCGCCCGGCAAGGGGCCGCGCTGGCGCAGCATCTTGTCCGCGGTCTGCCAGCAGCGCAGTATGGTTTCCCCCACCCGCCCCATCGCCTGGCTGTCCGAGGACATCATCGCGAAGGCGCCCAGATCGTGCAGGATGTCCTCGGCGGCGATGGTTTCGCGCCGGATGCGGCTTTCGGCGAAGGCCACGTCCTCGGCGATGCCCGGGTCCAGGTGATGGCACACCATCAACATGTCCAGATGTTCGTCTATGGTGTTGACGGTGAACGGCCGGGTGGGGTTGGTGGAGCTGGGCAGCACATTGGCATAGCCGCAGGCCTTGATGATGTCCGGCGCGTGGCCGCCGCCGGCGCCCTCGGTGTGATAGGTGTGGATGGCGCGGCCCTTGAACGCGGCCAGCGTGGCTTCGACGAAGCCGGATTCGTTCAGGGTGTCGGTGTGGATGGCCACTTGCAGGTCCATCTCGTCCGCCACCGTCAGGCAGTTGTCTATCGCCGCCGGTGTGCTCCCCCAGTCTTCGTGCAGCTTGAGGCCGATGGCGCCGGCGCGCACTTGCTCCCGCAGCGGCTCCGGCAGGCTGGCGTTGCCCTTGCCGGTGAAACCCAGATTCATCGGAAAGGCTTCCGCCGCTTCCAGCATCCGCGCCAGATGCCACGGCCCCGGCGTGCAGGTGGTGGCCTTGCTGCCGGTGGCCGGCCCGGTGCCGCCGCCTATCATGGTGGTGATGCCGGACATCAGGGCGTCTTCTATCTGCTGCGGGCAGATGAAATGAATGTGGCTGTCGATGCCGCCGGCGGTGACGATCATGCCTTCGGCGGCGATGATTTCGGTGGCGGCGCCGATGACGATGTCGACGCCGGGCTGAATATCGGGGTTGCCGGCCTTGCCGATGGCGGCGATGCGGCCGTCCTTGAGGCCGATGTCGGCCTTGACAATGCCCCAGTGATCCAGGATGAGCGCATTGGTCAGCACGGTGTCGGCCACTTCCGCCGCCAGTCCCTGGCCCTGGCCCATGCCGTCGCGGATCACCTTGCCGCCGCCGAACTTCACCTCCTCGCCGTACACGGTGTAGTCGCGCTCCACCTCCACCCACAATTCGGTGTCGGCCAAGCGCACCCGGTCCCCGACGGTGGGGCCGAACATCTCGGCATAGGCCTGTCTGCTGATTTTCATAAGGCCCCCATTACTCGGCCCTGAAAGCCGAGCACCCGCCTCAGGCCGGCCAGTTCCACCAGTTCCACGCTGCGGGTCTGACCCGGTTCGAAGCGCACCGCGGTGCCGGCCGCGATGTTCAGCCGGCAGCCGCGGGCGGCCTCGCGGTCGAACTGCAAGGCGTCGTTGGTTTCGGCAAAGTGATAGTGCGAGCCCACCTGGATAGGCCGGTCGCCGGTATTGGCCACCGTCAGCGTCAGGGTGCGGCGGCCGGCGTTGAGCTCGATCTCGCCCTCGGCGGCCTGGATCTGTCCGGGAATCATCGCGGCGTCCTCATACAATGGGCTGGTGGACGGTGACCAGCTTGGTGCCGTCCGGAAAAGTGGCTTCCACCTGAATATCGGCGATCATCTCGGCCACGCCGTCCATCACCTCCTCGCGGCCCAGCAAGGTGGCGCCGTAATGCATCAGCTCCGCCACGCTACGCCCGTCGCGCGCGCCCTCCATGACGGCGGCGCTGATGTAAGCCACCGCCTCCGGATAGTTCAGCTTCAGGCCGCGCGCGCGGCGGCGCTCCGCCAGCAGGCCGGCGGTGAAGATCAACAGCTTGTCTTTTTCTCTGGGCGTCAATTCCATCGTGAAGTCCCATTTCTCATTGAAAGGTCAAGTTGCCCAGATGCGCGGTTCCTGCGCCGCGCGGCCGTGGGTGAACGGGTAAAGCAAACGCCGCGCCCGCCGCAGCCAATGGTGGGCGGCTTCGGCGCTGTCGCCGATGAAGCGCGCCAGCCAGACATCCGGCAGCTGGCTGGCGGCGGCGCGGCCCGCCAGCGGCAGCGCCAATACCGCCTGATGCAAGTCCGCCGGCAGCGCCGGCCCGGCCCACAGCAACTGGCCGGCCACGGTCTGGCCGCCCATCCCCGCCGCCGCGTCCAGCATGCGGTCCCCGCCGGCCAAGGCGGCGCGCTCGCACCAGATCAGCCGGCCGTCGCGTTCGATGTCCAGGCTTTGTCGCCAATGGCCGCGGTCGAAGCGCTCGCCGCAGGCCGGACGCCCCAGACAGAGCACATCGCCGTACAGCAGCGCGGCGTCGCCCTGCAGCCGGACGCGGCCTTGCATGCTCACCTCCGCCCCGGCGAACAGAATGGTTTCCAGCGGCAGCCATTCCAGCCGCGCGCCGGGGGCCAAGCTCAGCTCCAGCCGCTGGCTGGCCGGGCGGCCGAAGCCGTCGTACCACTTGGCCGCGCCGGGACTGGTCAGCAGCGCGTCCGCGCCCTCCTCCAAACTCACCGCCAGGCTCAGACTGTCTCCGCCCGCCACGCCCCCCGGCGGATGCACGATGATGTGCTGGCACTGACCGGCGGCGTCGATGAAGTGGCGCTGCACCCGCAAAGGGCCGCAATGCCTGCGCCGCACCGGAATGGTGCGTCCGTCGCGGCACTGGTAAGCCAGTTCCAGTTCGGCGGCCCAGGGCGGCGGCAGGCCGATGGCGGCGGCGTCTCGGCGCATCGCTCAGATCGCCAACAGTCCGCGCACGCCGTCCGCCTGCATGTCCCCGCCCAGGCCGCTGCGCACCACTTCGCCGCGCGCCATCACCAGATAACGATCCGCCAGCGCTTCGGCAAAGTCGTAATACTGCTCCACCAGCAGGATGGCCATCTCGCGTCCGGCCGCCAGTTGGCGGATCGCCGCGCCGATCTGCTTGATGATGGAGGGCTGAATGCCCTCGGTCGGCTCGTCCAGCATCAGCAGCGACGGCCGCCCGGCCAGCGCGCGGCCAATCGCCAATTGTTGCTGCTGGCCGCCGGACAGGTCGCCGCCGCGGCGGCCGCGCATCTCGTAAAGCACCGGAAACATCTCGAACACGCTGTCCGGCAAACGGCGGCCCGCCGCGCCGGAGAAGCGCGCCAGCCCCAGGCGCAGGTTTTCCTCCACTGTTAGCCGCGGAAAGATTTCGCGCCCCTGCGGCACATAGGCGATGCCGCGCGCCGCGCGCTGATGCGGCGCCAGCGCGGCAATGTCCTCGCCGCGCCAGAGCATGCGCCCGCCGCGTATCGGCAATTGCCCGCTCAGGCATTTGAGCAGCGTGCTCTTGCCCGCGCCGTTGCGCCCCAGCAGGCAGGTGATCTGCCCCGGTTCGGCGCGCAGGCTGATCCCGCGCAGGATGCGGCTGCCGCCGTAATACTGTTCCAGCCCGTCGATTTCCAGCATGTCAGCGCCCCAGATACACTTCGATCACCCGCTCGTCCGCCTGCACCTGTCTCAGCGTTCCCTCCGCCAGCACCGCGCCTTCGGCCAGCACCGTCACCTTGCCGCCCAGGCTGGCGACGAAATCCATATCGTGCTCCACCACCATCAGGGAGTGCTCGCCCTTCAGGCTCAGCAACAGCTCCGCGGTCTGCTCGGTTTCGGCGTCGCTCATGCCGGCCACCGGCTCGTCCAGCAAGAGCAGCTTGGGTTGCTGAGCAAGCAGCATGCCAATCTCCAGCCATTGCTTTTGGCCGTGCGACAGCAGGCCGGCCAGCCGGCCGCGCTGCTCCTGCAGCCGCACCCGTTCCAGCAGCGCGTCGACGCGGCGGCGCTGAACCGCGCCCAGGCGCGCGCGCAGGCTGGCGCGCACCGTGCGGTCCCCGGCCAGCGCCAGCTCCAGGTTGTCCGCCACCGTCATCGCCTCGAACACCGTGGGCTTCTGGAATTTGCGCCCTATGCCCAGTTGGGCGATTTCGGCCTCGTCGTGCCGGCGCAGGTCTATGGTCTGGCCGAAGAACACGCTGCCGGCATCCGGCCGGGTCTTGCCGGTGATCACATCCATCATCGTGGTCTTGCCGGCACCGTTAGGGCCGATCACCACGCGCAATTCGCCGACGGCGATCGACAGCGTCAAGCGGTTCAAAGCGCGGTAACCGTCGAAATCAACCATGACATCGTCAAGATACAATATCTGTCCGTGCCGGATGTCCAGTCCCGGCGTCAACGGCCGGGACAAGCCCACCGCCTCGCCCTCCCACTGTCCACGCGGAGCGGGATGTTCGCCTGTTGCATTCATGTCGCATATCCGGGAAATAAATAGAAGCGCGGCCGCTTCACGCGCCGCGGCCTCGCGCCAGCAAACCCATCAAGCCGCGCGGCAGCAACAAGGTGCCGGCGATGAACAGGCCGCCCAGAAAGAACAGCCAATACTCCGGCAAGGCCACGGTGAACCAGCTCTTGGCCGTATTGACCAGCACTGCGCCCAGCACCGGCCCAATCAAAGTGCCGCGGCCGCCCACCGCCACCCAGACGGCGGCCTCTATCGAATTGCCCGGCGACATCTCGCCCGGATTGATGATGCCGGCCTGCGGCACGTACAAGGCCCCGGCCAGGCCGCAGAGCATGGCGGACAACACCCATATCGCCAGCTTGTAATCCTGCGGCCGATAGCCGCAGAACATCAGCCGCGATTCGGCGTCGCGCACCGCGGTGAGAATGCGGCCGAACTTGCCGCGCATCAGCCAGAACGCCCCCAGCAAAGACAGCGACAGCAAGAGCGCGCTGAGAACAAACAGCCAGGCGCGGGTGGCCGGCTCGGCAATGCCGAAGCCCAGGATGCGCTTGAAACCGGTGAAGCCGTTATTGCCGCCAAAACCGGTCTCGTTGCGGAAGAACAGCAGCATCGCCGCGTAGGTCAGCGCCTGGGTGATGATGGAAAAATACACGCCGCGAATGCGGGAACGGAAAGCCAGCCAGCCAAAGCCCAGCGCCAACAGCCCCGGCGCGCCCACCGCCAGGCACAAGGCCCAGGCCAGGTGTTCGCTGCCCTGCCAGAACCACGGCAGCGCCCGCCAGTCCAGCGACACCATGAAATCCGGCAGCGCGCTCTGGTAAACGCCGTCGCCGCCGATCTGACGCATCAGATACATGCCCATGCCGTAGCCGCCCAGCGCGAAGAACAAGCCGTGGCCCAGGCTGAGCAAGCCGGCATAGCCCCAGACCAGGTCCAAAGCCAGCGCCAGCACCGCGTAGCACAGAATCTTGCCCGCCAGCGTCAGAACATAGGCCGACACCCGCCAGCCGCTGTCCGCCGGCGCGAACACGTGCAGCAAGGGCAGCGCCAGCAAGCCAAGCCAGACCAGGGCCAGCGCCGCCGCGCCCCAGCGCCGGCGGCCCAGGCCGGACAAGAGCCTCAAAGAGTAAGGAAGATGCATGGCGGCTCCTAATCCACGGCCCGGCCCTTGAGGGCGAACAGGCCTTGCGGACGTTTTTGGATGAACAGGATGATGCCGGCCAGGATCAGAATCTTGCCCAGCACCGCGCCCAGCGCCGGTTCCAGCAGCTTGTTGGCCACGCCCAGGCCCAGCGCCCCCCATGCCGCGCCGGCCAACTGGCCCACGCCGCCCAGCACCACCACCATGAAACTGTCGACGATATAGCCTTGGCCCAAATCCGGGCCGACATTGCCTATCTGGCTCAGCGCCACCCCGCCCAGGCCGGCGATGCCGCTGCCCAGGCCGAAGGCCAGCATGTCCACCCGCCCGGTGGCCACGCCCAGGCTGTCCGCCATGCCCCGGTTCTGGGTCACCGCGCGCACAAACAGACCCAGCCGGCTGCGGTTCAGCGCCAGCCAGACCAGGCCCAACGTCAGCGCGGAGAACAAAATGACGGCGATGCGGTTGTAGGGCAACGTCAGCGCCGGGCTCAAGACCCAGCCGCCGCTCAACCAGCCGGGATTGGCCACCGCCACGTTCTGCGCGCCGAACAGCGTTCGCACCAACTGCATCAGCGCCAGGCTGATGCCCCAGGTGGCCAGCAGCGTTTCCAGCGGCCGGCCGTAGAGGTGGCGGATCACCAGCCTCTCCAGCGCCATGCCCACGCCGGCGGTGAACAGGAAGGCCGCCGGCAAGGCCAGCGCCAGATAGGCGTCGGCGGCGGCCGGCCAGCGGCTGTGGAACAGGCTTTGCGCCGCATAAGCGACATAGGCCCCCAGCATCAGCATCTCGCCGTGCGCCATATTGATCACGCCCAGCAGGCCGTAAGTGATGGCCAGGCCCAGCGCCGCCAGCAGCAGCACCGAACCCAGGCTGAGGCCGGCGAAGGCCGCGCCCAGCAAATTGTCCACCTGCACGCTGGCGCGGATGGCCGCTTGCGCACTCGTCGCGGCGGCGCGCACCCCGGCGTCGCTTTCGCTGGCGGCGTCGGTCAAAGGCGTCAGCAAGGCCAAGGCGGCCGGATCGCCGCTGTCCGCCAGCATCGCGGCGGCGGCTCTCCGCTGCGCCGGGTCAGGGCTGGCTAGCGACAAGCGGGCGCACGCTTGCTCCAACGCGCGCCGCAGCTCGGCGTCGCCCTCCCGCGCCAGCCGGTTTCGCAGCAAGGGCAGCAAGGCCGGGTTGGCGCTATCCGCCAGCGCGCGGACCGCGGCCAGCCGCCGTACAGGATCCGCCGCGTCCAGGCGAGCAACCGCGTGAAACACCGCCAAAGCGCCGCGCAGCCGGTTGTTCAGCGGCAGCGGCTCCAGGCTGGCGGCGTCGCCCGCCGCCGGTTGGCCGGACACCGCGTCGGCGAGCGCGCCGTCCGGCCGCAGCCACAACACGCGCAGGCCATCGGCGGACTGCAATAGCCGGCCCTCCTCCAACGCTGCCGCCGCCGAGCGGCGCTCCGCGTCCGGACGCGGCGCCCAGCTTTCAATCAAGCCGGCGCGCTCGGCCGGATCCGCGCCGGCCAGGTCGGCCAAGGGGCCGGCGCCGGCCGCGGCGCACCACAGCGCCAGCGCCCAAGACAAGGCTTTACACCAGGACATCGCGGACTCCTTCGCGGCTCACTTGCTTTTCACCGGGGCATCCGGCCGTTTGTCGTTGCCTGGGAGGTAGGGACTCCACGGTTGGGCGCGCACCACGCTCCGGCTTTTCCACACCACCGAGAACTGTCCGTTGGGCTGAATCTCGCCAATCATCACCGGCTTGCGCAAATGGTGGTTGCGGGCGTCCATCTCCAGCGGATAGCCCGACGGCGCGTCCAGGCGCATCCCGGCCAGGGCCTTGCTCACCGCGGCCACATCGGTGCTGCCGGCCTTGCGCGCCGCTTGCGCCCATAGCCGGATGCCGACGTAGGTCGCCTCCATCGGATCGTTGGTCACCAGCTTGTCCGCCCCGGCGATGCCCTTCTTGCGCGCCCAGGCGCGGTAGTCCGCCATCCATTTGGCGTTGACCGGATTCTTCACGCTCATGAAGTAATTCCAGGCCGCCAGATGGCCGGCCAAGGGCTTGGCGTCCATGCCCTTGAGTTCCTCCTCGCCCACCGAGAACGCCATCACCGGCACCTCGGCCGCCTTCAGGCCCTGATTGCCCAGCTCTTTGTAGAACGGCACATTGGAATCGCCATTGATGGTGGACACCACCGCAGTCTTGCCGCCGGCGGCGAACTTCTTGATATTGGCGACGATGGTCTGGTAGTCGTTATGGCCAAACGGGGTGTAGGCCTCCTGGATGTCCGCGTCCTTGACTCCCTTGGTTTTGAGGAAGGCGCGCAGAATCTTGTTGGTGGTGCGCGGATAGACGTAATCGGTGCCCAGCAGGAAGAAGCGCCGCGCGCCGCCGCCCTCCTTGCTCATCAGGTACTCCACCGCCGGGATCGCCTGCTGATTGGGCGCCGCGCCGGTGTAGAACACATTGGGCGACATCTCCTCCCCCTCGTACTGCACCGGGTAGAACAGCAAGCCGTTCAACTCCTCGAATACCGGCAGCACCGATTTGCGCGATACCGAAGTCCAACAACCGAAGGTCACCGCCACCTTGTCCCGGCTCAGCAATTGGCGCGCCTTCTCCGCGAACAGCGGCCAGTTGGACGCCGGATCCACCACCACCGGCTCCAGCTTTTTGCCCAGCACGCCGCCGTCGGCGTTGATCTGATCGATGGCGAACAGCGCCATATTCTTGAGCGAGGTTTCGGAAATGGCCATGGTGCCGGACAGGGAGTGCAGCACCCCCACCTTGATGGTGCTGGCGGCAAGGGCCGGCGCGACGCCGAGGCCGCTCAGCGCCAGGCTCAGCGCAAGGGAAGACAAGACATGAGGGCGAATGAACATGGGAAGCTCCTGGGGCGATCCTGAAACGCCGGGAGGCCTTCTGGCCCGATCCGGCGAGCGATTGTTGCACTGCAGAATCAGCCTAAGCCCCGGCCCGCCCGGCCGAAATACGTTACATGACGTATGCCCCCTCACCCGCCGTCGGCGCTGCGCAAGGCCAGCGCCGCGGCCGAGGTGCGGGTTTCCACCCCCAGGCGGGCGAACACATGCTCCAGATGCTTGTTGACGGTGCGCGGGCTCATGCCGAGGATGTCGCCGATGTCGCGGTTGGTCTTGCCCAGGCTCAGCCAATGCAGCACCTCGGCCTGTCGCGGAGTCAGCCCCAGCGCCCGCATCAGGCGCTGCGGCGCCGCGGCTTCGCCTCTCTCGCTCAAGGCCAGCAAACACTCGTCCCCGGCCAGCCGCCGCGCCAGCAAGCCCGAGCCGTCGCCCCCCTCCAACGCCAGGCTCTCGCCCGCCTCGGCCTGGCCCAGCCAGGGCCGCCAGCGCGCCGCCAGCGCCGCGTCGGACCAGCCGTGGGCCTGCAGCAGACCGCGCGCTCGCTCGGTCAGCCACAGCGGCCGGCCGCTGGCCGGGTCCGCCGCCAGCAAGGCCTGGCCCGACGCCTCCAGCGCCTGCCGCGCCCGGCACAGCTGGCGCGCGCTGCCGATATGGGCGGCCAGGCGCGCCAATACCTCCGCCGGCCGCAGCGGCTTGACCACGTAATCCGCGCCGCCGGCGGCAAACGCCGCCAGCACGTGCTCGCTGTCGCTGAGCCCGGTCATGAACACGATGGGAATCGCCTGCGTTTCCGCCTCCGCCTTCAAGCGCCGCGCCGTCTCGAAGCCGTCCATGCCCGGCATTACCGCGTCCAGCAGAATGATGTCCGGCCGGCATTCGGCGGCGCGCCGCAAGGCCGCCGCGCCGTCCGTGGCCAGCAATACCCGGTAACCGGCCGAATCCAGCGCGTCGTGCAGCAAGGCCAGGTTTTCCGGCTGATCGTCGACGATCAGCGCCGTTGCCCGCTCCGGCCGCGGCGCGCTCATGCCGGCGCGCCCGGCAGCCATTGCAGCAGCTCGTCCAGCCGGCAGCCGTCCAGCAGGCTGCGCGCCCGCGCGAGGAACGGCGCGTAAGCCGGGTCCGCGCCCAGCGCGCCCACCTCCAAGCGCAACAGGGCGGCGCGCGCGCCGCGCAAGTAGCCGCGCCGCAAAGCCTGCCGCAGCTCGTCCAGCGCCTCCTCCGGCGGCCAGCGCAGCGCCGGCTCCGCGCCGCTCAGCCACGCCAGCCCCAAGCGCTGGCCAATCCAGTCCAACAGGCGCTCTACGCGGATGGGCTTGACGAAGAAATCCTCGGCGCGGATGCCCGCGTCGTTATCCTGTCCCCGCTCAAAGGCGTTGGCGGAAATCACCGCCAGCGCCGGCGCGTCGCCGTGCCGACGACGGATGCGCCGCAGGGTTTCCCAGCCGTCCAGGCCCGGCATCGCCAGATCCATGCACACCAGATCCGGCAGCGTCCCGGCCTGCTCCAGCCGATCCAGACAAGCCTGGCCGCTGGCGGCCTGCTCCACCTCGAAGCCCAAAGGCAGCAAGGCGCTGGCCAGCATCTCCCTGTCCTGCGCATGATTGTCCACCAGCAGCACCCGCCGCCGCCGGCCCTGGTAGCCGACGCGCGCCGACAAGGGCGGCGCCGGCGCGGCGCCCAGCCGCGGCAGGAACAAGCGCAGCGTAAATACGCAGCCCCCGCCCGGCCGGCTATCCAGCCTCAGCTCGCCCCCCATCAGCGAGGTCAGCATCCCCGCAATGGTCAGGCCCAGCCCGCTGCCGCTCTGGCCGGCGGCCCCGCTGCCGCGTTCAAACGGCTCGAACACGCGCTCGGCCTCCTCCGGCGCGATGCCGGGACCGGTGTCGGCAATTTCGAAACACGCCACCTCGCCCTGATAGCGCAGGCCCAGGCTGACCTCGCCGTGCGCGGTGAACTTGACTGCATTGCCCAGCAAGTTGATCAGAACCTGCCTCAGCCGGCGTTCGTCGGCGCGCACCCTGGCCGGCCATTCCCCTTGCGGCAAGAAACGAAAGCCCAGCCCCTTCTCCCGCGCCTGCAGCTGAAACATCGCCGTCAATTGGCGGATCAACTCAGCGAAATCCAGCGGCCGCGGCTCCAGATTGAGCCGTCCGCTCTCGATCCGCGCCAGATCCAGCGTGCCCTCGATCACCGAGAGCAGGTGATCCCCGCTGCGGCGGATCACCGCCAGCGCCGGCCGCTTCGACGGCGGAATCTCCGGGTCCCCGTCCAGGATCTGCGCATAGCCCAACATGCTGTTCAGCGGCGTGCGCAGCTCATGGCTGAGCGTGCTCACATAGCGGCTCTTGGCCTGGTTGGCCTGCTCCGCGGCGCGGCGCGCCTTTTGCAATAGCGCGTCGGTGCGGCGGTGAGACGCGATCTCCCGCAGCAAGCGCTGGGTCTGCCGCTTGGACTCCTGCCTCGCCACCTGCCGGCTCTGGCGCAGCAAGACCAGCCACCACGCCAGCACGCTGCCGCCCAACAGCAGGCCCGCGCCCAACTGCGGCAGCCGCGCGGTCAGCGCGTCCAAACCCGGGCGGCCCCGCGCCAGGCAGAACAAGCCGCCCAGCAACAAGCCCAAGCCCACAAGCAACAGCGTCATCAGCAGCAGATAATCGGCCAGGCCCCGCTGCAGATAGGGCCGGCAGGCCCTCGGCAACAGCCGGCTCAGCCATGCGCGCCACTGCTCGTCCAGCCGCGCCCTGGGCTTGCAGCGGTCGTCGCAACGCGCGTCCAGCGTGCAGCACAAGGAACAGATCCAACCGCGATACGCCGGGCAACTCACCATGTCCGGCGGCTCGTACAGGCGGCGGCACAATGCGCAGCGCTGCGGCGCGGCCGGCGGCAAGGCCGGCCGGCGCGCCAGGTAATAACGGCCGCCGCTGAGCCAGGCCAGCGCCGGCGTGGCCAGCAAGGCGGTCAGCAAGGACAGGAAGGGCGCCAGCGGCTGCATCTGCTCGCCCAAAACCCCCAAATGCGCCGACACCGAAACCGCCGAGGCCAAGACCAGCGAACCCAGCCCCACCGGATTGACGTCGTAGAGATAGCCCCGGCGGAACTCTATGCCCGGCGGGCTCAGCCCCAACGGCTTGTTGATCGCCAAATCCGCCGCCACGGTCACCATCCAGGCGATGGCCAGATTGGCGAACAGCGCCAGCACATGCGCCAGCGCCTGGAAAACCTCCAGCTCCATCAGCAAGAGCGCGATCAAGAGATTAAAGACCACCCACACCACCCGTCCCGGATGGCTGTGGGTCAGCCGCGCGAAGAAATTGGACCAGGCCAGCGAACCGGCGTAGGCATTCGTGACATTGATCTTCAGCTGCGACAGCAGCACAAACAGCACCGTCGCCGCCAGCGCCAGCCGGCCGTCGCCCCATCCCTGGACATAGCCGAACCAATACAGGCGCGCCGGATCCGGCGCCGGCCCGTCCGCCAGGCCGTGATCCAAGGCCAGCCAGGCCAGCAGCGCGCCGCCCAACATCTTCAGCATGCCCGGCAACACCCAGCCCGGGCCGCCGGCCAGGCAGGCCAGCCACCAGCGGCGGCGCTGGCCGGCGACGGGCGGCGGCATGAAGCGCAGATAGTCCGCCTGCTCCCCCATCTGCGCGATCAAGGCGATGCCGATGCCGAAGGCCGCACCAAAACGGCGCAGATCGAAGCCGCCCGCCCCGCCTTCGGCCCCGGCATAGTGCCAGAACCCGCTCAGCGTCTCCGGCTGGCGCGCCAGCACGAAGCCGTAAGGCAGCAACAGCAAGCCCAGCCACAAGGGCTGGGTCCAGGCTTGCAGCCGGCTGATGGCGGTGACGCCGTGAGCCACCAGCGGCAGCACCGCCACGGTGCACAGCAAATAACCCCAGGCCGGCGGCAGACCAAAGCCCAACTCCAGCGCATACGCCATGATGGCGGCTTCCAGCGCGAAGAAAATAAAGGTGAAGGCGGCGTACAGCAAGGAGGTGACGGTGGAGCCCAGATAACCGAAACCCGCGCCGCGGGTCAGCAAATCCATGTCCACGCCATAGCGGGCGGCGTAGACGCTGATAGGCAGGCCGACGAGCAAAATCACCAGCCCCACCGCCAGAATGGCCCAGGCCGCGTTGATGAAGCCTCCCGCCGTCAGCATCGCCGCGCCCACCGCCTCCAACACCAGAAAGGCGGCGGCGCCGCCCAGCGCGGTGTGCGCCACCCGCCACGGCGACCAGCGCCGGAAGCCGTGCGGGGTATAACGCAGCGCAAAATCCTCCAGCGACTCGCGCGCTACCCAGCTGTTGTAATCGCGGCGGACTTTCACCGCGTAAAGCGGCGCGGGATCGGAGGCGGACATGGCGGCGGCCTTGAGCGTATGCTAACAACAGCTTCAATGCAAAAAGCTTGCCAAGGGCCGCCGCCCGCCGCAAAAAGCGGCCGGCCCGACATCGCGTCCGGCCGCGCCCTTTTATACGATACGAATTGCAAATGTACTGATTGAGCGGCGAATTTCGCTCCACCGCCTGCAAACAAGCTATTCACACAACATTAAGCAAGCGCTAATATTGATTGGCAACCACCACCCAGGCCGGCTCCGCCGGCTCGCCACATTAAGGACTTCCCGATGGACACTCTGTTGTTTCTGCTGCTAGCCGCCTCCCTGCTGGCCCTGATCCTGCGCAAGCGCCAATGGGCCTACGCCTGCTGGGGCCTGGCCTTCGCGCTCACCCTGTACTGGTTCAAGTTCCACGCCACCAGCAGCTTGCCCATTTCCCTGTGAGGAACCCGACATGACGCAAAACCTCACCGGCAAACTAAATCAACTGGGCCTGTTGCTGATCAACCTGATGCTGCTCGTCGCCTTCTACTTCCAGTTCGCCCAGCATGAACTGCCCTGCCCGCTCTGCCTGCTGCAACGCGTAGCCTTGTGCGCCATCGCGGTGGCGCTGGCCGCCAACGTGCTGCTGGGCGACAAACCCGGTCATTACGGCATGATGCTGCTGGCCGCCGCCGCCGGCTTCGCCGTGGCCGGCCGCCAAGTGCTGCTGCACATCGCCCCGGGCGACGCCGGCTTCGGCCCACCCATCCTGGGCCTGCACTTCTACACCTGGGCCGCCCTCGCCTTCTTCGCCGTCTTCATCGGCAGCGGGCTGCTGCTGATGCTGTGCCAGCGAGAAAACAGCTTCGACCGCCAGCCCCCGGCGCAACTGAGCCGGCTGGCCAAGGCCGGCGTCGCCCTGACCATGGCCCTGCTGCTGGGCAACGCCCTGTCCGTATTCCTGGAATGCGGGCTGGCGGCCTGCGGAGAAAGCCCGATCAACTATCTGCTGCTCAGTTAATCCCCGTCCGCGCCGCCGCTAGATCGACCAATCCTCGTCCGGCGCGGCGGCGCGCGCCGCCGGCGCTTCCGGCCGCAGCACCAGCCACAGCGCCAGCGCGATCAAAGCGCCGCCCAGCGCCTGGGGCAGCGTCGCCGTCTCGCCCAGCGCCAGCCAACTCCAGAAAATGCCGAAGGGCGGAATCAGAAACGTCACCGTCAACGCCTTCAGCGGGCCGACGTCGGCTATCAAGCGGAAGTACAAGACATAGGCTAGCGAAGTGCACAGCAGGCCCAAGGCCAGCATCGCCAGCCACACCTCCGCTCCCGCCGCCGGCCACGCCAAGGGCTGCGCGCTCGCCTGCCACGCCATGAACGGCAACAGCAACGCCACCGCGCCCAGCTGGCTGCCCAAAGCCACCACGCGGCTGTCCAGGCCGCCGCGGTCCGCTATCCAGCGCTTGGTCAGAAACCCCGCCAGCCCATAGCAAGCGGTGGCCGTCAAGCAAGCCGCCACGCCCCACAACGCCTCCGGCCCCGCAGCAGGCCCCGTCCGCGTCAACACCGCCACGCCAGCCAAGCCAATCAACACGCCGGCCAGCTTATTGGCGCTAATGCGCTCGCCAAACAAAGCCGCGCCGATCAACACCCCCATCAGCGGCGTGCTGGCGTTCAAGATCGCGCTATAACCGGCCGGCAAGACCCGAGCCGCCAGCGCGAACAGCAGAAAAGGCAAACCGGAATTGATCACGCCCAACATCATGGTGGCGACCAGCTTGCCCTTGAAGGACAAACCCACCCGCAACAAGGCGATCAACC